>JAKSVY010000016.1 GCA_024413875.1 Bacilli bacterium
GGTTTTGTCTTCCAAAATTTTAATTTAGTAAATCTAGATACAGTTAATCAAAATGTAAGACTCCCATATGAATCAATTTCAAATAAAGGCATACATACATTAAATAAGAGAGTTGAAGATGTCTTACGTATTGTTGGATTATCTTTTAAAAAGGATGAACAGGTTAATAATTTATCAGGTGGACAAAAACAAAGAATAGCGATTGCAAGAGCGTTGATTAACAATCCAAAAATCATTCTTTGCGATGAGCCTACTGGCGCTTTAGATTCTAAAAATTCTCAGGAAATAGTGGAGATTTTGCATAAAATTTCTAAACATTCCTTAGTGATAATTTCTACACACGACGCTGAATTATTTAATAATTACGCAGATAAAATCCTTCGTTTGAAGAACAATTCTTTTGAAATTACGGAACAACGAAATTGGACTAAGAATGATAAAAGATTGCTCATTAGAGATGTTGGCAAAACATCTAAACACGTTAGCCTTCCTTTAGACTTTAAATTCAGACATTCATATCAAAAGATGAAGGTCAAAAAATATCGAACCCTCATTACAAACATGATGATATCTTTATCATTAACTTCTATTGGAATGTCTTTAATTCTTTCAGGTAGTTTGAACGCTAAACTCGAGTCTGCTTTTTCATCCCTTTTTACAAGCAGTCAAATCATAATGACTCCAAAAAGAAGTAACCCAAATATTTATGATGGTATTTATAGTGCGAATCGTAACCAAGTTGAAGAAATCGCTAATAAATATAGTGAATATATTGAAGGTGTTGGAGCAACATATTTAGTTAACTTTGAAGAATTCTTTAAAGATGATAACGAACTATACATTTCATCTGAAGCTTACAAGATTCCTTTACCAAGTTATTCAATTAGATCAATAAATGATTTTAAGTGGATTAGTGATAACAATCTTGTAAGAACTTATCCAGGTATATCTTCACTAGAAAATGACGAACTTGTTTTAGGCTTAAAGTACGACGATATGGCCAATCTTTGTTATAAACTTCATATCCAAAGAAATTATGTTGTTTTAGGTGAATACATTAAAAATAGAGGTGTGTTTATTACCTTAAGTGTTGAGAATGAGGACTGGTGGTATTCAGATGAACAAATCTTCAGATTAGCAGGCGTTGTAGAAACAACTTCACCAGTTATTTATCACACGAACAAACTATGGAATGAATATATTTTTGAAGAGCAAATGAGATTCCCAAGTGGTGATGGCACTCCAAGCAATCTCCCTTGGATCATGTACAAGCTTTACTATTTAACTACTTATGGTGACCCTAAACAGTTTCTTAATATGGCGATGTATGATAATGAATTATTTGACTTTTCATTTGAAAGAACAAATTACAGTTATCATCCAACAATATGTAAACCTAATCAAACATGTAAAGAAAATAGACTTCTAGTCTACTATGTGGATAAAACATGCATTCATATGAATGATGTTAAAACTATTATTCGGTATTATCCAGAGTTATCCAATTACTATATGAGCACGAATTTTGGGTATATATCATATGGTGCCGCAATGATGTCAGGATTCTCTCAAAATGCCTTTATATCAGTTAGTGATGATATGCTTGATGAAGCAATGGATGCAGAAGCTTCAATGCACAATGAATCTGCTGCTATTTTAGATTTGCAAAAAGGAATTCTCCAAGGAAACTACGCAAATAGTGTTGGTGGTGGTTTTCAATATTCAACTAATTTCAAATCTTTATCTATGGGCAATATGCCAGACAATGACTTGGAAATCGTTGTGTCTACTGGCTTAGCAAAATCACTTGGTCTAGGAGATAACCCAATAAATATCCGTCTCCATTTTGGCTGTGTATCAAACGCTTACATCGAAGATGATGTCTTTTATAAAGATTACTCAAAAGCAACTCTAAAGATTGTAGGTGTAATTGAAGCGGATGAAAATATTGTTTATCAATATCCAGATTGGAGTGTTTCATTCTTTAGAGACGAGTTAGGAATTAGTTCTTTTAATCTAACTCCGAGCAGCGTGATTTTTGAGTTTGATGACAAATCAATTACCCAAAAAGTTCTCCCAAAACTAAATCAATTATTTACTGATTACACATTTGTTGACCCTATTAGTGATGCAGTCATAAGTGTTGATTCAACACTGTCGTATATGCAGACTATTTTATTAATCTTTTCAGTAGTAACTATGGTTATTGCAATCATTCTTTTAACGTTAGTCATCCTCATTAATGTCGCAGAGAGTGAAGAAGAAATTAAATTATTCTCTTTATTAGGTTTTTCAAACATTGATATTTATTCAATGTTCATTTGCCACTCGCTGTTGCAAGGATTTGTATCTTTTTTAATGTCAGCATTTGAACTTATAGGAATTGATTATTTGCTCAATATTGCCTTATCAAAACTTCTAAATGGTTCTATAGGCTTTTCTTTTGATTTTACCGCACTTCTTGTGGAGTTTTCTTTAATGTTAGTGATTACAATTGTGACTAGTTTAATCGTTTCTTTCGCTATTATTTTGAGGGATAACAAGGCAAAAAAACGAAGGAAAACAAAAGTGAGTAACTCTTATTAAAAGAGTTTTAACTTTACTATCTTAAAGACGTGTTATAAAATAACACTGCTATTTTTGAAGTAGAGGAAATAATTATGTCACTTAAAGCAGGAATTGTAGGGTTACCAAATGTTGGAAAATCAACACTTTTTAACGCTATTACAAATTCACATGTTGAAGCTGCAAACTATCCATTCGCAACTATCAACCCAAATACTGGTGTTGTTAACGTACCAGATGAAAGACTTGAATTTTTAAGTGGACTTTTCCAACCAAAGAAAACTATCCCAGCAACATTTGAATTTTATGATATTGCTGGATTAGTCAAAGGCGCATCTAAGGGTGAAGGTTTAGGAAACCAATTCTTATCTCACATCAGGGAATGCGATGCTATCGTTGAAGTTGTTCGCTGTTTTGATTCAAATGAAATTATTCACGTTATGGAATCAGTTGATCCAAAAAGAGATATTGAAACCATTAATCTTGAACTTGCTATGGCGGATTTAGCAACTGTTGAAAAACGTTTAGCAGCAGTTGAAACTAAAGCACGTATTCAAAAGGATAAAGAATCAGTTCATGAAGTTAATGTTCTTAAGCCAATTCAAGCAGTTCTTCAAAATGGAGATCCTGCTCGTATAGCAGATATTTCTCAAGAAGATAAAGAATGGTTAAGAAAGAACTATCAATTACTAACATTAAAGCCAATCATTTATGTTGCTAACGTAAGTGGTGATGACTATATGGATATTGATGGTTGTAAATATTACAACATCGTTAAAGAAATCGCTGCTAAAGAAAATGCTCAAGTAATTCCAGTATCTTGTGAAATTGAATATGAATTATCTTCAGTTTCTAAGGAAGAAAGAAAAGAATTCCTTGAAACATTAGGGGCAACTGAATCTGGACTTGATAAGGTTATCAAGGCTGCATATAAGTTACTCAATTTAGCAACATTCTTCACAGTTGGACCAGATGAATGCCGTGCTTGGACATTCACAAATGGTATGCTTGCACCTCAATGTGCGGGTACTATCCACACTGACTTTGAAAAAGGCTTTATTAAAGCTGAAACATATTCATATGAAGACATTCATGAATATAAATCAGAACTTGCTTTAAAAGAAGCAGGTAAATTAAGAATGGAAGGTAAGACATACGCTATGAAAGATGGAGATATCGTCTTCTTCCGTTTCAATGTATAAAAGGAAATACTATGTATAGAATTGGATTTAGCGAAGATATTCATCCATTAGTAGAGGGACGCAAACTTGTTTTAGGTGGAGTTGAGATTCCATTTGATTTAGGTTGCTTTGGACACTCTGATGGTGATGTTGTTATTCACGCAGTCGCTGAATCTATCCTAGGTGCACTCGCGTTAGGAGATTTAGGAAGCCACTTCCCAGATAATGATCCTAAATACAAGGGCATCGACTCAACTCTTCTTTTAAAAGAAGTAGTAGAACTTATGACTGGCAAAGGATTTGAAATCAATAACATTGATGTTCAAGTCGCTATTTCAAAACCAAAGCTTGCTGGTTATATCCCTCAAATGCGTGAAAAAGTAGCTAAGTTATTATTAACTGATGTTGAAAATGTATCTATTAAAGCAATGTCATTTAATAAGGTAGGCCCTATCGGAAAAAATGAAGCCGCAATGGCGCAAAGTTCCGTATTGTTAAGGAGTAAATAGATATTATGGAAAAAGTTCGTGTAAGATATGCCCCAAGCCCAACCGGATATTTACATATCGGTGGTGCTAGAAGTGCATTATTCAATTACTTATTCGCAAAGAAGTATGATGGTGATTTTGTTTTCCGTATCGAAGATACAGACGTTGAAAGAAATATTCCAGGTGCAGAACATAGCCAACTCCATGATTTAATTTGGTTAGGTATTGTTCCTGATGAATCAACTGAAGAACCAAATCCTAAGTACGCTCCATATAGACAAATGGAGAAACTTGATATTTATCATAAATATGCTCAAGAACTCATTGATAAAGGTTACGCATATGAATGCTATTGTACTGAAGAAGAATTAGAAATCTCTCGTGAAGAACAATTAGCAAATGGCATTGCTGCACCTAAGTATGATAGAAGATGTCTTAATTTAACTGAAGAACAAAAGGCCGAATTACGCGCTAAAGGAATCAAGCCTACAATTCGTTTAAGAATGCCTGACCACAAGGATATTGAATTCGATGATTTAGTCCGTGGACACGTTAAGTTTAATACCGATGATATTGGTGACTGGGTCATTATGAAGAGTAGTGGAATTCCTACATATAACTTCGCTGTTGTAGTAGATGACCACTTAATGGAAATTACTCACGTTTTACGTGGTGAAGAACACTTAAGTAACACTCCAAAGCAAATTCAAGTTTACGATTACTTTGGCTGGGAAGCTCCAAGATTTGGACATATGACAATTATCATTAATGAAAATGGTAAGAAGTTATCTAAACGTGACTTAAATATTCTTCAATTCATGTCTCAGTATAGAGACAATGGTTTCCTTCCAGAAGCTATCTTTAACTTCTTATTACTTCTTGGATGGACTCCTGAGGAAAATAGAGAATTCTTCACATTTGATGAAGCAAGAAAAATGTTTGATCCTGCAAGACTTTCTAGCTCTCCATCAATGTTTGATAACAAGAAACTTGTTTGGATGAACCAACACTATATCCGTGAATTATCTGATGACAAGTATCTTGAATTCATCAAACCATTCGTTAAAGATTTATTAGCAAATGAATCAGATGAAAGAATATTAGCTATTGCTAACATGTTCAAAGGAGAAATTACATGTGGTAAAGACATCGCTTCTTTACTCTCGCCAATCATCAATGCTAGTGAAGTACCAGCAGAATTAGAAGAATTCTACAATTCTGAAACAAGCAAAAATGTCATTAAGACATTCGCTAAATACTTAGCAAGTATTAATGAAATCAATAAAGATACAATTAAGGAATGCTTCAAATCTGTTCAAAATGAATTAGGTGTTAAAGGCAAAGATTTATATATGCCAGTAAGACTTAGATTAACAGGCGTTGAACATGGCCTTGAAATGTATAACATTATCACAATCTTAGGAAAGGAGAATACGCTTGCAAGACTTGCATAGTGTAACGAAACTATGAGTATTGAATTAGATATTAAATCAAAATTACAAAAGTCTTTAGCATCATTAGGTATCGAAGTTAGTGTGGATGACTTAATTGTTGAAAACACTAAAGATCCTTCACATGGTGACTACGCAACAAATACTGCAATGAAATATTGTAGAGTTGCTAAGTCAAATCCTCGTGACCTTGCTTCTAAGATTATTGAAAACATCGATAAAGATGGAATTGAAAAAATTGAAATTGCTGGTCCAGGATTCATTAACTTCTTTATGAAGAAGGATGCTATTAACTCAGCAGTTGCAAAAATCATCGAATTAGATGAAAAGTATGGTCATGGTGAAGACCAAGGTAAGAGAATCAATGTTGAATTTGTCTCAGCAAACCCAACTGGTGATTTACATTTAGGCCATGCAAGATGTGCTGCTGTTGGTGATTCAATTTGCCGTTTATATGAATTCGCTGGTTATGATGTAACTCGTGAATACTACATTAACGATGCTGGTAACCAAATTAACAATTTAGGTAAATCATTAAGAGCAAGATATCACCAAGCATTCGGAGAAGATTATCCAATGCCTGAAGACGGATATCATGCACACGATATTGTTGATATTGCTGTAAAGGTTAAAGATGAATATGGAGATAAGTTCCTTGTTGATAATGATGAAACTTTCGCATCATTAACAAGCATTGGAATGAAGGAAGAATTAGAAAAAATTAAACGTGACTTAGCATTATTTAGAGTCTCGTTTGATGTCTATTCTTCTGAAAGAGTTATTCGTGCTAATAACCATGTTCAAGATGTTCTTGAAAACCTCTATGGTAAATATACATATGTTCAAGAAGGCGCAACATTCTTAAAAACAACCGACTTCTTAGATGATAAAGATAGAGCAGTTGTTAAATCAGATGGTTCTTATACATACTTAATGCCTGATATTGCGTATCACTTAAATAAGTTATCTCGTAATTACGATTACTTAATTGATATTTTAGGTGCTGACCACCACGGTTATATTAACCGTATGAAATCAGCTCTTATGATGCAAGGATACTCAGCTGATACACTTGAAGTTGAATTAGTCCAAATGGTTAGATTAATCAAAGATGGTGAAGAAGTTAAGATGTCTAAGCGTACAGGTAATGGTGTCACATTACGTGAACTCTGTGAAGATGTTGGTGTTGATGCAGTTCGTTACTTCTTCGTAAGTAGAGCAGCATCATCTCACTTAGATTTTGATCTTAATCTTGCAACAGAACAAAATTCATCTAACCCTGTATTCTATGCTCAATATGCTTACGCTAGATTATATAAGGTTCTTGAAACCGCTAGTGATATTGAATTAGATCTTACAGCAAAGAACTTAAAAGAAAGACAAGAAGTCGACTTAATTAAGTGCTTACTTGATTTCCCAAAAGTTATCGAAACAAGCGCAAAAGCACGCGCACCTTATACGGTAGCAACGTACATTCAAAAGTTAGCAGCGTTAATTCACTCTTTCTATACTGAATGCCGTGTTATAAATCGTGACGATATCGAAGTCACAGCGAGCCGTTTAGCATTAGCTAAAGCAAGCTCAATCGTTATGAGAAATGCTCTTAACGTTATCGGAGTAAGTGCTCCAACAAAAATGTAATTAAAAAGGAAGGTAAATATTATGCCAGAAAAATCATTAACACAATATGCCTATGACGTTTTAACAGAAACTAAGGCTCCTCTCGCATTTGCAGATTTATTTAAAGCTGCTCTTGCAAAAGCTGGAATGAGTGAATTATCAGACAGCCAACTCAAAGTTCTCATGTCTAGATTCTACACATCATTAACAGTTGATGGTAAGTTCTTCTGCTTACAAAACAATCAATGGGATCTCCGTTACCGTCACACAGAAAAGGAAATCAGTGAAGTTCTCGAAGCTGCTTACTCTGATGATATCGAAGAAGAAAGCGAATCATTCGATTCAGGCGAAGATGAAATGCCAGATGAACTCAAAGAAGATAAGGATGAAGACGAAGAAGAAAGCGATGAAGTTGATTACGATCGCTCAAAAACTTCTGAAGAATTCTAATTGTATTTATTTAGAAATAACTGATGATTTATGGATAAATCAATTAAGGAAATCTGTAAATTAATCAAAAGATATGATGTTATAACCATTTATGGTCACATCAATCCCGATTGTGATAGCTACGGCTCAACACTCGGCCTCCGTGAATTAATTAAGGATAATTTTAAAGGTAAAAAGGTTTACGCTCTTGGCTATGGTCAAGAGGACCTTTATGAACGCCTTGCAAAGCACGATGAAGTTGATGATGAAGTAATCAAAAATAGTTTAGCAATTGTTTGTGATTGCAGTGAACTCAATCGTGTTAGTGATCAACGTGTAGCAACTGCTAAAGCAATTTGTAAAATTGATCACCATATTGAAAGCTCAGAATTCGATTATCCAAAATGGGTTGATGTTGATTCGATTGCTGCTAGCCAAATGGTAGCTGAAATGGCGTTAACATTAAAATGGAAAATTTCAACTTTAGCAGCTGAACTTCTTTATCTTGGTATTTGCACTGATAGTGGTCGTTTTAAATACTTACCAACAAACGCTAAGACACATGAAATTGTTTCAAAGCTTTATAAGAAAGATATTAATCCAAAAACTATCTTTGATATTTTATATCAAAGTGATGAAAGAATGGTGAAGTATCAAGCTACTATTATTACCAAGTTTAAAAAGACTAAAAACAATGTCATCTATTGTTTTGCTGATAAAGAAGACTACGAACAATTTGGATTAACATTTGATCAAGTTTCAAAGAACATTAACGTTCTTGGAAATATCAAAGGATGTCCAATTTGGGTTTTATTCACACGCGACCCACAAAAGAATATTCGTATTGAATTTAGAAGTAACGGACTTGATATTCATCAAGTAGCGGTTAAATATGGTGGAGGAGGCCACAAATGCGCCTCTGGAGCTCGTTTAACAAATTCTGAGTGGGATTTACCGATGGAGATAGTTAATGACCTTGATAAGGTTGCTGAAGGGACTTTTTAGTTATGTGGGAGAAAGAACTCGAGGTTGCTCTTAAGGCTGCGTTAGTCGCAAGAGAAAAAATATTAGAAGTTTATTATTCTTCTGATATTGGAGTGGAAATTAAAGAAGATAATTCTCCAGTCACAAAAGCTGATAAAGCCGCTGATGAAATTATTAGAAAAATCTTAGGTGAAGCATTTCCTGATTATGCAATGCTTACTGAAGAATCTGTAGATGATAAAGCAAGACTTACAAACGATTACGTTTGGATTGTTGATCCAGTTGATGGCACCAAAGAATTTGTTGCTCACAACGACCAATTTACAATCAATATCGCTCTTGCTTATAAGCATAACGTTGTAGTAGGGGTAATTGATATTCCTGTTTACAAAGAAACATATTATATGTCTAAGGGTAATGGAGCGTTCATCCTTAAGGATGGTAAAACAACTCCAATCCACGTTAACGATAAAAAGGATGACTTAACAGTTCTAACTTCTCGTTTCCATGTAAATGAAGATGAGATGGAAGTAGTGAAGAAATATTCTGATCGCATTAAACATGTTGAAACAGTAGGTTCTTCAATTAAAGGATGTTATATTGCCTGTGGTAAAGCAGAGTTAACATATAGAATGTCTCCTAACACTAAAGAATGGGACACAGCAGCGTTACAAGGAATTGTTGAAGAAGCAGGAGGATACGTTCTCTTATTTACAAAAAAGCCTCTCGTTTATAATAGAGAGGATGTCTACAATAGAGATGGTTATATTGTTCTAAACAATATTGATAACTTCTTAATCTAAAATAAAATAACACCAGCGATGGTGTTATTTTTGTTCTTCGTTATTTCCAGGGATTTCGTTTTCAGAATCAACAACTTGAACCCCGAGAACTCCAGGAACTTCTTCCATAAGAATAATTTGAATTCCATCAGAGACAGTTGAATCGATTAATGTGCAACCTTGGCATGCACCTAACATCTTGATGTAAACAATGCCATCTTTAAAGCCGACTAATGTCACATCGCCACCATCACGTTGAATGAATGGTCTAATTTTATCTAATGTTTCGTCAATTAATTTGAGTTGTTCTTTATTTTCCATAGCGAGATTAATTATACTTTAATAGTATTAAAAATCAATAAATGTGATAAGATATTTTTACTATGAATGTTAAGAAGAATGAATATAAATTAAATGTTTCGCAAATTAAGATTATGAAAACTATCATGGATCTTAATTCTTTAGACATGTATCCAAATGTTAGAGGAGTAGAGGAAGTTCTTTCAGGAAGTAATGCTGAATATGAAAACCTCATTACTTTCGGTACACTTATTTCTGTCCAAGGAAGAAAGATGTGCAGCATCATTACTCAACTTGTCCGTCATCAATTCTTAACTTATATTTATGATGAAAATACAGATGATATGTATTTAACTTTAACCACTAAAGGAAAAGTAGAAACAAATACATATTTATCTAAACACCAAATAAAGCTAAATAAAAAGGTCCGCGTTAGCAGACCTAATATAGTTTATATTAAGAAGTAATTATTTACTCTTCTTAAGATATGAGTAACTAACTGATTTTGGGTTACTCTTTTCTTCTTTGAGGATTGTGAATCCCTTATATGCCATTGCAACACCCGCAATTAATTGGAATGCACCAATAAGATAAGAGATAAAGTTAATACGGCATGCTTCGATATCAGTAACCTTGTAGCAAATGACTGCCCAACCTTGCATTGCTAAGAATACAAGACCAGAGAATGCTAATAAGATTCCACCGAATACATCTAATGCACAGCTTTCCTTATCGAAAGCAATCATAATAGCTGAAACAAGTGTTCCGACAAGAGCAATTATTCCTATGACACATACGTCGTAATTGCCATTGTTCTTTAAGTAATTGAAGTCGCTACCTTTTTCGAAACTTGCACGGAAGATCATTTCGTAACCACTATATGTTTGGCTCTTTAATTGGAAGAAACCAGGAATAGCGAGAAGTCCGAATGTGATGACCGCAACAGCGACTGCAACCCACTTGCCATATTTTATGACAAAGTTTTTCATCGTGTAGTGTCTCCTTTCGAAGAATGGTTGGGGTAACTGGATTCGAACCAGTGCTGGTGAGTTCAGAGCCCACTGCCTTACCGCTTGGCTACACCCCAATAATGTAACCAAATGGTGCCCGGGACCGGACTTGAACCGGTACAGTATCGCTACCGAGGGATTTTAAGTCCCTTGCGTCTACCTATTTCGCCACCCGGGCAGTTTAGAATAAACCAACAAAATGGTCTCCCGTAAACGATTTGAACGTTCGACCCCTTGATTAAAAGTCAAGTGCTCTAGCCAACTGAGCTAACGGGAGAAAGATGGTTGGGGTGGCTGGGATCGAACCAGCGAGATGACAGAGTCAAAGTCTGTTGCCTTACCGCTTGGCTACACCCCAACTTAGTGGTGGGCAGAGGTGGATTTGAACCACCGAACCCGTAGGAGCTGATTTACAGTCAGCCGCGTTTGGCCGCTTCGCTATCTACCCACTTAAACACAATCCAAATTAATGGTGGAAGTTATAGGGCTCGAACCTATGACATCCACCTTGTAAGGGTGGCGCTCTCCCAGCTGAGCTAAACTTCCATACGCACTAATTGAAAACGTGCTTTATAAATATAACATTACGTTATTATTTAGTCAATAAAGAATTTTTAAGTATTAATAACCTTTCTTTCCAAGGAGGTGGAACATATTCTTTTTGTATACTTCGACACCTGGTTGGTTGAATGGATTTACTTCAAGTAAATAGGCTGACATTCCACATGCTTTCATGAAGAAATAGAACATATAACCCAATGTATAAGCATCAAGCTTTTCTACTTCTAAGATTACGTTAGGAACACCGCCTGTAGTTACGTGTGCATCTAATGTACCTAAGAATGCTTTTTCATTAACAAAAGCGAGATCTTTATTTTCAAGATAATTTAATCCATCAAGGTTATCATCATCGTGTGGGATAACAACTTTGTTGTTAGGATTCTTTACAATGAATAATGTTTCGAATAATACTGGTGAACCGTCTTGGATGAATTGACCAAGAGAGTGTAAGTCAGTAGAGAATGTTGCTGAATCTGGGAGTAAACCTTTGTGTTCCTTACCTTCTGATTCTCCATATAATTGCTTGAACCATTCACCTAATTGAACTAAGCGTGGTTCATAAGTAACAAACATTTCAACTTGCTTGTTGTTGCGGTAGAAGTAATCACGGATTACTGCGTATTGATAACACTTGTTTGTTGTAACATCAGCATTATCAAATTCGACCATAGCGTCATATGCACCTTTCATGAGAGCATCGATATCGATACCAGCACATGCAAGTGGGAATAAACCAACTGGAGTAAAGACACTATAACGACCACCAACATCACCAGGAAGAACAAAAGTTACATAACCTTCTTGTGTTGATAATTGCTTTAAAGCACCTTTTTCTGGATCAGTAGTAGCAAAGATTGCTTTTCTAGCTTCTTCTTTACCTACTTTTTCTTCAAGAAGTTTTTTAACTAATCTAAATGCGATAGCGGTTTCTGTTGTAGTACCACTCTTAGAGATAACGTTAATAGCGAACTTTTTATCTTTAATATATTCAAGAACATCATATACGTAGTCAGAAGAGAATGTTTGTCCTAAGAAGATAATTTCTAATCCTTTATCTTGTCTTAATCCATTGATTGCTTCCATAGCTGCTCTTGCGCCTAAGTAAGAACCACCGATACCACATACGACTAATACTTCATAATTTTCTCTTACGTATTTAGCGTATTTTTTAATAGCTTCAGCTTCTACTTTGTTATAGGTTTCAGGATACTTATACCAACCAAGGTAATCGTTACCTGCACCAGTTCTTGTTGCAATCATTTCATTAACTTTTGCAACCTTTTCTGCATAAGCAGCAAAATCAAAATTCACATTTAAATGTGTTGAATCAACTTTGACCATTTTATTTCTCCTCAAATTCTTTAATCCAATTAGGCATTGCTTCTTTTAAAGGAGAGAAATCAATTTCATCTTCTTTAATAGGAGTTCTTTTTGCACCTGAAGAACGATATGCCTTCTTCTCTTCTTCAGTGATTTTTGACATAGATACTTTTAAGAATCCATCACTTTCAATAGAAAGTATTTTTACTTGGTAAGTTTTACCAATTGTTAAATATTTGTTGATGCTTCTAATAAATGTATTAGCGATTTCGGAAATATGAAGTAAACCTTTGGTTTCATCATCAAAAAGAACGATAGCCCCGTAAGGTTTGATATCAACAACTGTTCCTTCAACAATTTCGTTTACTTGATATTTACTCATTTAAGTAATCCTCGATATATTTAACATCTTCTTTAGTTGTAACTTTAAGAAGTTTTTTATTTCCTAAGACAATACCAACTTGAATATTTTCTTTCATCAATAATTGAGCATCATCTGTAAGAGATTCATTTGCATATTTTTTATGCGCACATAATATTACACCATATTTAAATGATTGTGGTGTTTGAACTCGAAAAACTTGAGTTCTATCAGTGTAACTGTGTAATAGTCCACCTTTTACAATTGATACTGTATCTTCACTATAAATACCAGTAACAACCCCATCAAATTTATTAAGTTCTTTAATATTGTTTTCGATAATTTCTTTATCTAATAATGGACGCGCTCCATCATGGATTAAGATATTATCATCTTTATTTAATTCATTTTCTAAAGATAATAATCCAGCAAATGAACTTTGTTGTCTTGTTTTGCCACCTTGAACGTATTTAACGACTTTATCTAAATTACATTTAGTAACGATTTCTTGATATTGATTTTTGTATTCTTCATCGATAACAAGAACAATTTTGTCAATTAGTGGTGAATCATTAAAAGATTTAATTGTGTAATAGCAAAGTGGCTTATTCTTCAATAGGAAAAATTGCTTTGGAGTGTTTTCTCCAAAACGAGTCCCATTTCCTCCTAAAAGAATAATTGCGACATTCATTATTTTTTACCTTTTTTCATTAATCCAGATGATTGAAGACGATCTTCTTTAATTCTAATCGCATCATTAACTGCGATACGATCAATAATTAATTTAACAGTTTTTTCTAGTTCACTGTTTTCTGTGTAATCTGCTTTGCAAGCAAAGTTAACACGTGTCTTTAAAGATGACATTGTGACTTGTTCAAGATTCTTATTGAAGATAGCAATAGACTTACCACCGTTTTGTTTAACAAGAATCATACATGGTACATCAGTCATTCCATCACCTAAATAGACAATATTTTCAGTAGGGATACGTTTATGTGGTTTTGAAGCATTAACTTTGTTATCTGCTGCTGTACCAGAAACACCTTTAGAAATTCTAAAGAAATATTGTGTTTTTTGAGTATAGTTAATTGCAAGTTTAGGCCAAATAGGAGTTCCATTTTCTCCAGGAGTGAAATAGAATTCACAACCATAGATTTCTTTGAATTCCTTAGCAATCTTAGAGCCTTCAACAATTTCTTTTGTACCAGAACTTACTAAGTAGTGTTCTACTTTAACACCACATTTATCACCATATTCATTAATACGTTTAAACCAAGTTTCTACACCTGGGAAATATTCAATATTAGCACCTAATTCTTTGAACCACTTTCTTGTCATTGGTAAACCTTTTTCTTTTCCAAGTTTTACCATCATATACATATAAGAAAGAATTCTTTCCATTCCAGTTGCTTTAGAGAAGTCTTGAGTCTTCCCCCAGAATTCTTCTGGAGTTAATCCAAGAGCTGGAATAAAGCCAAAGTTTTGCATATCTGTTGTAGCGAGTGTCTTATCAAAGTCGTACATAATCGCCATTATAGGTTTTCTTGCCATAAAGATATCCTCCTAGCATTATTATATAATGCTTTAAGTTTTATGCAATTTTTTTATTAAAAAAAGAGGGCAAAGTGCCGATTCCATCGAACTTTTACCCTCCAAAATTACTTTTCTTTTTTAATGGTTGCTGCGGTAGTGGATGCTGCAAATTTTCTTGAAACAAAGCGAGTGATAAACATCAAGAATCTATTTTTCGCTCCAACAATATAGAAACGTTTACCTTTATTTGACTTTTTATAACCAAGTTCTGCTACCTTGCTTGCTGGTACTGGTTTAAGCTTAGCGAATGTGTAATCATTATGAGCTTTTGAAACAAATTCTGAATCAAATGGTCCTGGACATAAAGTTAATAACTTTACATTAGTGTTTCTAATTTCGTGAGCAACACCTTCACCAAGTGATACAACATAAGCTTTAACCGCGTGATAAGTAACCATGTATGGTCCTGGAACAAGACCAGCGATAGATGCGACATTGATAATATGTCCTTCATCATTTTTAAGCATATCTTTAATGTAAACATTTAATAAATAACACACTGCGTTACAGCAAACATTAGTCATATCGACTTGAACTTCTGGATCCATATCTTTGAAGTCGTTTCTATCACCAAAACCCGCATTATTTACTAAGTTATTAACAAAGTAATCTTTTGAATCAGTATATTCTTTAACTGTGTGAAGTAGTTCTGGTTTAGATAAATCAATTGCAAATGTATCAATTAAAACATTTGGATAATCTTTAGAAAGTTCTTCTTTAACGTTATTTAATTTTTCTTGGTTTCTTCCAACAAGCAAAACATTGTTTCCATCTTTTGCGTATAACTTCGCAAACTCTTTTCCAAGTCCCGCTGTTGCGCCTGTAATTAATGTAATTTTAGTCATAAATCATTTCCTCATTTGTAATTATAATCTTTAATAAAAAATAAAAAAGAGGCGAGATAATCGCCTCAAAAATTTTTTTTAAATTCAATAGAACTAGAGCTTAGTATTTAAATTCGGGTAAAATTTTAAAGTCAATTCCAGCCTTTATTAATGTTTTTCTTAATTCAAGTACTTGAATAGCAGTTCCGCTTGAAAGCAACCCGCCATTGTTTGCCAAATCCCTTGATTTAATAAAGTTTTCTCCTGTAATTTTAGATAGAAGCTTTATAGTACTAATATCATTTTTGCAATTTGGCATAATTGATATTTGATAAATAGTATCATCTAAATCTATTTCCTCCCATTTTGTTGTTGCAATCATACAACCACATTTTGGACAATTTAGATTTAATGCTGGCTTATCATAAACCGCAATCATTTCTGACCCACAGTCTGGGCAAATATATTTATTTTCTTCCATGTTTTACTCCTCCTGGATAAAAAGTTTTGAATTCGCCCTTTTTTCCATTATCTGATATCCAATGTCTACCATCTGGATAAGAGTGAATAGTCATGTTAGGGGCAATGACTGGTTTCCCTAACGCATTAGCAAGATGTTGGGCAAATCCTTCTGGGTGAGAGCCAGTGCTACAAGACAATAATCTAATAGTTTTTGCTTTCTTGAATTCTTTTTGTTTTTTAATTATTTTTGCAGCTTGGCGAGCATTAATACGTCTTATACCACTTGAAGTATTAACTTCAATTTCTCTCCAAGATCCATGTGCAATAATATCTAATGCTCCATTTGGATCAATATCATGTCTATTCGCGATATATTTTGCAAACAGTGACTTTTGCCCGTTTTTAGGCATAAATGATATATTTCCTGAAGCTGATTTGACACGGGGTGTAAATAGTATAGACTTACCCTTCATTATGATTCACCTCAGAAAGTTTAAGAAGTCTATCCTTCTTGTTTTCTTTCATTGTGTAGGAATCATATTGATATATAGGTATTCCTTTCAAATGGGCATATCCAAATATATAGTCACTTGCTGGACCATATACAAGTATACCACTAGGTTCCAAATAATCGACTACTCTAATCACTTGATCAGAAAAGATATCACGATTATTTAAATCTTTTGTGAACCCATGTGTTCCAATTGCTATCACCGTATGCTTTGGATAAGCCTCTAGTGAAGACAATGTTCTATTATCACCTAATCTAACATTCGGAATTATTTTTATTCCTTGTGTAGCAAAATAATAAGTAATAGCTAGGTTTAAATAGATTTGACTCTTTTGAACCACAATAGGCATATTATCATAAGGGCTTGGATCAACGCCTATCACCATTTGATATTGTTTTAGTTTTTCAACATATCTTTTTGGATTGTTAAGGATAGGTGTAAAACCAGCATCATTACAATAAAAACATATGGCGGTAGTTTTTGGATCTACCACATCTTTTCTTCTATCCCACTGTATTATTTCTTTTGGAAGGTCAGTGGCAACCATCCATCTTTCTAAAATTGGAAACTCATCAGTTTCTGTGCGATTAGCCCCGTCAATTAGGTACGCAAGATAAAGATCCCTAATGTAAGGCGTTTTGCTTTTGTTAATCATAGCAAATCTCCTTCTCCGGTTTTTCCGGATTGATAAAAATGTGAGATATGCTACTATATACATGGCTAGATGTGCTTCAGCATATCTCTAATCGCGACCATTGCAGTGGCTGCGATTTTTTAGTATTAAAACATTGTTTGGCATTTTTGCCTCCTTTCTATTCTTTTGCTTATTAAAAATTAAATCATCTTTATTTCCTCCTTTCTTTTATTTAGGTTAAGCGATAAAAATACTTCCTCAGAAATTAGATGAAGCTTTCTTAATCTATATGCTAAAGCCTCCTTTGAAACATTTAAATCGTTTGCAATGGCATTTATCATTAGCCAAGTTCTTTTTGGTCTACTGGCTACCATTCTTCTCTCGTTGCTGAAAAACTCTTTGTGGTGTTGTTTAAATAGTTTGCATACAAATTTCTTAGGCATTAAAAGATATACGGCATATGCATCTGCATGGTGTTCAATCCATTCTCTTGGTGTTCTATTCCTAACTTTGGTTAAAGAACTACCTATGATTGCAAAGGTATCTGAAATAGAGTTTGCATTATCTAATAACTCTGTATTTAGATGCAAATCGAATTGGGCATGCCAGGCTTCATGTCCGAGTGTAAATCTTCTGCGTTGCTCACTTTCGCAAGCTTCTTCATCAATAATTATTGTGCCTTGTTTAAAAATCTTAATTTCAGGCATTCCCTCATTGATAATAGCCACCTTTCCATCAGTTACTGCGGTGCTCCCAAGTGGACGCTTTTCACAATCTGCCGCGGAAAGTTGATAGTACTGGACTGACTTTTTTAAATAGAATTCAACAAAATCATCAATATCTAAAGCGTGTGGTTCTTTAAAATAATCTTTTTGATAGTCTTTGAGTTGATTATATGCAAAAGTTTCCAAATCAGCATCGCTAATTTGAATACTTCCATATCTAGTAAAATTTGCATTAATCAACTCAACCATATTTATTGATTTTCCTTTAATATTTGAATTATCTTTTCCCAATCTTCTTTTGTGACTGATTTATCTTTTGCAAGGCGCAATGCTTGCTGAGCTTCAGGAACTCTTTGAAGATAATTGCTGATTTCAGAAGGTATTCTATTTCCTGAAAGCATAGATTGTTCTGCATAATCCTTAAATAATTTTGCATCGTTGTCATTCAAATTTAATGTAGCAACCATTCTTTCTAAAAGATCAGGTGTTTTTTTACTTTTTGCAGGGAAAGCTCTGCTTCCATTTTCTAAATCACAAAGAAAAGATGGCGAAATGCCAACAGCGTTTGCAAAACTTCTAATAGTAATTTTTGCTTCAATTCTTTTCATGCTTAGAAATTCTCCGAATGTCATATATTAGTCTCCATTTCTTGTTCGGCATATTGCTGAACATACCTCAATTATATATGATTAATTTTCAATGTCAATATATTTGTTCGCTTTTTTGCCGAACATTTATTATTTTCTTGTACAGAGCTAGATTTTTTTCATATTCTAGATTGTAAACGCAATAAAAAAGAGGCGAGATAATCGCCTCATTTACTTCTTAATGGTGCACCGAATGAGAATCGAACTCACACGGGTCTCCCCATACGCCCCTCAAACGTACGCGTCTACCAGTTCCGCCATCGGTACATTAAGATTGCTTTAATAATATACACTTTTAATTAATTCTTAACAAGAACAATTTTTATAAGGCAGGTAAAATGTTGCTAAATAGCATGTAAGCAAATCCTAAATAAATAAGAAGTGAGCAGACATCAACAACAGTTGTGACGAATGGTGATGAGATAAGAGCAGGGTCTTTTTTAAGCGCTGCAACAAGCATTGGAAGAGATGTACCAACAAACTTTGCAACAATAATTCCACAGAATAATGTTCCTGCGACTAAGCCAGCAATTTCAAGTCTAGCGAAGAATAATGCTCCACCAGTTAATGCGGTTGGAACACCATCAATGATATTGATATCAGCTCCATCAAATCCGATGATACCAATATACATTTCGGCAAGGAACCATAAGCACGCGAAGACACAAACCATTAAACCGGTAACAATCGCAACTCTAAGTTCTTTCCAGACGATTTTCCAATAATCTCTTGGTTCAAACTCTTGAACTGCTAATCCACGAACCATAAGAGTAGTGGTTTGACCACCAGCATTACCGCCTGTATCCATAAGGACAGTAACGAATGGAACTAAGATTGGTAAGTATGTTAAGGCATCTTCGAATTTATTAAGAATCATTGATGAGAATGTTCCTAATACAAGAAGGACCATTAACCATGGAGCACATTTCCATGCCATCTTAAAGACACTGGTTTCAAGATATGAGTTTTCAAGTGGCGCAACACCGGCGAGCTTAGCCATATCTTCAGTAGCTTCTTCTTCGATAACGTCGACAACGTCATCGATAGTGATGATACCAACTAAACGTTCATCATCGTTTAAAACTGCGATAGCGTTTAAGTCGTAGTCTTTGAACATTTGTGCAACTTCTTCTTGGTCAGTATTAACACCAACAGTAAGGAAGTCTTGGTTCATAATATCTGCAACAAGATCGCTATCACGAGCGAATACTAAATCATCAAGGTCAAGAGTACCGACCATTTTACGTTGATCATCGAATACGAATGTTGTTAAAACAGTTTCCTTTTCACGACCAATAGAACGAATTCTTGCTAATGCTTGTTCTCTATCCATCTTTTGATTAAGACCTAAGAATTCAACAGTCATGATGGAACCTGCTGTATTATCTTTATAATTTAATAAGCGGTTAATATCTTTACGTTTTTCTTTGCTAACGTTTTTTAAAACACGGTAAACAAGGTTAGCAGGTAAATCTTGAATATCATCAACGATATCATCAGTAAATTGATCTTCTAAAAGGTCAACAAGTTGGTCATCACTCATAACTGTGATGAGTTCCTCTTTCTTATCTGAATTAAGTTCAGTAAAGAAAACAGCAGTGTATTCACTCTTAACAACTTTAAATAAGAAAACTAATTTCTTAGTATCTTCAATTTCGTTAGCAACTTCAGCGATATCGAGCTCAGGAGTAGTCTCAAATATCTCTCTAATTGCTTTAACTTTTTTATTATCAATTAAAAATTCTAACTTTTCGGGAGTTAATAATTCCTCTTCATTGAGTTCTTCCATATTTGATTTCCTCCTTCCTTGATAAACGTATTGTAGCCATTGAAAAGAAAAAATAAAAGCATTTTGAGCAATTTTTAATCTTAATTAAAGAAATAATGCTATAATATGTCCGTTTTATAGAGGGGAAATTAATCATGAAACAAATTTTAGTAGAAACAAGTGCACGTCATATCCACGTCACTCAAGAAGTCTTAGAAGTCTTATTCGGTGCAGGCGCTCAATTAGAAGTTAAGAAGATGCTTTCTCAACCTGGCCAATTCGCTTCAAATCAAAAAGTATCAGTTGTTGGTCCTAAGGGCGCATTAAACTGCTCAATCCTTGGTCCATGCCGTGCTTTAAACCAAGTTGAATTATCATTCACAGATGCACGTACAATCGGTGTTGTTGCTCCAGTTCGTGAATCTGGTAAAGTTGAAGGTAGTGCACCTTGCAAATTAGTTGGTCCAGCTGGTGAAGTTGAACTTACTGAAGGTGTTATTATTGCAAAACGTCATATTCATATGACAACAGCAGACGCTGCTGAATTCGGTGTTGAAAATGGACAAATCGTTAATGTTCACGTTAATGCTGGAAACGGTAGAGATATCACATTCGGTGATACAGTTGTCCGTGTTAGCGATAGCTATGCATTAGCAATGCACATCGATACAGATGAATGCAATGCTGGTTGTTGCGCAGGCGTCGTCTACGGAGACATCGTTAAATAATGAGAACTTTTGACTATACACCTCGTGGTGTTTGTTCAAGAGCATTCCGCATCACACTTGATGATAATGATGTTATCGTTAACGTCCAAGTTTTAGGTGGATGTAATGGTAATCTCCAAGGTATCTCAAAGTTACTTGCAGGAATGAAAAAAGAAGACGCAATTGCAAGACTTGAAGGCATTAGATGTGGTGGTAAACCAACATCTTGCCCAGATCAAATTGCGCAAGCTTTAAAATCAATTTAAATTTTATTGACTTAGTTAATTCTGGTCTTTAAAATAATGCTACAAATCTTATCAAGAACCGCTTTACAAGGAATGAAAAATAGCGGTAGCAACTCTGATATGTGTCAGTAAGTGCTCTTCCTTAGCAGAGGTCCCACCCTCTGAGCGATAAGAACGGAAAAACCTACATTTAAAATGGCTTTCCACAGGTGGGAGGCCATTTTTATTTGCTTAGGAGGATTAAAAAATGCAAAAAGAACTCAACTTATTCACTAGTGAATCCGTTTCTGAAGGCCATCCAGATAAGGTTGCTGATCAAATCAGTGACGCTATCCTTGATGCTTGTTTAGAACAAGATCCAATGTCACACGTTGCCTGTGAGACATTCGTTACTACTGACTATTGCTTAGTTGGTGGTGAAATTACAACCAAGGCAGTTATTGATTACGATAAAATCGTAAGAGATGTTATTAGAGATATTGGTTACACAAAACCTGAATATGGTTTTAACGCTGATACAGTAAAGATTGATTTAAAGATTAAGCAACAATCTCCTGATATCGCTATGGGTGTTGAAAAAGCTGATATCACCAAGATTGGTGCAGGTGACCAAGGTATTATGTTTGGTTATGCATCTAATGAAACAGAAGGTTATATGCCACTTGCTATTTCATTAGCACACAAACTTGTTAGAGTCGCTACTTCATTAAGAAAAAGTGGTGAATTCAAACACGCAAGACCAGATATGAAATCTCAAGTCACAATCGATTATGAAGATCCTAAGAATCCAAAAGTTGTTACAGTATTAATGTCTATTCAACATGACCCTGATATTGATATGAATGCATTCAAGTCATATGTTAAGGGAAGTGTTATTGCTCCAGTTGTTAAATCATTTAATTTAAACGATGAATACGAAGTATTAATAAACCCAACTGGTAACTTTGTCGTTGGTGGTCCAATGGGCGATACTGGATTAACAGGTCGTAAGATTATTGTTGATACTTATGGCGGTGCATCTCGTCATGGTGGTGGTGCTTTCTCAGGTAAGGACCCAACAAAAGTTGATAGAAGTGCAGCGTATATGGCAAGATACATTGCTAAAAACCTAGTAGGAGCAGGTGTTGCAGATCGTCTTGAAATTCAACTTGGCTACGCAATCGGTGTTGCAGAACCAGTTTCTCTTGGTATTTCAACATTTGGAACATCTCACTATTCTGATGAAAAGGTTTTATCTATTATCCACAAAGTATTTGACCTTAGACCAGGCATGATTATCGAACACTTAAAGTTAAGAACTCCATCATTCAAATATCACGAAATTTGTAATTATGGACACCTTGGCCGTCCTGATATGAACATCCCTTGGGAAAAGCTCGATAAAGTCGAAGAGATTAAAAAATTACTCGATTAATATAATTAAGTCCACTAAACACTGTGGACTTTTTTATTGTCTAAAATAATAAATTATTTGTGTTAAGAAAAATGAGGTCAAAATATGAGATAATATAAGCGTAGAGAAATCTACAATACTAGTTGAAGGAGGATATTCTATGAAATATCAAATCTTAGGAAAGAATATCGAAGTCACAGACGCTATTCGTTCCGCCGTTGAAAAGAAACTAGACCGTATGAACAAATACTTTGTCATCAATGATGAAGTAACATGCCGTGTAGTTGTTCGCTCTTACAAAGTTGGAGCAAAAATCGAAGTTACAATCTTCACTCCTCAAATGGACTTCCGTGCAGAAGTCACAAATGCTGACTTATATGCCGGTGTTGACCTAGCTATTGATAAGCTTGAAGGCCAAATGAGAAAACTCAAAACAAGAATGGACAGATCTAAATCTGGTAAAATCGGATTAGGTGAAGCTGTCGCAATCGATACTTTCGAACCATACGAAGATGAACCAGAGGAAGAAGAAACAGTTGTTAGAACAAAATCTGTATTCCTTGAACCAATGACAATCGATGAAGCTGTTACAAGAATGGAAGCTATTGATCATGACTTCTATATGTACCTCGATGTAGAAGATGATAAGATCGCTGTAGTCTACCGCCGTAATGATGGTGGATATGGTGTCCTTGAAGCGGAGAATGATTTAAAGTAAATTAAACTTTAGAAAAAACCAAGAACCTCAGCGAAATGCTTGCTGAGGTTTTTCTTTTGCCTTTTATAAAATAAAGCCATCAAAAATATTTGCTTGTAATATATATGTTTTATTTATAAAATATGGCGGTATGCCAAAAATTATTGCAACAGATTTAGATGGGACACTTTTCTACCCAAAACGTACAGTAAGATTAATCGCTGGCCACACCGTTAAATTTTTAAGAAATTTTATCGATGAAGGTGGGCGTGTTATTTGCGTTACAGGTAGAAATGTTGCTACTCAAAAATTAATCACAAAGCGTCTTAAAAGGGATGTAGATTACCTTGGTTGTAATTCATCCTTCATTGTTCATGATGGCAAAAAGATCAAAGATGACTATTTCAAAGCTGCAGAAATCTCTAAAGTTATTGATTATGTTGAGAGCAATTATGATCTTAAAGCAGTGTGGTTAATGAGTGAAAATTGTGATTTTCTTTCAAAATATCAATATAGCTCATTCTTCTATTTCATTGGCTATAAATTCTGGAGTTTTTTCCAAGGCATATACAAAACAAAATTCAAAATCGATGAACAAAAATTTATTGATGAAATCAATAATGGAAAAGTTTATAAGATTATGATCATGTTTGGACTTGGTGAAAAGGGCAAAGAAAAAGCCAAAGCAGCCAATAAAGAACTTCGTGAAAAATTTGGTGATTTAGTTGAATTTAGTTGGACTGGAGAGATGATTGAAATCACTCCACAAGGTTGCTCTAAAGCAAATGGGTTGAAATTTTACGAAGAATACTTTAATATTAATCACAGCGACATTTATGTCGTTGGTGATTCAGGAAATGACATCTCGATGTTCAATGAGTACCAAGAAAACAGTTTCTGTATGTCTCAAGCCCCGCTATCGGTCTCGAAGTATGCTGGACATACGCTAAAGAGATTTAGTGATTTAGAACAATTTATCACTAAGAAAGAAGGAGAAACAAATGAATAATTATTCAAAGACAATTGCATCATTACTTCACTATAATGATGTAATCCGTGGCACATTAGAATATGCCATTCGTAAAGATACTTACGATAAAAAATTCTATGACCTCCGTAAGAGAGAAGTTAAGGCAGAAATCGAAAACCAAACTCCACTCAAAGTTTGCTTAGACAACTCAGGTGAACAAGGTGAAAAGGTTGTTGCACAAATCAACGAATTCTATGATTCAATCTACGCTGATGATTCAACAATCGTAAAAGATCGTGAAGAAGGCGTTTCAGTTGATCACGCACAAAACGTTACAGTTCTCGAACAAATCGTTAACTTACACGAAACAATCAACGATATCGTTAATGCTCACGTTCAAGGTGCTGTTAATGCACAACAATTCGAACCAGATGTATTAGCACAAGTCTTAAGAGTTGATGAACTTTACTACCGTGGTTTCGCATTCCGTTTATTACTTGATGAATTAGATTTCTTATTTGCAGAATTCAATAAAGCAATGCAAGAAACAAAGGGACAACCATCTCCACAATCTAACTTCATTCAAAACGACCTTACAAAAGTAGTTAACCTCTTAGGTTTAACACGTCAAAGATCAAGAATCACATCAACAGATTACTATGAAGTTGTTGACCCATTATTCGCATTAGTCGAAATGACAAGTGGTAGACGTGACCTCCCAGCAGGTAAGAACTTTGGTCAAGTTATCACAGAATGTAAGAAGAACCTCATCGACCACCTCGTTAGATGGGAAAATGAATGGAAGGGTTGCTATATCCCATTCATGAATCAATTCATCGAAGAAGCACGCGCTCAAGCTCAAACACAACAAGCTGCTTAATCGACTGATACTCTTTAAAGAGTAGTTAGGAGAACAAAATGGAAAAAGAAGCAAAAGTAATTTCAGGTAAAGAATTAGCCTGGTATTTAGTAGGCGGAACAATCACTTTAGGTGGACTTTCTTTAATCGTTCTTTCTTTGATTGAAAGTATTGCTAAATCAAGTGTTCTCCGTGCTGCTGATTCAAAATTAACAGAAACATTAAAATGGTCTGTTGGAAGCTGGGGCTCATTCAGAGTCTTAGGCCTAATTGTCTTCGCTGTCGGAATCATCGTATTCTTAGCTTCATTAGTTTACAACGCTAAGAAGGCTGATAGAGTTGGCGAAAAGACACAACGTCGTGCATCACGTCATGGTGCAATTAACCTTGAAGCTATCGAAGCTGCTAATGCTCCACAAACTGTGGATGCTCAACCAGCTGAAGCTCCAAAAGCTGAATAATTAATTCACTCAATAATGACACCCTAGCGATAGGGTGTCTTTTTGTTTCCTTATTTATATTGAAGTAGTGTATAATGAGCCTATGAATTTTAAACAAACCGATCACTCAATATCATTAATTGAAGATTACTATAATCACTTTGATGAAGAAGGTAGACTTGATACTAGACATGGACAAGTTGAATTCGCTACCGCTGTTAAATATATAAGTGATGTTTTAAATAATGATAAATCTAAAACAATCTTAGATATCGGTGCAGCAACTGGTAAATATAGTTGTTACTTTGATAATCTAGGTTATAAGGTTACTGCAGTGGAACTTGTTCCACATAATATTGAAGTATTTAAGGCAAAACGTTCGAATGTAGACATTATTCAAGGAAATGCGCTTGATTTATCGTTTATCAAAGATAACACCTTTGATGTGACCCTTTTGTTTGGCCCAATGTATCATCTTTTAAAGAAAGAAGAAAAGATACAAGCATTAAGCGAAGCTAAAAGAGTAACTAAGGAAGGTGGAACAATCCTTATTAGTTACTATATGAATGAATTCTCAGTAATTACATACGCCTTTGTAAAAGGTCATATTAAAGAAGCTTTAGCAGAAGGTAGACTTGATGAAAGTTACCACATTGTCGCTAAAGAAGATGACTTGTATTCAATGGTGAGAATGGAAGATATTAACGAGTTTAATGACACTGTTGGATTAACTCGTATTAAAGCAGTATCTCAAGATGGAGCATCTGATTATATTAGAAGCGCAATTACAAGATTATCTGAAGAGGACTTTAAAGAATACATTAAATACCATCTATCAATTTGTGAAAGACAAGATCTTATTGGATCAAGTTCTCATGTATTAGATATTGTAAAAAAATAAGCAATTTCGTTGCTTATTTTTTATTACTCTTTATATCCCCAAATAACTTCGCGAGCCCCATTACTCCAGTATTCATCCCAACCATCCGGCCTTGATGAAGCTTCACACTTGATGCTTAAACTTGAACAAAAGCGAAAAGCAAATTTGCCAATTGTTGTAACACTAATTGGTATAATAATTGTCTTTAAAGATAAGCATCCATAAAATGCTTCGCGACCAATTGAAACTAAATTAGGTAATGTTGAAATTGATGTGAGTGCTGAGCAACCTATAAATGATCTATACCCAATGCTTGTTACTGTGGTAGGGATAACTAAAGTTGCCATTGTGTTAACATCTTCGAATGCCTTATCAGCAATCGCGGTTACCGGGAGATCATTTATTGTGTTTGGAATAACAACATTCTTTTCATTTCCGGAATATGAAACAATTGAAATACCTGAGACTGTCTTTATGTATTCGAAATCACCATACATTTCGCATCCACCAATTGCACCCCAAACAACAGAGTGATAGATGCTGGTTCTTTGATAATTCCAGTCATCATCCCACTCACTTGGCTTTGATGGTGAACCACAGTAGATATAGAGCTTATTGTTACATTCTTCAAAAACATGGTATCCAATAGAGGCCACACTTTGAGGAATGAATATTGAGGTTAATGAAGAACAATTGGTGAAGGCATAATCTCCAATTGATGTAACTGTATTTGGAATTACAACATTTGTTAATGAAGTGCACTCATAGAAAGCACCTTCACCAATAAATGTAATATTTTTTTGAAGTGAAATTTCTTTTAGTGAAGTGCAAAATGAAAATGCACTATTACCAATTGACCTGACTCCATCCGGAAGAGAGATGGATTCAATGGACGAACATCCTGAGAATGCATCTTGCTTAATTAAAGTGATTCCTTTGGGAATATCAATGGATTGTAGTGAGGAACAATTGAGGAATGTTGAGTTTTCAATCACAGTCATTGTTTTCGGAATTTGAATTGATTTCAATGAAGAACAATTTGCAAATGCAGCTCCGCCAAAATTAATTACGCTATTAGGTATATTAATAGACTCTAAAGATGAACAGCTTTGAAATGCCCCGGATTCTATTGCTTCAATGTTGTTAGGTAATTCAATACTTGTGAGTGATGAACAGGCACCAAATGACGCATTTGGTAATTTGGTGATTGATTTGGAAAGTGTTACTGATCTTAAGGAACTGCAAATATAAAATGCATATTCGCCAATATCGACAACGCTATCAGGAATAATTATAGATTCTAAAGATGTGCATTGAGTAAAAGCCATATAGCCTATGGAAGTTATAGAATCAGGAATAGTAATTGATGTTAATTCACTGCATTCTTTAAAACCTTGTTTCACAATTGCTGTAACTGGTATTTCGTTGTAAGTAGAAGGTATTACTACATTTATGATTGGATTACCATCCATTTTCGCAGAAACTCCATAGGTTCCATTTTCTAGTAATTCATAATTTAAAAGATCAACTGTTTCTTGTGTATCACTTTCGCTTGTCGTGTCTTCTGAAATAGTACTTGTGCTTTCGCTACTGGCATCACTTGAATCAATATCCGTACTTTTATTAGCGCATGATGAAAAAAGCGTAACCGTAAATATTATTGATAATAAATGAGCAACTTTTATCTTATTCATATCTGTATTTTAAATATTCTTATTATTATTTGCAATAAATGTCCTTAAATGTTTGGACACGTAAAGCATCGGAAACAATAAAAAAGATGTCATCACGTTTGGAGTCAATACGAGTTTATTTTTATAAATTGCTTTTTCAACCGCGTGAAAGATATTGTTTCATTTTTGGGATTTAACTATTTACATTTTTGGGATTTAACTATTTACATTTTTGGGATTTAGTATTTACTTTTGATAATAAAAGAGTATTATATTTATGAGGATAATTTGCTATGAAAAGAGATTATATACCTAGATTATTTGATGAAACATTAAGATTTTCGCTTAAATCAAAAGGAGCTGTGTTGGTGGTTGGTCCTAAATGGTGCGGCAAATCAACAACTTCAGCAAGACAAGCTAAAACCATTATTGATTTGACGATTGAAGAAACAAAACAACAATATATTGCCTTAGCAAAAGCCTCACCAACTATTTTTTTGCAACAAGGCGAAAAGCCGCTTATGATAGATGAATGGCAGGAAATATCTTTTGTTTGGAATTCTATCAAAGATCAAGTTGATAAAGGCGGATTGTTTGGACAATTTATTTTAACTGGAAGTGTTACAGACAAAACTATTTCTAAAAATAGCGGTGAAAAACATACTGGAACAGGAAGAATTGTGAGAAAAATGATGCGACCTATGTCTTTATATGAAAGTGGCGAAAGCAATGGAAAAGTATCATTGCTCAGTTTAAAAGAAGGTGTTTTTGAACCATGCGTATGTGATAAAACAATTGAAGATTACGCATATTATATATGCCGTGGTGGTTGGCCACTGGCAATTAATCAAGATGAAGATGTCGCTTTGCAACAACCTATAGATTTTTATGATGCTGTTGTAAGCGAAGATTTATTTTCATTAAAAGATATAAAACTTAGAAAAGATATTGGTAGGGCAAAAAAAATGATGCGTTCATACTCTAGAAATATCGGTTCTCAATGTGCTGATAGCGTTATTATTAATGATGTGGCATCGAATGATTCTTCATTTGATGTTAAAACTTTTGATAAGTATAAGCTTGCTTTGGAAAGATTATATGTTATTGAAGAATTAGAAGCGTGGAATCCAAATTTAAGAAGTAAAATTTCTATTAGAACGAAAAACACAAGACATTTTGTGGATCCATCTATTGCTGCAGCTGCACTTGGAGTTGGGCCCAAAGGGTTATTTAAAGATATGAATACTTTTGGCTTCTTATTTGAATCACTCGCAATTAGGGATTTGAGAATATATTGTGATACTTTTGGAGCAAGTGTTTATCATTTTAAAGACCAAACAGATCGTGAAGCCGATGCAGTTATACAATTTAGAGATGGAAGTTGGGCCTTAATTGAAGTTAAATTAACAAATCAAGAAGACATTGATGGCGCTGCGAAAAAATTAATTAAAATTTCTAATGACATAG
>JAKSVY010000017.1 GCA_024413875.1 Bacilli bacterium
GAGCGTAGTGTCTTGTAGCTGTTTGGTATTCGATGTGTGCAGTATTAATAGTAATACCACGTGCTTTTTCTTCTGGTGCAGAGTCGATTTGGTCATAAGCTGTAGCGACTGCGCCACCTTGAGATGCTAAGACAGTTGTAATAGCAGCAGTTAATGTTGTTTTACCATGGTCAACGTGACCGATTGTACCAATATTAACGTGTTGTTTGGATCTGTCAAATGCTTGTTTTGCCATATATTTGAAATCTCCTTTCGATCGTTTTATGCATATATTGCAACGAAATCATAATATAGCATTTATTTTGTTTATTCAATACCTATATTCTATAGGCATTAAATATTGTTGATGAGACTTATTTTGAGCCGACTTTCTTTAAGATTTCGTCTTGAACGAATCTTGGTGTTTCAGCATATCTATCAAATTGCATTGTATAGTTGCCTCTACCTTGAGTCATACTTCTTAAGTCAGTAACGTAACCGAACATTTCTGAAAGTGGTACTTCAGCTTCGATTGTTTTTGCGTTACCTCTTTGAGATTCACCAATGATGTTACCTCTTCTACGAGAGATATCACCGATAATATCACCATAATATTGTTCTGGAACTGTAACTTCAATTTTCATTAAAGGTTCAAGAATAACTGGTTTACATTTCTTTGCAGCTTCTTTTAAAGCCATACTTGCTGCAATCTTATAAGCAGCTTCAGATGAGTCGACATCATGGTAAGAACCATCGAATAATGTTGCTTTGATGTCAACGATTGGGAAGCCTGCGATCATGCCTCTATTTAATGCATCGACTAAACCATCATTAGTTGGTTTAATGTATTCTCTTGGAACACTACCACCAACGATAGCATCGACGAATTCGAAGCCTTTTCCTGGGTTTGGTTCAAATTTGATCCAAACGTGACCATATTGACCACGACCACCGGATTGTTTAATGTATTTACCTTCACAATCACCAGCAGCTTGGATTGTTTCTCTGTATTCGACTTGAGGAGCACCAACGTTAACTTGAACGTTAAATTCTCTTCTCATACGGTCGACGATAATGTCTAAGTGAAGTTCACCGACACCAGCGATAAGAGTTTGACCTGTTTCTGGGTTAGTTCTAACACGGAAAGTTGGGTCTTCTTCAGCTAACTTTTGAAGAGCGATATTCATCTTTTCTTGGTCAGCTTTAGTTTTTGGTTCAACAGCTTGTTCAATAACTGGATCTGGGAATTCCATCTTTTCAAGAATGACTTCATTCTTTTCTTCACATAATGTGTCACCAGTTGTTGTGCTCTTTAAACCAACAACAGCACCAATGTCACCAGCGTTTAATTCATCAACTTCTTGTCTGTGGTTGGAGTGCATTAAGACAACACGTCCAATTCTTTCTTTAACACCTTTTGTAGTGTTCATGACATAAGAACCACTCTTTAAAGTACCAGAGTAAACTCTGACATATGCTAATCTACCAATGAATGGGTCAGTAGCGATCTTGAATGCTAATGCAGCAAGAGGAGCGTTGTCGCTTGGTTCGCAAGTAACTTCTTCATTGAATTCATTAGTACCTTTTGCAGGTGGGATATCAAGTGGGCTAGGTAAGTAGTCAATGATACCATCGAGTAACATTTGAATGTTTTTGTTTTTGTAAGCAGATCCACAGAAGACTGGGTGGAATTCACCAGTTAAAACAGCCTTACGGATTGTTGCTTTTGTTTGTTCAACGCTAGGTTCTTGACCTTCGAGAACCATCATAAGAATATCTTCATCAAAGTTAGATAAAGCTTCAAATAATTTTTCTCTTAATTCAGCAACCTTAGCTTTGTATTCTTCAGGAATAGCAATTTCTTTTGGTTCATCGTGAACATCGCTTGTGTATTCATAAGCTTTTTGTTCAATGATGTCGATACAACCTTTTAATGTGCTTTCGATACCGATTGGGTATTGAACAGCTGCAGCGTTAGCGCCTAATCTTTCGTGTAATGAACGAACGCTCATTTCAAAGTCTGCACCGATTGCGTCTAATTTGTTAACGAAAACAATTCTAGGGACACCATATTTAGAGCCTTGTCTCCAAACTGTTTCTGTTTGTGGTTCAACACCACTCTTACCATCGAGAACTGTAACAGCACCATCAAGAACACGTAATGAACGTTCAACTTCAACTGTGAAGTCGACGTGTCCAGGAGTGTCGATAATGTTAATTCTGTTACCCTTCCACATAGCTGTTGTAGCAGCGGAAGTAATTGTAATACCTCTTTCTTGTTCTTGTGCCATCCAGTCCATTGTTGCAGCACCTTCGTGTGTTTCACCAATTTTGTGGATTTTACCTGTGAAATAGAGGATACGTTCTGTACATGTTGTTTTACCAGCATCAATGTGAGCCATGATACCGATATTACGGGTATGAGCTAAATCATATTCGCGTGCCATATTATTGCTCCCCCTAAACTACCAACGGTAGTGTGCATAAGCTTTATTAGCTTCTGCCATTTTGTGTGTGTCTTCTCTCTTCTTAACGGAAGCACCTGAACCATTAGCAGCATCAATAATTTCATTTGCTAAACGGTCTTCCATTGTTTTTTCATTTCTGAGTCTTGAATAGTTAACTAACCATCTAAGGCCAAGTGTAACTTTTCTTTCTGGAGAAACTTCAGTTGGAACTTGGAAGTTTGCACCACCGACACGGCGCATTTTAAGTTCAACTTCTGGCATAATGTTATTTAAAGCTGTAGCGAAGACGTCCATAGCTGGTTTGCCAGTTTTTTCTTCGATCTTTTTGAAAGCAGTATAGAGAATGTTTTGAGCTGTTCCCTTTTTACCATCAAGCATGATCTTGTTAATTAAACGTGTGACCAATTTTGAATTATAAATTGGATCTGGTAATACATCACGTTTTGTAGCATTTCCTTTACGCATAGTTTACTAATCCTCCTTATTAATCCTTTGATTTTGGTTTCTTTGTACCGTATAAAGAACGAGATTGTCTTCTCTTTTCAATACCAGCACAGTCTAGTGTTCCACGTACGATATGATATCTAACACCAGGTAAGTCTTTAACACGGCCGCCACGAATAATGACAGTACTGTGTTCTTGTAAGTTGTGTCCTTCACCACCGATGTATGCAGTAACTTCATATCCATTAGATAATCTAACACGAGCGTATTTTCTTAAAGCTGAGTTAGGTTTCTTAGGAGTCATTGTACCGACACGGGTGCAGACACCACGTTTTTGTGCAGCAGGTTGATTTGTTTCTTTTTTCTTTAAAGAGTTGAATCTTTGACCAAGAGCAGGTGCTTTTGATTTCCAAGATTTGTTTTCTCTACCTTGACGCACTAATTGGTTAATGGTTGGCATATTTAATGCTCCTTTCACTCATTCTGATCTTGTGTAATTATATCCACAGGACCCGGTGTATCACTATTCCTTCTTAAAAAAGTGACCAATAGGTCTTGTGTTACACACGCTTTAATATAATAAATAAAAAGATATGTGTCTGCAAGAGAAAAATAATATTTTTTTGTTCACATATCCTGGTGTGTCAGTTCTATATATTTTAAGACGTTAATTATTTGCCAAATTGTTTTATATATTTCATCTCATTTTTCATGTTTTGATGAGATTTTTTATTAAATAAAGCTTTAAATATTCTTCCAATCCAAATAAATGGAATAAAGATAATTGTTTTTCCAATAAATGGATGAGTCATGATAATTTGTTTTCTTGGAAGACAAATTCTTGAAACCATATATCTAAATTTAGACCATTTTCTTACTTTGCCTTCTTCTCCACCATTGAGGGAATTTAATACTGAATAGACACCATTCTTAAGAGTGCCATAAGTTCCTGAGTTTAAAATATAGCTTAATATATTTTCTTCATTTTCAGTTAACGCAACTTGAGTCTGATTAAATGGAATGGAGAATAGCTTTCTTACAAGAGTTTCAATATCTAAATACCAACCACAGATCTTGAGTATTCTTAATTCAGTTAATATGTAATTAAAATCTAACTTTTTATGAGTTATATAGATATATAAATCCAATAAGAATCTTATGCCATTACCCCCTCTTGAGTAGTGTTTATAAGCGTGGCAGAGGAAATAAATAAAATCATCTTCATCTTTTAATTTATAAGAGTAAGGTGCTACTTCTATTAACTTAGTTTCGATATTTTTATAATACTTTTCAAATAATTGAGTATTTCCTATTGGGTCAAATAAAAATCTATGCATTTCAAAGTTAAAAAATGGCTCTTTATGGTATGCATCATGATGACTAGTGCCATAGCCTTCAACTTTATATCCTCTATTTATAAATATTTCTTTAACTTCTTTAGCTTTTTTAGGATCAAAAAGAATATCAAAATCTGCGAATTCTCTTGTTCCCACAAGTGGATACATTGTTTTAATATTTATGCCTTTTAAAGGAGTATAATATATTTCTCTTTTTACCATTTCATCCTTAATAGAAGAGAATTCTACGTCAAAAAGCATAGTTTTTCTTAAATTCGAATTATAAGCTTGTTCAAAAGTTTTAATAATATTTGCATCTATTTTACTATCTTTAATTGCGGGATATACGCATGCTAAAACAGAATGAGATTTTGCTATTTTATATATGCTTTTAAAATCAAATTCTTTAATAACATTAGAATCAATTTTTTCTTCTAAATTAATAGAATAGTAAAGAATATAAATTAGATTTAAAAAAGAAGAATCGATGTTATTTTTCATTATTCTTCCTCTTTTGATAAATCTATTATGTTATTAGCAAGTTCTAAATGTTCTAATTTATGGCTTACTAAAATAATGGTTAAATTTAATTTCTTTAAATTGTTTAAGATGGTTTGGCCTGTTACATTATCTAAAGCGGAAGTACATTCATCAAGCACTAAAATTGGTCTATTTGAAAGGATAGCTCTAGCGATGTTAAGTCTTTGACCTTCTCCTATAGATAATCCTGTTCCATCATCAGACAAGATAGTATTAACGCCATTTGGTAAAGAGGCGATTTTTTCATCTAAACAAACTATAGATAAAACTTCATTAATTCTTTTAGAATCATTACTAAATATCAATAAATTATCTAGAATACTTCCTTTAACTAAAAAGTTAGTTTGAGGAACATACGCAAATTTATTAGTGGCTAAACTAATATCTTCATTTCCCATTTTAAGTTCGCCACTAGAAAGTTTATATGCCCCCATTATGCATTTAAGAAGTGTAGTTTTTCCTGCTCCACTTCTTCCTTTAATGAAAGTAAAGTCATTTAATTTAATGTCAAAACTTAAATTTGAAAATATTTCTTTTTCTTCATATTTAAAAGTAATGCTTTCAGCGTGAATATCATTTAATTCAACTTCTTTAATTGGTGTGGTTTCATCACTCTTTAAACATTCTTCCACTCTTTCTATGCTTCCTAATGATTGATAGTATCTTGGGAGTAAGCTAGATAAAGAAGTAAATGGACCTTCAATTTGAGAAATTAATTGAATCATTGCAAGCATGCTACCAAAGCCCACTACTGTAGAATTCATTCCCATAAGAGTTCCAACATAAATAATTGCGCCAATATATGCTAAGCGCATAAAAAATCTAAAAGATGTATTAATGAAAGTAGAAAAATTTCTTTGGCGAACTTTAGCGTTCATATATTTATCTTGAATTGAATCAATATCACATTCTACTTTATGTTTAACATCAAATAGTTTAATTAAAAACGATTGATTTAAATGAGATTTATAAGCTCCTAAGACTAAACCTTCTTCATGCTGACTTGCTTTATGAAGACGTTTGCTTATTGGTCTTATAAAAGTGCTTAATAAATAAGTTAATATGCCTATACCCAATAAAACTAAAGCGAATATCCAATCTATAACTAAAAGTGTTATAAAGGAAAATACAATTCTAAGCACTAAAGAAATAAAGCTTGGTAGATAAGTAATAACGCCATCTGCAATTACTTTGCTATCAGAGATAATTCTATTTAAATAATCAGCGTTATCTTTATTATCTAAAGTTAAATAATCATTATTTATTATTGATAAAAAGGTAGTCTTTTTAATGTTATTTTCTAGTTTAACTTGTTTTTTGTTAAATAAAACATTTAAAAATAAGGACATTAAGACTTCAAGAAGAATAAGTCCTGCTAAAACAATTGCTAAAGAAATAAACTTTTTATCTTCTCCAATTGAATCGATCAAAAGTTTAGAAATATAGGCAAAAGCAACAGAAACAAGAGCTAAAAGGCTCACTAAAATAGTAAGCATAGTAATAGATGCTCTATTTTCTTTTACATATTTCCAATAACGCTTCTTACTTTCCATACTATTTCTTTTTGCTTAGCTTTCTTTTAATTCTAAATTTTAAATCTTTGAAAAATATTTTAATTCTTCTAAAAGGGTTTTTAACAACTTTATTAATATATCTTAGATATTTCTCATCATTTACAGAAATAATTTTATCATCTTGAGTAAATGAAGTTAACACACCAATGATGTGTCTATCTAATACACCTTTTTCTTTTCTCCATTGATTATCACCTAAAAGAACATAATCGTGTTTTCTAACTTTAACAATTCTATGAAGGACATATTGTCCACTATCGCGTTTAAATAACACAACATCATATTTTTTAGGTTTATTAGTGATTTTAGAAATAGTTAAAATATCCTTCCTTTCTCTAAGAAGAGGAAGCATGCTTACACCTACACATGTATATACAAGTGTGCCTTCTTTTTCTAAAATCTCTTCAAAATTCATAGTTTTTCTATTTCTCTATAAGAAGTTTCAAAAGCTTCTTTTGATATATCACAATATAAATTATAGCATTTAACATTCTTTATTAAATTTGAAAGCATTTCCATGCATTCTTTCACTAAATTATTTGGAATATATGATTGTTTAAATATATTTGGAAGTGCGTCACTTGCTAAAAGAGGTTCTATGTGGTTTTCTTTTGCTTTGTTAATAAAAACAATTGCTTTTAATTCAATTTTTTCATCAGTATTTAAATTAGATTTACCACTCCAAGGAGTGCCATATGCAATTACACTATCATCATCAATTTTTAAAATTGGTTTATCGTCATTAATGTAATTACATCTATCTAATAAATACTTTTTATACAAAGAGGCATGTGTACTTTTGCCTGCTCCTGAAATACCGGCGAATAAAACCCCAATTTTTCTATCAATTGCAATGCAACTTCCATGAAAAAGTAAATATCCATCTTTTGTAATTTTGTTCATAAGTTTACGATAAACTGCGCTAGCTTCATACCAAGCAGGTGATAAAGTTTTATCGTTGTTATTAAATTGAAGTTCATTAAGAATATCTTGTTTTTCAATCTTTATAACAAAAGAAGGAGTTAGTTCACTCCTATAATCTTTTAAATACTCATGTACATAGTCAAAAATGCTATCTACAGAAAAAATATGATCTGCTACTTTATAAGTATTAATCATTAAGCAATCCTTTAACTTTTAAATCTAATACGAATTCTTTAACTGATGATTCGATTTCTTCATCAGAACCTTCATATTTTTCTTTAATACCCTCAATTACCTTTTCAATTGTTGTTTCGTCTTTAAGTAATTCAAAGATATCTTTTCCAACAGAGTTAAGTTTAATTAAGTCAGAGAATTTTTTGGTATCTTCACCTGACACTACTGCGAAGTAGTCTTTGCCTACTTCTTGAAGTACAAAGTTATATTTTAATTTCATACGCAACCCTCTAAATAAATGGAAGTTCGATATGTCCACCATTAGAAGTGCTACCTTTTGATGATGAACTACTATTAGATTCACTACTAGAAGAGCTATTGGAAGATTCACTTAAACTCTCACTAACTTGTGAAGATTCTTGACTTGATGATTTATTTGGTAAAGAAATCTCTTTATCAGTGCAACCAGTTAAAAAGAATGACATAACCAATAATGGTAGAAATAATTTCTTAAATTTCATTATTCATTCTCCTTTCTTTGATAGATAAATACTAACAATATAATTGTTACTTTTCAATTACTAAAAAGGCCATCCATTTGGACAGCCTTTATCATTAACTAATCGTCAATGCCCCACTCATCTTCTTCAATGAGTAAGTCACTATCAGGGTCACCCCATCCATATGTGGAAGTAGAGATAACATCTTCGCTGTCTAATTTAATTAATTCAAATACAGGACTATTGAAGTATAATTTCTTTTTCATTTTGCTACCTCCTTATAATGTTGCCAAATCTTCTAAACCTGGAACATTAAACCCAAGTAAGAAATAAGCTTCTGCTAAAGATTGAACTGAATATTCTTCTGCACTTGTTAAGTATAACTTAACGTTTGATGCGGTTTTAACATAAGCTTTAGCGGTAAATGTAATATCAGTTAATAATTCAATATTATCAAGGAATTCGTCTGAATAGATGCTATGGGTATTATCAGTTAAGAACTTAATTGTTGCCCACCAAGAATAATAATCACCTGTAGCAGTAACATTAGCTTTATTATCAGTTCTTAACGCACTCATATCAGTAGTATAATTGCTGATTTGTTTCTTATATGTTTTTGTTGTAGAGGAATAACTAACATAATTATTTTTTAAAACTTCAACACCAATTTCAATTACTTCATCAATTTCATTAATTTCATCGATTAAAGTTTTTTCAATAACAGCACCCATGCTTACATGGATATTGCTAAAAATCATATCGTCATCTTCAAGTGCTTGATAATCATATGACATTTTTAATCTAGTTTTTGATTCTTCGACTTGAGTTTTATATGGGTTTAAGATTTCATCCATTGATTGTTTAGCCATAAATTTAATGCTTTCAACCATGAATCTAGCCCCAGAATTACAAGATAATGTAAATTCACGAACTGCAGTGCTAAAGTTAAAAGTCAAATTCTCAAACGAATTATATCCAACATTCAAAGCTGCTTCTGTAGTATTAGAAACTTTAACATCGCAAGCTGAATTTGACCAAGATTTAGCAGAAATAACAATTCTTGAGATATTTTCATTTAAAGTAAATTCAATTGAACCAGCAGCACTGCTTGAACCAAATCTAATCAAGTCTTTTCTACCTTCAGTCAAGCCACCATTATTAGCAGCAACACCTACATAAACTTTTCCACTTGATGTGGCAGAAGTTATAATATTTCTTCCGGAAGTCAATACAAAATCATTTGCATCAGTATATTCATCACCATTATTTTTAGCGGTAGTGACAGTGTAATATGCTATTTCTTGATAATTAAAAGGATTCTTTTTTACAGTAACATCATAAGTTTCAGTAGCGTTAAATCCCTCAAAAGTAGCAGTTACCGTAACAGAAGTGACTCCAACAGAAGGAACTAAAGGATCAGTAACAACAGAAACTCTAGAATCATTTATATCTAATGTGAGATTGGAACCAAAATTATAACTAACTTCTAAATTTAAGCCACTTAAATCCCATGAAGAATCTTCATTAGTATATGAATTCTTGGTAAGACTACCAGTTAACTGAACGCCAGTAACTTCTCTGCTTGCTAATCCATTAATAGAGATTTCTTTAGTCGCGCTCTTCTCACCAAAGAAAGAACTGTTCATAGCAGTATTTGTATAAGAGATGCTAATCACATTGTTTGCATTAGAAAGAACAGCACTTTCACCATTATTAATCTTATAATCAGTAATTGTTTTTTGATCGTGCTTGTATTTTGCAACAACTGTTAAATCTTCTTTAGTAAGAACTTCACCAATTTGAGTAAAAGATTTGTTTACAGTAACTTGTAAATCAACAACAGGATTATATAATTCAGAGTTTTTAAACTCATAAGTTGTATTATATTTGATAATATTTGCTGCAGTTGCAGAAGCAATAATTTCTTCTCCAACTGTAAATCGAGGGACAAAAGGGAATTTATCAAGATAAAGTTCTAAGTCATTTTCTTGATTATCCAAACTATCACAAATGTAATAAGAATTTTTTGTGTTATCATTATTGAAATATTTTAAAAATACACCTTTAACATAATATCTCTTAGATGTTTCTTGTAAATTGTTATCAATAAGTGTTCTAGCATCTGCAACAGTTAAAGGATCTTCAAGAGTTCCTGCATGCAACGAAGGCATTGCATTAACTCTTACTTCACAAGTTGCAGTAAAGTTACCTTCTTCAGTTGTAACAGTAATAGTCGCATTTCCTTCACTAACAGCGGTTACTAACCCATTGTTAACAGTTGCAACACTAGGATTATTGGATGACCATGAAACATTTTTATTGGAAGCATTATTAGGAGAAACAGTAGCAATTAATGTTTCTGTTTTGCCTTCATATAAAGAAACTGATGATTTATTTAAAGAAACTCCGGTTGTAGAAACAGCAGTTGATTCATAATTATAGGAGATTTTACTAAGAGTTAATAAACCATTTGATGATCCAGCTGCGCAATCAAAAACCAAATCATATTTCAAATTTTCAGCTTTGTTTGTAATATTAAAAGTGTAATCGCCAGTAGCAATTTTGCTACATTGAATTGAATTTGTAGGAGTTCCTGAATAATCTCCATTATAAGTTTTTAAATAAATACTATTAATTTTAGAAGAAGTGACTGCATCAATTGTAATAACTACACTAGACACAACTTCTTCAATCGCAGAATTGGTTTTAATATGTGCTACTGAAGCATTATCCTTCCTTCCGCACTTAACATAATTCCAAGCATTGTTATTATTATTAAAATTTTCAAGATTTACAGTAAAACCATTATTTGTTGAAGAAAAAGTAGCAGTATAACTAGAGACATCTTTGCTATTATAGTTTGCTCCAAAAAGGCTGATATAAGAACCATCAGCTTTTGCTTTTAAAATGTCATGATTATATAAAGTTCCTACTCCTATTGCTGCAGTAGCAACAAATAATGCTATTTTTTTGAATAATTTCATAGGCTTCCCTCCAAGAAATAAAAACATGTAGCGGTCGCTACAAGTTCACAAAAAGAATCCATAAAGAAACTATTTATGAAATGTAGTACGACTTTATTCGGAGTCGTGTAGAGACTTCTATTCCATTCAAATAGATTTATACACTTCTATTAAAAAAGATTTTACTAAAAAACTTAACATAGTTAAATAGTAAAATTCATGTCCTTAATAACAAAAAGAAAACATGGCTGTTTTGCCACGTTATTTCATTTTAGATTCAATATATTTAATGACATCCCCTACAGTAATAAAGGTAGGAGCTTCAGAAAATTCAATATTGAACTCGTCTTCAATAGCCATAGCAAGCATCATGATACCAAGACTATCAAATCTTAAATCTTCAATTAATTTTGTCTCTTCTGTAATACCTAAGGTATCAATTTCAGGCATCACATCCACAATTAGTTCTTTTAATTTATCTAACATAATAAGTTTCCTTTAATTAAATTTACCTTCAAATAAGCTATCTCCAGCGTTGAAATTAAGTAACATACCAGTAGCGTTAATAACAGTTTCACTACTAGAATTTCCTCTAATTTTTAATATAGGTTTTCTAATCCCAAGCACAATAGCTGCGCCTAATGTAGAAATATCATATTTACTCATTAAATATTTAGCAGCATCCATATATTCAGGTTTGTTATTTACTTTTGCATATTTAATAAGATCCATAATTAATAACTTGGCAGTACCTTCGGTATTTTTTAGTACTTGATTTCCTGCAAAGCCATCACAAACAAGAACGTCACAATCTCCAGATAATGCTTTATTACCTTCAATATTTCCAACAAAATTAATAGATTCAACTTCTTTTAATAAAGGATGAGCTTCTTTTACGAGTTTATTTCCTTTAGTTGGTTCTGCTCCATTAGATAATAAGCCAACTTTTGGTGAAGGAATTTTATATGTCTTTTTCATGAATTCACTACCAAGTTTTGCAAATTCCACTAATTGATAAGCAGTTACATCAATTGTTGCGCCAGTATCAACTACACAAGTGAAAGATCCTTTTGCATTAGGAAGACAAGCTGCCATACAAGGTCTAGTTCTATCTTTAGTTAATAAAAATCTAGCACTTCCCATAATAATAGCGCCACTATTTCCAGCGGTAATTAAACCAATATATCTATTATCATCATCAACCTTCTTAAGAGCCTTAACTAAACTTGAATTAGGTTTAGACATAATAGCAGTCATAGGATTTTCATAATTAGTAATACATTCTTCTGTATCCACTATTTCAACTTTAGATGGATCTATTCTTAACTCTTTGATTTTAGACTCAATGAGAGTTTTTGGTCCTATAAGACAAATAGATAAATCCTTATGCGCATTTAAAGAAGCTAAAGCACCTAAAATAATGCTTTCCGCGCCTTCATCTGAGCCAAGAGTATCAATTACAATAATTTTATCAGTCATATGCTTTAGCCTTAATACAACACATTTTAACATATATATTATATATAAATAAGGATATAAAAAAAGATGGACCGCAAAGTCCATCTTCTTTAATTGAAATTTATTATGCTACGTTCTCTTCTTGTTTCTTTTTAGGAAGAAGTGCAGTAGCAATAGCAGCACCACCCCAGATAACTAAAGCGACACTAACACCAATTGTACTTGCTGTAAGAACAACTTGCCATCCAGCTGGTTTATAACCAACAATCTTATAGACCATTGCGTTAGAGTTACCTACAGAATATAACAAGTGGTGAGAAGCTTGTCTTAATAATGAGACATCTTTAGCACTCTTAACATCAATGTATGGTGTATTGTATTTACCACTTGTTTGTAAATAAACTTGATCATCACCAGCAAGGTTAAGGTCACCACCAGCATAAAGCATTTGTTTAGAATCCATATATTTACCTGTATGGAAGTCACAAATGACTGAGCCTTGGAAGCCCCATTCTTTTCTAAGAATAGTTGTAACTAAGCGATAGCTACCACCAGCCCATTCAGTACCAATACGGTTGAAGGAAGTCATTAAACCACGTGATTTACCTTCTTTAACAGCCATTTCAAATGGTCTGAAGTATAATTCACGCATTGCTTGTTCATCAACCCAAGTAGCAATACCATTTGCAGATCTGTGAGTTTCTTGATCGTTAATTGCAAAGTGCTTAACATTAGCGTAAACGCCTCTTTCTTGAACGCCTTTAATTACTGTTGCAGCAAATCTACCATTGAGGAATGGATCTTCTGAATAATATTCAGTATTACGTCCAGAGAATGGAGAACGGTGTAAGTTAACACCAGGTGCATACCAACCAGGGTAAGAAAGACCATTACCTTTTTCGTTACCAATGATAGATTCATCACCAATAGCGTGAGCTTGATCAGTTGCTAAGTCTAAGTTATATGTTTGAGCAACTAAACATTCAGAACAATAATAACAGCAATCGTAAACCGCAGGGTTACCTAAGAATGCAACCATACCTGTAGGACCATCAACAGAAGTTGTTGCTGGAATACCTAAACGTTGAATTCCAGCGGTTGAATAACAACCTTTATTAAATAAATCCAACATTTCTTTGACTTTTAATTGATTTAAGAAAGTGTCCCAAAGTGGATCATTATAATCTTTTCCGTATAAGTCAAATAATTGAACATTTGAATCAACATTAGTTTTTGGCATTACTGTGTATTCATCTGTGTTTGTAGTTTCCATAGATTTTAATTTTGCCATGAAAGCAATGTTAATTGTTCTTTCTTCATCTGTAATAGTATGTGGGAAAGTACCTGCAAAATCTTTTCTTGATAAGCTTTCTTTCATATTATTTGTAACATCGTCAAATAATGGTTCAACTTTAGTATTAGTGACAGGATCGTTTTCAATGACTGCTGTTGTTGCTAAAGTTTTTTGGAAAGAATCAAAATCGTGATGAGCATCAGTACCCGCAAAGAATGTGTAAGTACCTGCATCTAATTCATAAGTTTTCTTGCCATTATTATTCTTGTCATGAGAGTCAAAGCTTGCAAAATAGTAAGGATCGACTTCAATTTCAAGAGGTGTAGTAGTTTTAGCACCTGGAGCTAAAAGTGGAGTTTTTGCAAAACCAACAAGAGTCTTGTATGGTTTTTCAATTCCGTTTTCGATGTATGGAGTATTTACATAAAGTTGAACGACTTGTTTACCAGCGACAGTGCCTGTATTTGTAACGTCAATCTTAACTGTAAATTTTTCATTAGCAGATAAAGCAGTAGCTAATTCAGATTTATTAACAATGGATTGTGAGAAAGTTGTATAACTTAAGCCATATCCAAAAGGATAAATAACATTTTTGTTATACCATTCTTCACCTTCAAGATGACCTCTTGTTTCGTAATATCTATAGCCTAAATAGATATTTTCTTCATAGTCAACTGTGTAGTAAGCAACTTTGCTACCTTTTAATATGTAAGCATCGCCATCTTTTTCAAAGTTACCACCAAAGTTTTGCCATGTAGGGTCATTTTTATAATTTGTGTAGACTGTGTCAACAGTATGTCCTGATGGGTTGACTGCACCACTAAGGATTTTGCCAAGAGCCATAATACCATTACCACCTGGGCTACCAATATTGATACATGCATCAATTTTAGCATTGTATGCAGGATCTGTTGTAATTTTAAGGAAGCCACAATCAATGTAGTTAGAACCATTTAATAAAACAATAATGTGTTCAAATTTGTTTGAATCACAAATATGTTTTAATAATGCTCTTTCGTTATTATCTAATTCAAGATAGTGACGGTTTGGATCATCATCAGCTTTTCTTGGAAGATCCCAGTTTTCACCAGCTATACGAGAAAAAACAACTAAAGCTGCATCGCCATATTGATCATAAGATGAAGTAATATCATTTGTATATTTTTCAATTGGAGTTTCGCCAGTTTTTAATGTAGGAACACCACTATTTTCCATAGCAGGGTTAGCGCTACGTCCACTACCTGATTTGCTATTATTATTGTAAAATTCTTCTAATTTAGGATTGTATGCGATTCCAGCAGCTCTTAAAGAATCATAAATTGTTTTTCTTGGAGCATTGCCGCCAGGAGCAGCAGAACCAGAGCCACCATAAACTAAGTTAGCAGCATTTTTACCAAAAACTGAAACTGAAGCATTTGCTTTTAAAGGAAGAGCATTGTTTTCATTTTTTAATAAAACCATGCCTTCTTCGCAAATCTTTTCAACAGTAGCGTTACCATTGCTTAATGCTTCTTGCTTATTTTTAGCAACTTGATTTAAATGGAGATCATTTTTTTCATCACTAACAATCGCTGTTTTAGGACCAAAAACTTGGTCTAATAAGTCACTATAGATGCCACCAGCAACAACATTAGCTGCGACTAATACACCAGCTAATACGAGAGTTGAAGCACCCCAGATAATGACTCTTTTTTTTAGTAAATTCTTAAAATTCATAAAATTAACCTAAAAGATTTGTATATTTTGCTTCAGGCCATGTGATATTAGTGTCAGCTAAAACTCTAATAGCATCTAAGCAAGGAGCAACAGCAGAAATAGTACCATTTAAGGATTTATTATTATCAACGATCATTTCAATAACATTTTCGCCTTCATTTAAAGAAACATTAGCGCTGATTAAAAAATCTTGGAATGGGATGTAAGTTTTAGGAATAATGTTGTGCATTGTAACTTCGCCATATTCTAAGCGAACACCATTAACTTTAACAACGTATTCAGTATCTGAGAATGAGTATGTTGTTTCGCCAATTGCATTAGTAATGCCATATTCACCACTATAACTACCGAATAATGTGACATTGCTTGCAGCCTTAGAACAGTTAATTTTCCAAGTTAATGTATTGCCTTTTGAATAATTAAAGTGAACAAATGAACCATATTCAATTTTTGCAGTTTTCTTTTTAGCCATCTCGATTTCTTCTGGTTCTAATTCATAAGCATTAAAATTAAGGCCTTCGAGCTCATAATAATCAAATTCAACTGCGCCAGTGCAACCATAATAATCATCATAATCAGTATAAATTAAGCCAGCGCCATCTTGACCGCCTGAATATGTTTCGCCATGCATACCAGTACCATCAGTAATAACTCTACAATATTCTGCTTCTAAATATTGTGTATTTAAATTTGCATCTACGAATAAAGGTTCGAGGTCCATGTCTTCCATTGCTCTATTTAATTGAGCAACATCAAATTTCCAAATTCTACCACCGTTAGCTTTTTGCATCCAACCATAGAATCTTTTGCCAGCAGGAGCTGTTGGATCTGCTGGTTTTGTAATTGGCATACCTTGTTTTACAGTTTGTGTACTAACAACTTGGCCATCTACTTTAAAGTTTGTAGTAATATCAGCATCACTTAATGGGCCAATAGAAACTTCGGCAGGACCACCACCTGGACGACGACGTTTTGAAGATGTTTGTCCACCACCACAAGCAGTTAATGTAACAGCAGTAAGAGCGAATGCTAACATTCCAATTTTCATTTTTGCTTTCATAATAATTAAGTTTATTCAGCTAACCCTAGAATACTAACTGAATAACTATCTCCTCTCTAGGGTATATTTTCAATCAATTCTCTGATGAGTAATTGATTTATTAACATTATTAATTTTATACACACTTACATATGTGCATATTAATAGAACAAACTACTAAGGGATAAAATATCCCCTAGTAGTTAATAATTCTTTATCTAAATGTAACTTTAGTTTAGTCCATTTGAGGAACAACACGAATGATGAATTTATAAGCAACAGCAGCTTCAGCATCACCTTCAAGACCGAGATATGCAATAGCGTCAAATCTATATACACCTACGTTTTTAATTGAGCCGCTTAATGTGCCATTAGCAAATTTAACACTTGCTAAGAAATCACTACGTTTGTTCATTTCGAAATCGATGGATTCGATTGTTTTGCCATTGTATGTTTCACCAACTGCAATTTCTTCTGGGAGTTCAACATCATAGCTGAATTTTGTACCAGAAACAACTTCTTCATCTAATTCGCCAACAACTTGTGTTAATCCTCTTCTCATACCTGTTGAGTTAACAGACATGTACATGATGTCTTTAACAGCATTTCTAATTGCGTACCACCATGTGTAAGAAACATCACCTGTTGTGCCATCTTTCTTAACGATGACTGGAGCACCTTTGCCATCAAGAGCAGTAGCATCCCATTTAACTTGGCTAGATGTTTGACCATTGAAGCCGCCAGAGTCTAATTGAGAGTTACAACCAGCAATAACACGTGGAGTAACACATTCATAACATTTGAAGTTAACACTACCATTACCACTATGAGTCATATCGGATAAGACAGCACCTTGGAAGCCCCATTCTTCACGGAGAACTTCAGTCATTAATGGATAGCTTGCTGCTGTTTCCATTAAACCTAAACGGTTGTAAGAACCCATGACACCGATTGATTTACCTTCTTCGAAGACCATTTGGAATGATTTTAAGTAAATTTCACGAAGTGCTTGTTCGTTAACAAATGAGATACCAGATTCTCTGTTCTTTTCTTGATCGTTAACAGCGAAGTGTTTGAAGTAAGCATAGACACCTCTATCAGTAGCAGCGCCAACAACTAAAGCAGCAATTCTACCCATTAAGAATGGATCAGCTGAATAGTATTCGAAGTTACGGCCACCGAATGGAGAACGGTGTGTATTAACAGCACAACCCCACCAACCAGCTTTACCAGAGATTTGTGATTCCATACCAACAAATTCACCTTGTTTATGAGCTAATTCAGGGTTAAATGTAGCAGCAATAATTGGAGATGAGACCCACCACATAATATTGAATTTTTGTGGACCATCACCTTCAGAGAAGCCACCTTTACCAATTTCATTTAATGCAGGAGATGACATTCTGTTATTTTCAACGAACTTAAGCATTTCAGCATAAGTCATTTGATTAATTAATTCATCCCACATTGGATCATCTTTTTCACAGTTAGCTAATTCGAGTAATTGGATACGATCAGCTTTAGCCATTGTGGAAGCAGCTTGTTCCCATTTAGCGCCATCTTTTGCTGTTTTGATAGCAGCTTGTGGAACGTATTCATAGTTTTCATCTTCTTCAGCTTCTTCTAAAGAGAATTCATGTGTTAAGAATTCTTCGAATCTAGAATCATCACCGACAGTTCTGTCTGCCCATCTATCAGCGCCAGCGCCTGGGTGATGTGGGAATGTTCCTACAAAGTCAGCACGTGACATTTGTTCAAATGGAATATCATCATCACTTGGCATTGAGCTATAGAAGCCTCTGTCTGTGAAACGGTTTTTAACTTCAGTACCTGTGAAACGGTCTGTTTTGAATTTGATGCCTTTACCACCGATGACGAATGATTCGCTATCGTAAGATTCGTGAGCATTTTTACCTAAGAGAACTTGGTATTCACCAGCATCTAATTCATAACCTTTAAAGCCATTGTTATTTGCATCTGTGAAGTCATAGTTAGCAACATCTTGAACGTGGAATGTTAAGTGTACTAATTGTGAATCACCAGGTTGAATTGTTTTTGTTTTATCGAAAGCACATAATACGTGGTCAGCTTTTTCAATTCCACCTGCTGTGTAAGGAGCTTTCCAATAAAGTTGAACTGCATCTTTACCAGCAACTGTGCCTGTATTTGTAACTTTAACAGAAACTTCAATTACATCAGTTTTAGCTGTGATTTTAGAACCGCCAAGAGGTCTAACTTTGACGATTTCTTGTTCAAATGTTGTATAGCTTAAGCCATAACCGAATGGATAAACAACACCTTCTTGACCATCATACCAAGCATCAGCAGCTTCTTTGTTTTCTGCTGCCATATCAGCATAACGTGTTTCATAGTAACGGTAGTCAACGTAGATACCTTCTTCGTAAGAAACATAAGCAGAAGGTTTGACACCGTTAATACCACCCTTCATAACTCTGTTTTTAGCATCAGCATAGTTAGAATTTTCTTTAGAGTGGTTATCATAACCTTTAAGTGTACCAAGAGACATCATTGGAGCACCATCAGCAGCAAACATTGTATCTTGTGCTGCGTAAACAGGGTTACCGCTAGAGTCTGTTTGTTTGTTTGTTTGAGCATTATCAGAGAAGTTTTGGAATGTTGGATCCTTTGTGAAATCTCTTGCCCATGTATCAACTGTACGACCAGATGGGTTAACTTGACCTGAGAGGATTCTACCTACTGCACCAGGACCGACGTCACCAGGGTTACCAATCCATAAGATACCAGCAACCTTGTCATCTTTTTGAAGTTGATCACATTCAAAGATGTTAGATGAGTTAATAACGAAGATAACATTATTAGTGTGCTTTTTAATTTCATCAAATAAAGCTTGTTCATTATCAGATAATTCTAATGCGTGTTTATCTGAGAATGGAGAGTTAGGGAATTTTGAGTCAGATTTTCTTGGGCCAAAGTCACGAGCATCACATGTCTTAACATCACAACCTTCAGAACCTTCACGAGTGATGACTTGAATGATTGCACCATTGTATTCATCTAAAGAATTGAGTAAGTCTTGTGAGTAAGCACTGATTGGAGTTTCACCAATATGGACTTCTGAATTACCTTTCCAACCATCATTACCGTTTGTACGACCACTACCAGATTGAGAGTTTGTGTTGTAGAAACTTGTTAATTTAGTATTGATAGAGAAACCAACACTAGTTAAAGAAGTTTGTAAATCAACAGCTTTAACACTACCATCAGTAGAGCCAGCACCTGAACCAGCACCACCTCTAGCTAAGTTTGTAGAACTCTTACCAACAATGGAAATCTTTGTTGTAGCAGGATTTAAAGGTAAATTGCCGTTGTTCTTGAGGAGAACGAAACCTTCATCAGCGAGTTCACCATTAAGTTTAGTTGCTTCTTGAACGTAAGTTGCTTTGTCTCCATATTCACCAATAAACATTTGGCCATGCCATGGATTGACAGGAGCCTTGTTTGAGGAACATGCAGGAACAACCATACCAAGAAGAAAAACTGGAACTAAGATTTTTTTCTTCATATTTTTTTCCTTTCGCAATTATATTGCTTTATCCCTAGCTTCCGTTTGAATGCTAGAGATTTTATTAGGTCAACAAAACATTTCAAATTTTGCTGAACTAATTTTCCGTTACTTACATTTAATGTAATTTGATAAATCAAAGATATGTCAATTTTGCTTTTTTCCTATGCTTGTTTTGCTAATTTATAGACAATTTTATGATTAATTTTTTTGTTTAATTCAATCAATAAGATTGTTTATAAGAGCCTTAATTTATCAATTTATTTTGATTTAATCGAGGTTTTTTAATAATTATAATTACTTGATTTTTTGCCACAATTTATTGACATATTTAACTTAAAATTATTAAGACCAAAGTTATAAAAAAGAAGGACCAAAATGGCCCTTCAATTTTTGTGTTTATTAATCAACTAGTCTTTTAAATCTGCAATCTTATCGTGGATTTTTTGAAGTGACTTTTCATGAGCTTCAACGTAGCGATCTGAAACTTCTTTCATAGTGCTTTCGACTGTGAAATCTTTGATTACTTCATCATTAGCTTCTTCATCTAAAAGACCACGACCTGCAGGTACTAAGTGACCTGTAATAACGTTTTCTTTTAAACCATGTAAGTAGTCAACCTTACCTTTAATTGCAGCATCTGTAAGAACTCTTGTTGTTTCTTGGAATGATGCAGCAGAGAGGAAGGAATCTGTTTCAAGAGCAGATTTTGTAATACCTAAGACAAGTGGTTGGAAGACTGCTGGACGTTTGCCAGAAAGAATAGCTTCTTGGTTCTTTGCAGTGAAGTTGTTAACGCTTACACGTGTACCTGAGAGCATATCTGTATCACCACCATCGATGATGAATACTTTTCTAAGCATTTGTCTAACAATGACTTCAATGTGCTTATCTGAAATGGAAATAGATTGAGAAGAGTAAACCTTTTGAACTTCTTTTAAGATGTAATTTTCTACTGCTGTAACATCACTAACTTCAAGAAGTTTTTTAGGTGAAATAGCACCTTCTGTAATCTTTCCACCATTTTTAACTGTGTCACCTTTCTTGACTCTTAAACGTACATCATAGTTTGTTGTGTATGTTTTTTCTTCAAGATCGTTTTTAATTGTGACATTGTAACAGCCATTCTTTTCTTCAATCTTAGTGACTGTACCAGTAATTTCAGAAATTAATGATTCACCCTTAGGGTTACGAGCTTCGAAAAGCTCTTGAACTCTAGGTAAACCTTGAGTAATATCGCTACCAGCAACACCACCAGTATGGAAAGTACGCATTGTTAATTGAGTACCTGGTTCACCAATGGATTGAGCAGCCATAATACCGACAGCTTCACCAATTTCGACTTTTCTACCAGTAGCTAAGTTACGTCCATAACAGTGGACACAAACACCATCTTTAGTTTCACAACCAAATAATGATCTAATTGTAACTTTAGTAATACCAGCTTTCTTAATTGCTGCAGCTTGTTCTTCGTTAATCATAGTATTGCCTTTAACGAGGACTTCACCAGTTTCTGGGTGAACAATATCATTAAGTGCATATCTACCAATTAATCTATCTTCTAATTTAACGATAACTGCGTTTTGAGCAGAATCTCTTAATTCGAAGACTTCAAAGCCATGGTCAGTACCACAGTCTTCTTCTCTAACGATGACGTCTTGAGAAACGTCAACAAGTCTTCTTGTTAAATAACCTGAGTCAGCAGTCTTAAGAGCAGTATCAGCACCACCCTTACGAGCACCGTGAGTTGCAATAAAGAACTCAGAAACTGACATACCTTCACGGAAACAGTTCTTAACTGGAAGTTCAATAGTGCCACCTGATGTTGAACCCATCAAGCCTCTCATACCAGAAAGTTGAAGAATGTTACTAGCGTTACCACGGGCACCTGAATTAGACATCATTCTAATTGGGTTTTTGCGGTTTTCAGGTCTAGCAAATTGATCTTCAAGTTTCTTTTGAACAGCAACTCTAACATTTTCCCAAACGTTGACGACTTGTTTATGTCTTTCTTCGTTTGTGAGAAGACCCATTTCATACATTTCTGTAAGTTCAGAGACGTCTTCATCACCTTTTTTAAGAATTTCGTGTTTACCTTTAACGACTGGAATATCGCTTAAGGAAACAGTTAAGCCTGCAACTGTTGAGTATTTAAAGCCTTGGTCTTTGATTTTATCAAGGACGGAAGATGTTTTAGGATTGCCTTGTCTATCATAACGTTGGAATACTTCGTTAATAACTTTTCCTAAATGCTTCTTGCCAAATGGATCAAGGATTGGAGTAGCTTTAATTAATTCTTTAATATTAGCGCCTTTTGGTGCAAACCATTTAGCAATAGCTTCTGGTTTACCTGCAAGAGAATCACCCGTAACTTCGTTTAAATATGGGAAGTCACTTGGGAGAATTAAGTTAAAGATAATTTTACCAACAGAAGTGATTAAATAAGATTTATTTTGTTCTTCTGTAAAGTTTGTTTTAAGAAGTGCACTACCTAAGATAGCGATTCTGTTATGTAAATGAATTTGATGTGTTTGATAAGCTCTTAAAACATCATCAACTGACTTAAAGACTTTACCTTCACTAGCAGCGTAAAGTTCGTATCTTTCAGCTTCTTCAAGATCGTTTCTATTACGTAAATCTTCTGCTTTTGCAAGGAAATCTTCAACAGTATCTTCCATTGTTAAGTAGTAGTTACCAATAACCATGTCTTGGGATGGAGTAACGATTGGTTTACCATCTTTAGGACCAAGAATGTTATTGCTTGCAAGCATTAAGTGAAGAGCTTCTTCTTGAGCAGCTTTACTTAAAGGTACGTGAACAGCCATTTGGTCACCATCGAAGTCAGCGTTGAAGCCTGTACAAACGAGTGGGTGTAAACGAATAGCTCTACCATCAACTAAGATTGGTTGGAATGCTTGAATACCAAGTCTATGTAAAGTAGGAGCACGGTTTAATAAAACTGGGTGTTTGCTAATAATTCTTTCTACGATATCAAAGACTTCATCCTCATATCTATCAATAATCTTATCAGCTTGTTTATGAGCGTTTGCTTTACCAGATTTTAATAATTCACATGCAATGAATGGACGTAATAATTGGATAGCCATTTCTCTTGGTAAACCACATTGATACATCTTAAGGAATGGACCAACAGCAATAACGGAACGACCAGAATAGTCGACACGTTTACCAAGTAAGTTTTGTCTGAAACGGCCTTGTTTACCTTTAAGTGCACTACTTAAAGATTTAAGTGGACGTCCACCAGGACCTTGGACTGGTTTATTTCTTCTACCATTATCGATTAATGCGTCAACAGCTTCTTGAAGCATACGTTTTTCGTTCATTAAGATAACGTGTGGAGAATTTTGTTCAATTAATCTTTTTAAACGGTTGTTACGTGAAATAACTCTACGATATAAATCGTTTAAGTCACTTGTAGCGAATCTACCACCGTCTAATTGAAGCATTGGACGTAAATCTGGTGGGATGACTGGAATAACATCAAGAACCATCCATTCAGGGAGGTTGCTAGATGATTTGAAAGCTTCAAGAACTTCAAGTCTTTTTGTAATCTTTTGACGTAAGTTAGAAGATTTTTCTTTGAGTTCTTTCTTTGCTTTTTCAATTTCTTCATCAAGGTTAACTTCGTGAAGTAAGCGCTTAATTGCAGAAGCACCTTCACCGAATTCAGCACCAGTATATTTGTTTACAAATCTTGCTAAAGATTCAAAATCAAAGACAGGAGAAACTTCTAAGTTGTTAAGAAGTTCGTCAAGTCTATTTGCGTCGTCAGAATTAGGTTCTAAGCCCCATTCTTCGCCTCTTTCTTTGATTTCTAATAAGACTGGTTTGAAGTTGTCTCTACCATTTCTTTCATTGAAGAATTGGCGGTATTTTAATTTTGTACTTCTACCAGTTTTTAAACATAAGTGAGCAGCATAATATGCTACTTCTTCAAGTTCCTTTGGAGAAACATCACCAAAAACGAGGTGGATTCTACTTGGGATACCTTTTAAATACCAGATATGAGTACATGGAGAAGCGAGTTCAATATGACCCATTCTTTCTCTACGTACTTCTTTAGATGTGACTTCAACACCACATTTTTCACAAACTACGCCTGCATATCTAATCTTTTTATAACGTCCACAGTGACATTCATAGTCTTTGCTAGGACCAAAGATTTTTTCACAGTATAAACCTTCCATTTCTGGCTTTTGGCTACGGTAGTTAATTGTTTCTGGCTTTGTGACTTCACCTTTAGACCATTTACGAATAGTTTCAGGGGAGGCTAAACCAACTTTAATTGCTGCTAATTTTTTAACATCAAACATAATTACTTTTCCTCCTTATTAGTCATCATATTTTTCGTCATTGGAATGAGTTCCCATACCAACGGCTTCTTGATCAACGACAGATTCAGCACCATCGCCACCGACGAGGTTACGAATGTTTTTGTTAATCTTACGTTCTTCTTTTTCAGCTTCTTTTGCTAAAGCGTCCATATCAATTTCTTCGCCTTCGTTATCAAGTAAGGAGACATCCATTGATAATGCTTGTAATTCCTTAACAAGGACTCTGAATGCTTCAGGAATACCTGGTTTTGGAAGTTCTTGACCTTTAATAATAGCTTCGTATGTTTTTCTACGACCAACACGGTCATCTGATTTAACAGTGATAATTTCTTGTAAGACGTGAGCAGCACCATAAGCTTCAAGTGCCCAGACTTCCATTTCACCAAATCTTTGACCACCGTTTTGTGCTTTACCACCTAAAGGTTGTTGTGTAACTAAGCTATATGGGCCAGTTGCACGAGCGTGTAATTTATCATCGACCATGTGGACAAGTTTAATCATGTACATACAGCCAACAGTGATTCTTTCATCAAATCTTTCACCAGTTGTACCATCGTATAAGACAGTCTTGCCATCTGGATCCATTTTTGCTTTCTTCATCATTTCGATAATTTCTTCATTAGAGATACCATCGAAAACTGGAGTTGCAATCTTATAACCGAGTTGTTTTAAAGCGTAACCTAAGTGAACTTCAAGAATTTGACCAATGTTCATACGGCTAGGAACGCCTAATGGGTTTAACATGATGTCAACTGGAGTACCATCAGGTAAGAATGGCATATCGCATTCTGGAAGAATACGTGAGATAACACCTTTGTTACCATGACGACCAGACATCTTATCACCTTCAGAAATCTTTCTCTTTTGGACGATATAGACTCTGACAACTTCGTTGACTCCTGGAGGGAGTTCAACATCTTTACTCTTGCCTTCACGTTTGAAGACTTTGACATCTAAGACGATACCAGCACCACCATGTGGAACTCTTAATGAAGCGTCTTTACCTTCGTTAGATTTTTCACCGAAGATAGCCATGAGTAATTTTTCTTCTGGAGAAGGTTCGACCATACCCTTAGGAGTGACTTTACCAACGAGAATATCGCCTTCTTTAACTTCACTACCAGGAATAATAATACCTCTATCATCTAAGAAAGCTTTTGCGCTTTCGGAAACGTTAGGAATATCACGAGTGATTTCTTCTTCACCTAATTTTGGAATGCTTCTACATTCAAGTTCATATTTTTCAATATGGATTGATGTATAAACATCATCTTTAACTAATCTTTCAGACATAATAACAGCGTCTTCGTAGTTGTAGCCATTCCATGTCATGAATGCGATTGTAACGTTTTGACCAAGAGCGAGGTCACCACCTTGCATAGCAGGACCATCAGCAATGATTTGTCCTTTTTTAACTTTATCGCCAGCTTTTACAATAGCGACTTGGTTAATACATGTGCCTTGGTTACTTCTTTCAAATTTTTGAAGTTGGTAAACTCTTGGTTCTGTATTACCTTTTTCTAAAACTTCAACAATTCTAGAATCACGGTAAGTAACAACACCATCTTCAACTGCGACTACTGCTAAGCCAGAGTCACGAGCAACTTGGTGTTCAAGACCTGTTCCAACAAATGGAGCGTGTGGTCTTAAAAGAGGGAGAGCTTGACGTTGCATGTTAGAACCCATGAGGGCACGCATTGTATCGTCGTTTTCAAGGAATGGAATACATCCAGCAGCAATGGAAACGATTTGTTTTGGAGAAACGTCAACAAAGTCAATGTCGTGGCGGTCTGCCATAACGTTTTCGCCTTTAAATCTAGCAACAACTTGTTCATCAAGGATTTCGCCTTCTGGTGATAAGTTAATGTTAGCTTCAGCGATGACATAATCCCATTCTTCATCAGCTGATAAATAAACTGAATCTTCTGCAGCATTTAAAACTCTGCATGTAGCTTTATCAACTCTTCTATATGGAGTCTCTATAAATCCATATTTATTAATTTTCGCGTATGATGCGAGGTTATTAATCAAACCAATGTTTTGACCTTCAGGTGTTTCAATAGGACAGATTCTACCATAGTGAGAGACGTGGACGTCACGGACTTCAGTAGAAGCTCTATCACGAGTTAAACCACCAGGACCTAAAGCAGAAAGTCTACGTTTATTTGTTAATTCTGCAAGAGGGTTAGTTTGATCCATAAATTGTGATAATTGTGAACTTGCAAAGAATTCACGAATTGAAGCACTTAATGGACGTGGGTTGATTAATGCTTTTGGTTTAATATTTCCTAAATCAGAAATAGACATCTTTTGTTGGACAGTTTTAACCATTTTTGCTAAACCAACGCGGAATTGGTTTTGAATTAATTCACCAACACAGCGAATTCTTCTGTTGCCTAAGTGGTCAATATCATCTGTTCCGCCAAAGCCATCCATAACATTGAGGAAGTATGAGAAGCATGCAAATACGTCAGAAATTGTGACGCGTTGGCATGTACTATGTAAATTTGTACCGATAACGTTACAAACCTTTTTATCCATTTCGTTGTTATAAACTTTAACAAGATTTACGACACCATCATTGTCAAGTTTTTCATTAACACTGAGTTTTAATGTATGTGCTCCGTTTTCGAAGAAATCTTCATCACGTAATGCATCAACATCTTCAGCAGTTAATGTATAACCTTTTTTAAAGCGAAGTTCACCATCAGCACTGACAAGATTTTCTGCTAATGTTCTACCTGCTAAACGGTTATAGATTCCTAACTTCTTAATATATTTGAATCTACCTGCGCGACCGAGGTCATAACGGTGTTCATCAAAGAATTTTTGGAATAAGAAGTTATTGATACCTTCTTCGGTAATTGGTTCACCTGGTTTCATCTTCTTGAAAATTTCAAGAAGTGCAGCTTTAGTTGAGTTAATCTTTGCGTCTTCATCTTTTGCAAGAGTTGCTTCAAGAGCAACTGATTTGCCAAATAATTTAATGATATCGTCACTAGTTTCTAAACCTAATGCTCTTAAAAGGACTGTAGCATTAAGTTTTCTTTGACGGTCAATACGTACAGATAAAATATCTTTAGCGCCGCTTTCAAATTGTAACCAAGCACCACGACCAGGCATTAAATCACCACCATAAGTGACTTTACCTGTTTTTGGATCCTTGACTGCAGACATATATGCGCCTGGTGAACGTACTAATTGAGAAACGATAACTCTTTCAGCACCGTTAACGATGAATGTGCCAGCTTTTGTCATTAAAGGGAATTCACCCATGTAAACTTCAGATTCTTGAATTTCACCTGTGTCGCGGTGATTGAGTCTAAGCATGACATAAATTGGGGCACTATAAGTAAGATCTTGAGCTTTGCAATCTAAGAAACTATGTTTTGGTTCACCAAAGCGAACAGAAACGTAGTCGATAGAAAGAGTTTCAGTGTAGTTAAGGATTGGGAAACTTTCACGGAAAACTTCATCTAAGCCCTTCTCTTTGAATTCTTGGTAAGACTTAGTTTGGATTTCAACAAGGTTTGGTAATGATAAATCACCAGAGACTCTGCTGTAATCGTAACGATCATTATTTAACTTTTTAAGTTTTGTAATATCTCTTGTCATTTTAATGGCTCCTTTTCTAATTTTCTTTTGCTCTTGTAGCCTTATAAATGTAATAACCTTTGTCCTTTTTTAGTAAGATGCAATTGCCAAACAAACTTTCAATATATTTGCTAGCGCTTGGTCCACCTTGGTTTTTACGAATAACAACATACAATGAGCCGCCATCAATTAGTCGTTGATAACTTCCTTCATACATCGCCCAAGTTACCTTTTTTCCTGCGCGAATTGGAGGGTTAACAACAATTGAATCATATGGACCTTCAATATTTTCGAAGATGTCACTTTGAAGGCAAGTGACTCTTTGGCCTAATCCAAGCAACTTTGCATTCTCTTCGCATAATGCGAGAGCGCGTTTATTAATATCTGCAAGCGTTAAGCTCGCAGTTGGTGAGAATATAGCAATAGTTAAGCCGATAGTGCCATATCCACATCCTAAATCTAGGATTCTTCCCGTGAGACTAAGGGGCAGTAATACCTTCAAGAAGGCTAAACTGCCCTCATCTACACGATTTTTTGAGAATACTCCGTTATCACTTTTAAGGGTTATTTCACGACCATTAATTTCGAATTTGATATCTCGAATTTTTGACGCAGATTGAGGTTCAGAATCGTAATAATGTGCCATAATTCCCCTAATAACAGAGTTAGATTTGATAAGTAGTTAAATTATTTAACTTCGACTTCAGCACCAGCTGCTTCGAGAGCTTTTTTGTGTTCTTCAGCTTCAACAGCAGAGATGTGTTCTTTGACAGCGACTGGAGCGCCATCGACTAATTTTTTAGCTTCCATTAAGCCTAAGCCTGTGATAGCTTGAACTGCTTT
>JAKSVY010000018.1 GCA_024413875.1 Bacilli bacterium
AAGTTGTCTTAATTGCTAAATAAGACTAATTAAAATTAAAGCAAATATAAACAGCCATCACATGATGGCTTTTTTGTTTGCTAATTACATAGTAATTAATGGGGTGTAATTGTTATAAGAATTCTTAAACAAAGGTTTTGACCAACCACGATAGAAGTTTGAATATTCATAACATGTTTGGTAATGATCAGGAGTAAAGAAGATAACTGGATTACCATCATTATAGTGAGAAGTATTTAAATCTTCACCACTTGCCCTTACGCCTTCGAAGTAGACAATTAATCTAAGTGGTCCTCTGTTATATGAAGTTGAACCAGCATAGTTTATAACATTACCTTCTTCATCGGTCCAAGTATAACCAATATCAAGTTCAAAGTAGTTTCCATCAGTAGACTTAGGAAGAGTTTGATACGGATAATTATCCTTTCCATCAAAACTTGAACCAGAATAATCTAATCCATAAAATCCTGGAGCAATACGAGAATATTCTTCACCATATTCCTCATAGGCAACTCTTTTACTAGCGTTTCTTCCAATAAGATAATTTTCTGGTAATTCTTTAAAGGCAAGAATGTAACTTGCTACATCATCTAAACTTGTATAGTAAACACCCTTTTTGAGATACCTTACTATATTTCCATTTGAATTATATACGCACGCGTAATTTGATGGCTCAGACGCTCTATTTACATATGTCATTCTTGATGTTGTATATGTTGTAGTAGGCGCAGATCCAGTTGTAGTTGAAGAACTTGTTCCATATACCTCATATAAAGTATTTGGTGAATCGCCTTGTTCAGGTTCGACAAATGGAATATCTAAATCATAGTCAATATTTGGATTATCAGGTTCACTACTTGTATTTGTGTTAGTATCTGTTGATCCAGTATCAATGATAGATGTACCAGAATCGCTACTTGTTGGATTTTGCGTCGAGATATCTTCAGATGAGGAATTACCCGTCTCGGTGCTAATTTCTGAATTTGGTGAAGAATCAACACTTGTACCTGCTGATGAAGATAAAGTTCCGCTTGTAGGACTATAACTTACAACAACATTACAGCTTGATGACACCACCACTACAAATAGTGGGATGATTACATTAATTTTTCGCATGAGTAAATTATATAAAAAAATAAAGGAAAAATAAAAGGAGGAATAAATCCTCCCCTTATAAGTTAGTGTGAAATTAATTATTCAGCCTTAGGCATTAACTTTTCGTCAATAGCTTGAGCAGCCTTCTTACCAGCACCCATAGCTAAGATAACTGTAGCAGCACCTGTAACTGCGTCACCACCAGCATAAACACCATCACGTGTTGTTAAACCACTTTCATCAACAACAACTAAGCAACCATGTGGGTTTGTATCAAGACCTTTAGTTGTGCTTGAGATTAATGGGTTAGGTGATGTACCGAGTGACATGATAACCATATCAACATCCATAACGAATTCAGAGCCTTCAACGACTTGTGGTCTTCTACGACCAGAAGCATCTGCTTCTCCAAGTTCCATACGGACACACTTTAAGCCTGTAACATTACCATTTTCATCTGAAAGAACTTCAGTTGGGTTTGTAAGCATAGCGAACTTAACGCCTTCTTCTTTAGCGTGGTGAACTTCTTCAACACGAGCTGGAAGTTCTTCTTCGCCACGTCTATAGACGATTGTAGCTTCTGCGCCTAAACGGAGTGCTGTACGGACAGCGTCCATTGCAACGTTACCACCGCCGACAACAGCAACCTTTTGTCCAACATGAACTGGAGTTGCGTAGTCATCACGGTAACCCTTCATTAAGTTAACACGTGTTAAGAATTCGTTAGCAGATAAAACACCATTAGCGTTTTCACCTGGAATACCCATGAACTTAGGTAAACCTGCACCTGAACCTACGAAGATTGCTTCGTAACCTTCAGCGAATAATTCATCAATTGTAATTGTCTTACCGATAATGCAGTCTGTGATAATCTTAACGCCTAATTTCTTAACGTTTTCAACTTCGTGAGCAACTACTTTATCCTTTGGAAGACGGAATTCTGGAATACCATAGACAAGAACACCACCAGCTTTGTGTAATGCTTCATAGATTGTGACATCATAGCCTCTCATTGCTAAGTCACCAGCACATGTAAGTCCTGAAGGACCAGCACCGATAACAGCAACCTTATGGCCATTTGGTTCACCTCTATGAGCAACTGTAATATCGTGTTCTGCAGCGTAGTCAGCAACAAATCTTTCGAGTTTACCAATTGAAACTGGATCGCCCATCTTACCGACAACACACTTAGATTCACATTGTTTTTCTTGTGGACATACACGACCACAAACTGCTGGAAGTGCTGAATATTTAGCAATTTCCTTAGCAGCTGCTTCAATATTTCCAGCCTTAACTTCTTTAATGAAACCTGGAATATTAATGCCAACTGGACATCCTGTGACACAGAAAGGTCTTGGACATGTTAAGCATCTATTAGCTTCTGCAACAGCTTCTTCTTCGTTGTAGCCTAAGCAAACTTCTTCGAAGTTAGTAGCACGTACTTTTGGATCTTGTTCACGTACTGGAACTCTTACTTTATTTACAGCCATGATTATTTACCTCCACAGACGCCACAACCACCGTGTGCTTCATTTTCTTGTTCAGCAAGTTTTGCACGGCCTTCTTCTGTAGCGTAAATTTTTGAACGTCTCATAGCAGCATCAAAGTCTACTAAGTGACCATCAAATTCTGGACCATCAACACAAGCGAACTTAGTTTGTCCACCAACGTTAAGACGGCAAGCACCACACATACCTGTACCATCAACCATAATTGGGTTCATAGATACGACTGTTGGAATGTTATATTTCTTTGTAGCCATACAACCAAACTTCATCATGATTACTGGACCAATAATAACAGCGTGATTATATTCTTTACCTTCAGCAATTAATGCATCGAGTTGTTGACACACGTTTCCTTTGAAACCATATGAACCATCATCAGTTGCAACGTAAACGTTTGCAGCGACTGCTTTCATCTTGTCTTCCCAGAAAACTAAGTCTTTAGTTCTACCGCCCATGATTACATCAACATCAATACCGCGTGATTTGCAGTATTTGACTTGTGGATAAACTGGAGCAATACCAACACCACCTGCAATAAAGACGATTTTCTTTGCTTTTAATTCTTCGTCGCTAAGTTCGACTAAGTCACTAGCGCGTCCAAGTGGGCCAACACAGCAATAGAGTTCTTCGCCAGCTTCCATCTTAGCGAGTCTCATTGTTGAAGCACCAATAGCTTGGAAAACAATTGTGAGGACTCCCTTTTCAGGATCTAAGTCAGCAATTGTTAAAGGTATTCTTTCACCTTTTTCATTATCAATAACGATAACGAATTGCCCTGCTTTACCACTCTTTGCGATCATTGGAGCGTCAATTTCCATTAAGTAGTTAGCAGCAGCTAAATGTTCCTTCTTTAAGATTTTGTACATTATTGTACCTCCATTGAGTTCAAACTCGTTTATATTTATATATAATTTGACTTAATTTTTCAATTAGAATTATCAAGAAATGGATAATTTTATCAATACCTTATAAATTTTATTTATTTGCTTATTGTTATTAACAATTTACAATAAAGTCGGTATTAAATACCAAGGAGAATAACATAAATGTTCAATTACAAAGGTAAAGTCGTTGCTATTACAGGCGCTTCATCTGGCTTAGGCAAACAAATGGCTGAAGGCTATGCTAAAGTCGGTGCAGATCTCGTTTTATTAGCACGCCGTGTCGAAAGACTCGAAGCTTCTGCAAAAGAATGGGAAGCAAAGTACGGAGTTAAGGTACTCCCTGTCGCTTGCGACGTCACATCTTCAGAATCTATCAACGCTGCTGTTGCAAAAGTTGAAGAAGTATTCGGTCACTGTGAAGTTATCGTCAACGATGCTGGTGGTGAAAAGGGTACAGGTACACCACTTCTTGACTACAACAAATCAGATTGGGAATTCACACTCAACCTCGACTTAACATCAGTCTTTGCAGTTACACAAGCTTTCGGTAACTTAATGAAGAGAGCTATGGCTGCAGGCAAGCAAACATACGGACGTGTTATCAACATCGCTTCTATTTATGGTTTAGTTGGTAATACAGCTATTCCAACAATCGCATACCACTCAACAAAGGGTGCTGTTGTTAACTTCACAAGAGGTGCTGCTGCTGAACTCGCCCCAACAGGCATCACAGTTAACTGCATTTGCCCAGGTTACTTCTACACAGAATTAACAACTGCTACACTCGATACAGAATACTTCCAAGAATTCGCTAAGAGAACAGTTCCAATGCAAAGATACGGCCACGAAGGCGAACTCAACGCTGCTGCAATCTTCCTCGGTTCTGAAGAAGCTAGCTACGTTACAGGTCAAAACATCGCTGTCGACGGCGGTTACACATGTATCTAATTTATTAGATAATTCTAGTAAAAATAAAAAGTTCCAATTTCGGTTGGAACTTTTTTATTTACCTTATGCAGCTTGTTTATTAGATTTTGATTCGTTCACTTTACGCATAATGAATTTAACTAACATATAGATAAGATCCATTACTAATGCAGCGATTGAAAATCCTATTAAATAGATAATTAAGAATATCGCATAAGGTACTTTTGGATAAATAATCGATAAGATAGGTAATGTAGATGGGAAGTAAGGTGAGATATAGAACATATTGAATGTTTCACCATTATTAATAGCAGGCACTGCGTGATACATAATGACATTCATTAAGATAGCGATTAATGACATACCTGCGAAGACAATAATTCCGCCTACAAAGTATTTAAGATTAATCTTCTTTTGCTCGTGCACCATTAGGAAGACACCAATAACAATTTGAAGTCCATGGTGAACCATTGTTTGGATATTAATCATTACCCTTGAGATAAAGACATCGTTCGGATAACAAAACACAGCAACACCAGCAAATAAAACGAATGTCATTGAATATGAAATAAATGCATCTCTAACTTTTCCTTCCGGTAAGAAGACAATGAATGGAAGAATATATAAAGGTGATGAACAGAACTGGAACGGGAATGAATACCAAGAGAAATCCCAATCTTTAATTCCGGTTTCTGGATTATACGAGAAACTAAAGTCTAATTGTTTATAGATTTCGAACAAGACACATATAACCCACGCAATTAAGCAGACGATCCTTAGACGTTTATCACTACATTTTCTTTGGAATATGGTAAGGTAAAGCGTTAACGCTAGCATAATAACAATAAACATGATGTGGAACCAACTATAATTAGTTGGAGTAGTCATTTTCCACTTCATTCCATATATTATTTTTTCTATAAGATTCATAACGAACTCCTTTATTTAAGTAACAAGCATTTGTTCAACTTTGTTGGAAAATAAAAGGCAAATCATAAAATCTGCCTTCTTAATTTACTTTTATGCTTATTTAGTAGTTACTTATAGCAAATTTGTATTATAGCAATACTTCTAAGAATGTATTTACTTTAGATTCCACTCCAAACATTTTCGCAAATGTTCTAAGTGATTTAAGGTTTGCATCATTATTTCTTAGGTATTGGGCGAATGCATCACGAACAACGTGTCTTGATACTTCACTATCTCTCATTACTTCACAAAGTGTTCTTTCAATGCAGTATGTTCTAACAACATTACCACGTGGTGTCTTAACACTAATTGTGCCAACATCATAATTTGATACAGCTTGGTTCATACAAACAATTCCACGGGCTTTGAGTTTGGTTGTGTTATATGTTTGTGGGAACGCCATATAAAGTTTATTTGGATCTGAATCAAGATAACCTAAAAGATACAAACTAGAAAGGGAATTATAGATACCTTTATGGCATCTATTTTGTTCATCAAAGTATTTATCTTCCATCGTTGAAGGTAAAGCATAGACTCCACGAGCCATTTTGATGAGTTTTCCTTGTTCTACGAGGTATTTCAAAACCATCCTGGAGATTCCAAGAGTTGTAACATCAGCACTCGTTACGAGGCCGTTTTTGTTCTTAGCGATTTCTATTACCTTTTCTGTATCTAGCATGTTTATTTACTTTCGTGCTTGTATAATACATTAATCAAGCATTTGTGTCAATTTAGTTTTTGCTATAAAAGTGAGGCGTTAAAACCTCACTCATTTTAATTATAAATTAAAGTATTATTCTAATGGTGTGTGGCAAACTTGACATTCAGTAGCGTCACTTGTGTTTGTGATACCACATTTTGGACAAACTTTACCATTAACTGTACCTTTAGAAAGGTTATCTTCTGCAACACTACCCTTTGTAGCTTTGATTGAGAAACCAACCCAAGTTGCATAGAATCCCCAGATTGTTGCAGCACATCCTGCAATAGCAAGAAGTGCACCAATGATTGTTAATACAAGTCCTGGAGCAATACTTGATTTAATTAAATTCATAACGCCAAAGATGACCATAACGACACCGCCTGCAAATGCAGCTAAGCCACATACTAATGCAGCAATGCCTAAGCCTCTAAGAGCGCCTCTTTGTTTTTCAATTCTGTTTCTAGCCATTTTGTTAACCTCCGTTAATCTTTTGTTATATAGAACATAACAAGACAGAATGCGATGAATAAGACAACAGCAAGAATAATAAGGAATACCTTGAGGTAACTCTTAGGATATCCTGTACCGATCTTACCAGTTTGACCATTCATGAATGTAATATATTTTTTCTTCTTATAGATGAATTCAAAACAATATACTGGAACTAAACGATATGCGAACTTTTCTTCACTGAATAAAGTATTCATTGAGAATGATTTAACGCTGTCGTAATGATATCTAGACTTATATTCGCTTAAAATACTTGCCTTGATTTGCGCAGACATTTCTGTTTTTGCAACGCCATAACATTTATCGACCGAATCTTCATAATGTTCAGTTGAGAAACCACGAATAAAGTCAGGATTAAAGACATTTTCAGACTTTAAATCATAAGGAAGTAAAGCCTTCATATCTTTATTTTGCATTTTTGAACTTGATTCAATAGTTACGTTAGTAAAGTTAAGTAATTTATTACCCGCGATATTGATATATTCATATGTTGTGTGGGTATTACCTTTACTATCTGTATGCTTATGTTCTTTAACAAGAACACCAATATACTTTGAAGCTGTGTTTGCGTCGAATGCAAAGGAAGGAACATAAATACCTCTAATTTTATTTTTAGGTAATTTTTTCTTAAATGCATGTGGAATTAAGAAAATTTTCTTAACACCTTTAGCAAACGATTCAGCCGCTGCATCTTGATCAAAAGCAAATGGAATAACTGTGTCTGGTTGAATTCCTGGCATTGCATCTTTATCAATGACATAGTCAGATGCACAATAAGGACATTGCTCTGTGACGTTTAAACCTTGAATGATGATTGAAGCACCACAAGTTTTACATCTACATACCTTAGATTCCTTAACCCATTCATCGTGGCCAGTCTTATCTTCATCAACAGCCTCTAAAGGTTTTTTGTTATGTGAAATTACGACAGGAATATCAAATTCACTATCGCAGTTAGCACAATGAAGCTTTTGAGACTTTGGTGAAAAGACGAGGTTACCACCACAGTTCTTACATTGTGAATTAGTTCCACTTGATTGAATTGCGTTTTCTAATTCTTCAGACATTTTTCTTATTGCTTAGCACCACATTCAGGGCAGAACTTAGCATCTCCTGATAATTCAGTTCCGCAGTTTGTGCAGAATTTCTTTGTTGGTAATTTAGCTCCACATTCAGGGCAGAATTTACCTTTTTGAACTGTTGCACCACATGAAGGGCAAACAATTGTTCCTGCAGCTGCTTTTGGAGCGTCTTGTGCAGGTTGTACTCTTGGAGTATCTTGAGCAGAAGCTAAAGCTTGTCCCATAACTCCACCAACAGCAACACCAGTGCCTAAGCCAACACCCATTCCAGCAAAGTTATTACCATTTGGATTAGATGCAGCAGCTTTCATAGCGTCAGCAGCAGCCATTTGTGTGTATGTACCCATCTTGTCTGAGAAGATACCAAGTCTTGTTCTTTCATCAAGAGCCTTTTCAACTTCTTCTGGAAGTGAAATGTTTTCAATCATTAATGATGTTAATTCAAGACCGAATTTACCGAATTCTTCAGCGGATGTAGCTTGAACTGTTTTTGAGAATTCGCGGTAGTTTGCTGCTAAATCTAAAGCAGAAATTCTACTTTCTGAAACAGCATCTGCAAAACCTTCAAGAATTGTTGGCTTAACTTGTGCTTCAGCTTGTGCTGCGCGGTATTCACCGTTTGTACCACTCATTTCTTCAATAAACTTACGAGCGTTAACGACTTTGAATGCAAATGTACCGAATGCACGGATACGAACATTACCAAAGTCATTATCTCTCATCATAATTGGGTTTTGTGTACCCCACTTACGACCTGTAATTGCTTTAGTATTTACATAGTAAACTTCAGCAGTAACTTGATATTCACCATGAGTTGGTAAAGTTAAAATTTTTGAAATGATTGGGATGTTTTCTGTAGATAACTTATATGTACCAGGTGCAAAGATATCTGCAACTTGGCCTTTATGAATAAATACAGCGATTTGTGATGGACGAACTACTAATGTTGAAGAGTTCATAATTGCATCACGATCTGTTAAAGGGAATCTGTAAAGAAGAGTGTCTTGCGAATTATCTTCCCATTCGATTACCTTAAGGAATTGTTTTTTATTAAATAAACCCATTTTAAAATCTCCTTTTTTCTTGATTTAAATATATTACAAATGATTTGTAATTACAAATACATTTATTACATTTAATAATTGGTTGATATTCAAGCATTAAAAAAGGAGTTAATCCTAACTCCATTTTTATTATCTTGTTACGATTTTGAATATAATTGTTGTTAAACTTGATAAGACAAGCATGACACCAACAATTCGATTTAATACAGCTGGTGAAACCTTATTTGCAAGCTTCGCAGCAACAGCGGCAAACACTGTTGTAGACACTACACAAGCGATTAAGATTTGCCAATCTCCGAAGTATTGATTATCGATAAAATCGATACTGACGTGTGATATTGCACCGATCAACGCAGTAAATGTCATGATAAGAACTGATGTTCCAATCGCGTTTTTGAATTCATAGTGAAGAATCATTGTAAGTCCAAATAAGATCATGACTCCACCACCAGCGCCTTGGAATCCACATATAAATCCAATTCCAAGCCCCATAAGGATTGAAATAAGTAGCTGCCATTTCGTATCAAACTTCTTATCCGAGTGTTCTTGAATAGGTTTGATAATGAATCTTAGACCTAAGGCAAATGTTCCTGCCATCGTGACATAGGACATAATGTTATTACCCACTGGTTTAATAGTAACAAAGTAAGACGCAATCGATCCACCAATACATCCAAGAATTACTGGAATAAATAATGGTAACGATTTTCTAAATTGGACATGTTTATTTCTTTTAAAGATAATCGTTGAAATTAATGATCCAAGAACATCACTTGCTAAAGCAATTGCAGTTGCCTCAAAGAAACGCACTTTTAGGAAAGATACTAAGAAAGGTGTAATGAAAACAGCAGCTGAAAGACCTGCAAAGCCTGTTGAAAGACCTGCTAACATACCAGCAGAGATACAGACAATAAGCATTATGACGATATCAGGCATTTGTTTTCTCCTTTCTAAAAACGTGCGTTTAAATATACCAAATATTAAAAATAAATCAAAACTTTTTATTAAAAAAGAATGCCTTTGGCTTAAATTAAGAGTGAATTTAATAAAATTGAGACACTTGTTACATCTTTATAACGGTGTAATTGTGGTTTGTGTAAGGCAAAATTTTGTGAAGTAAATCACTTGTAAAGATTTTTAAGTATGATGTTGTTGTGCAGTCATTTAATCCGATAAATTCGGAATTAAAGACATCTTCATCTAAAACTACATTAATTTCTAAATCTTTATCATAGATAATCGCTAACGGTGATGCACCACCTATTTCAGCGTGCATATATTTCTTAAAGTTTTCTTCATTTGCAAATGAGGTTCTAGATATCTCTAAGGCTCTAGAAAAAGCTTTACAGTCAAATCTTTTATCACCAGGAGTGACAAATAAGTAAAATTTAGTCTTTTGTTGGTTGTTTAAAAGGATTGTTTTAACAGTTTTGATACCTAATGCTTCATCAATTGCTAAACAATCTTCCATAGTGATCGCTGGTTCACAATCAACTCTTTGGAATTCGACGCCTAATTCATCAAATAAAATATAGATATCCTTTTGAATATCACTTACATACTTTTTAGGTGGATTTAATGTTAATTTACTAGTCTTTATCATAACTTTTAATTATTTTATATATTTCATCGACATTGTGTTTATACACGATTGATTTGATGCCGACTTTTCTTGCGCCTTCACAGTTTCTTTCTCTATCATCAAGGAAGATGCATTCTTCTGGATTAAGATTATATTTTTCAAGTAAGATTTTATAGATTCTTGGATCTGGTTTAATTACTCCAACATCCGCAGATACTACTTTACCATCAATATATTTAAAGCAATCATATGTGTTTTCACAATATGCGAATCCTTCCGCTGCATAATTACTCAAGATATAAATCTTATATCCTTCTTCTCTAAGTTTAATTAAGAAATTTTGACCAATTTGGAATGGATAATAGAACATCATCCAACCTGGTGAAAAGAATTTTCTAATTAAAGCCTCGTATGAAGGGTTTTCTTCAACGAATGCTTCAATCATATCTTCTTGAGTTTTATACATCCCATAATCGCTCTTTTCCCATATTTTTGAGTTATATATGACATTAGAGAGTTCCTCTTCCATCTCTTTTGAAAGTCCAAGGGCTTTAACGTATTCAAAAGGAACACAGTTAGTTAAAACTCCACCGCAATCAAAGATAACATTTTTAATCATATTGTTCTCTCCTTTCAAATAACGATTAGTATTTTAGCAAAAGTAAATATAATATTTAACATAGATTATGCAAAATATATCTTGCAATGAAGTTACATTATCAATAAAATAGTCACATAAAGCTTTGAAGAGGAAGAGTAAGTTCCTATCTATGCTAAGAGAGTTCCTGGTAGCTGCAAAGGGAAACATAGAGAAGTTCTGAACATGGCCTTGGAGCTTGTAAGTCGATATGTAGATTTACATGGGTTCTCCCATTATAGAGATAGAGTTTATTAGAACTTAAAAAGGTATGCTTAGTGATAAGTATATGAATGTAAGGTGGTACCACGTGTATAGTTAGTTATGCCCGTCCTTCAGTAATTTGAGGGACGGGTTTTATTTATTTAAGTCCCTAGAAAGGAAGGTTATGCCAATTCTAGAAGTCAAGAATCTATCAAAGAATTTCGGTGATATCAAGGTCTTGAACAATGTGTCTTTGACTGTTGATAAAGGTGATATCTATGGAATCCTTGGATTATCAGGCGCTGGTAAATCAACATTAGTTAGATGTATCAATGGTTTAGAAAAAGCTAATTCAGGTGAAATTGTCTTCAATAATGAATTAGTAAAAGAGTTTAATCGAATGTATCGTCGTAAAGTCGCAATGATCTTCCAAAGCTTTAATTTATTACAACAAAGAACAGTCTTAGCCAATGTTTCTTTAGCGGGTGAGATTGTTAATGATAAAAAGGCTAAAGAAAAAGCAAAGGTTTTATTAGAACAAGTTGGACTTGGAGATAAACTTGATGCCTATCCATCAACATTATCAGGCGGCCAACAACAAAGAGTCGCTATCGCAAGAGCGTTAATGACTGATCCAGAAATATTACTTTGTGATGAAGCCACTTCTGCTCTTGACCCAGAAACAACTGATTCAATCTTAACTTTGTTAAATAAATTAAATAAAGAATTAGGATTAACAATTATTATGATTTCTCACCAAATGGGAGTTATCGAATCAATTTGTAATAAAGTCGCAGTTATCGATAAAGCCGAAATTGTGGAATCTGGATTACTTAGAGATGTCTTCTTAAATCCACAAAGTGATGTAGCGAAGAAACTTATCTACGCTGGACACTACACTACTGAATTATCAGAAGAATCATTCATTCGTATTATCTTTAATGGGGACGTTGATGAACCATTAATCTCAAATATTGTTCAAGACTGTAATATTCAAGTATCTATCTACTTTGCTGATACTAAGAATATTGAAGGTAAAGTTTATGGTCAAATTATCCTTAAGCTTCCAAAGGAAGAAGGATCCGCTGATAAATTAAGACAATATCTCACTATTAAGAATGTTAAATTCCAGGAGGTAAATAAGCATGAACTTAACTAACCTTCTACTTGCAAGCGTTATTAACTGGGAATCAATTGGAATTGCCTCCCTTGAAACATTAGGAATGGTTCTTATATCTGCAGTTATTGCTTATGCAATCGGACTTCCGCTTGGAGTTATATTATCAATCACATCTAAAAACGGTATTTGTAAATGCCGACCCGTTAATCTCATCTTAGGATTTATTGTTAATGTTATGAGATCAATTCCTTGTTTATTACTTATAGTAATTACAATCCCATTATCAAATGCCTTAATTGGTAAAGGTAACTGGTCAGGTTATTGGTACTCAATGATCATCCCTCTTGTCTTCTCTTCATTCGCATATATCGCTCGTGTTGTTGAACAATCATTAACCGATGTTCCAACAGGTGAAGTTGAAGCTGTTACAACTTTAGGTGCTTCAAAATGGCAAATTATCACTAAAGTTTTACTTCCAGAAGCTAAGATATCATTATTAATTGGTGGATTAGTTACTGTAGTAAATATCATTGGTTATACATCATTTGCTGGTTATATTGGAGCAGGCGGATTAATCGCCTACGCCTTCACTCTTGGATATTATGGATCAAATACTTGGGGTATGTGGTTCGCTGTCCTTGTTGTGGTTATCATTGTCCAAGTCATTCAAGAATTTGGGCTTATGCTTGTTAAAAAATTAGATAAAAGGAGAAAACTATCATGAAAAAATTAATCATCTTACCAATTCTTGCATTCGCATGTTCAGGTTTAACAGGATGCAACGATGTGAAAACAATCCGTGTCGGAGCATCACCTTCACCACACTCAGAAATCTTAAAATCCGATGTTGTTAAAAACTACATTGAAAATGCTGGTTATAAACTTAAAGTTGTTGAATACCAAGACTACATCACTCCTAACAAAGCATTGAATGACGGAGGTATCGACGCTAACTACTTCCAACACATTCCATATCTTGAAGAAGAAGTAGCTACTAAAGGATATGCAATCTCTGCTGTTGCAAAAGTCCACTATGAACCATTAAACCTTTATGGAAAAACAAAAATCACTGACTTTACAGGAAAGACAGTCAATGTCATTAATGACGTTTCTAATCTCGATAGAGCGTTAGAACTTCTTAAAGACAAAGGCTTAATTGATACTTATAACCTTGATAACTTTGATACAAGTCACCCAGAAGCAAGCTACACTTCTTCTATCGGTGTCACAGTCAAATGTGTCGATAATGGTTTATTAACCAACAAAGTTGAAGATGATGGCTACGCTGTTATTCCAGGAAACTTCGCTTTAACAAAATGGGGTTCTGCTAAAGCTATCGAATACTGTGTCTTTGGCGAATCCAAAGAAGTTGCTGGTAAAAAAGCTAACATTATCGCTACAAGAACTAGCGATGTAGCTTCAGAAAAAACTAAAGTATTATGTGAAGCTTTATCGCAAGATGGCGTTGGCGATTTTATCACTGCTAAGTACGGACCAACAGTTGTCTACTCTTACGAATATTTACTTTAATTAATCTAAATGGGCTAAGGAAAAAATCCTTGGCCTTTTTTATTTAACAACAATACACACAAAAATTGTGTATTGTTTATTTATAAAATAAATGTTAAAGTAAAACGCATTAGTAAAAGGGGGTTTACTATGAACAAAATTCGTATATTAGTTGATTCAACATCAAGTATTACTACTAAACAAGCACTTGAATTAGGTGTCACTGTTGTCCCTACAACATTCATTGTTGATGGTGTCGAACAAGATCCTACAAATGCTCCATATTCATTAGATGAATTCTACCAAAAGCTATATGAAGCAAAAGTTGGTACTGCATGTATTAATTCTTATGTATTCGAAGAAACATTCAAATCTTATTTAGAAAAAAATGAAGATGTTATCTATGTTGCATTATCATCAGGACTATCTTCAACTTATGTTAACGCGGTAAACGCTAGCGAAAATCTTAAAGAAGAATTTGGCGAACGTGTCGTTGTTATCGATCCACTTACCGGTGGCGCAGGAATGCATTTCGTTGTTAGAGCAATTGCAAAAATGGCTAATGAAGGTAAATCAGTTACTGAAATTAAATCTGCTTTAGATAAAAACTCATTAGGTGTTGTCTCTTACTTCACTATTGGAAGTCTTGATCACCTTTATAAAGGTGGAAGACTTAATAAGGTCGAAGTTGCAATTGGAAATACATTAAAAGCAAAACCAATTGTAAAAGCAAACGAAGAAGGAAAACTTAAAATCAAAGCAATTCACTTAGGAAAGCGTAAAACAATTAAGGAAATGGGTGATCTTGTTCTTGAAAATGTTAATGAAGAATACCCAGTTGAAATTAGCTACACTAATAACCTCGATGAAGCAGAATTCTTAAGAAACAAACTTCTTGAAGCAAACGATAAACTCAATATTACATTCAGCCAAATTGACTATACATTAGCATGTCATTGTGGTCCTGAAACAGTCGCTGTATTCTACATTAAGAAATAGCAAAAAATGACTTGGTTAGTTCCAAGTCATTTTTATTTTAACTTATGTTAAGAAAGGTGTTGTTGAATTTCGCATCTAAATAAGTTTCCATAGTAATGTTTGCCATCATCAGAAATCAGACCCATACCACTATTTGAGTTTTCTGCTAAAACACCATTAACATAAACTCTAAAATTAAATAAGACACCACTTTGGTTACATATAATTTGTTTTTTATCGTAACCATTTTTTGGACCTATATAAACTAAGAATTTTTCATCCTTATTTAAATAGTCATCAGGAACAATCTCGTTCATATCTGCTTCTCTCCAGTTAAAATAACTATAAGAACCATAATAGAATGTTCTACCATATCTAAGTGGGAAGATATCTGCTGGTTCTTGATTCCATTCTATTGAGGAAGGAACAATTTTCATTTGTTCACCAACACGATTTAATTCTGCAGTAATGTTAAGAATATAAACAGGTCTAGTTAATCCACATACTGAACAAGATTCAGTAAGACCATCTTCATTAACATCACAAGTGTGACCACTTGATCCTTGGGAATAATCACAATTTTCACAAATTCCATAGTGGTAAAAATCATCTTTACCATAGACAATACTATGTCCACTTAATTCAAGTTCTACATCTTTAGTATATCCACAAATTGAACATACATCATGAATATGACCATGTGTTTGGCAAGTTGATTCAACTTCTTCGTGTTGAGCTTCATCCCAAGTGTGTTCTTGTTCATCACTCTTTAACATTTCATATCCTTCATCAGTACATACGTGATAGTGACCAGTTTCATCACTTGTCCATTCATTAGAATAGTTATGTTCTTTTACTGGAATAATTAAGTCTTTTACATATCCACATACTGAACAAGTTTGAGTAGCAGTACCAGTTTGTTCAAATGTTGAATCTTCACCAACTACAACTTCACCAAAGGTGTGTTCGTCATAATCAGCATATGAACTTTCGTATCCAGGAACAGTACATGCGTGCCAATGGCCATATTCATTAGTTGACCATTCATCAGAATAAGTAAGTTCTAATTTAGGAATTGAAACATAAGAAACATATTCACAGATAGTACATATTACTTTTGCTTGACCTTCGCGGTTATAACTTGGTTCTCTAACGGTTATAGGTTCACCATAAGTGTGTTCAGCATAATCTTTCTTTAAAGTTGAATAGCCGACATCTGTACAAGCATGCCAGTGACCATTCTTATCATGTGACCAAGATGTTGAATAGTTATGTTGAAGAACCTCAATAACTTCAGTTTCAGCTTTTTCACAGACAGTGCATTTTCTTTCTTTTAAACCTGTTTCCTCAAAGCTAGCTTCTTTAATAACTCTATATTCACCAAATGTGTGAGCACCTAAGTCAAAGACTTCATCACAGCCATCGCATGTGTGCCAGTGATTTGTCTCATCAGTTGTCCAAGAAGTAGAAACATTGTGTTCATGAACTGGTGTTGTATCACTAGATTCTGTATTTGTAGAATCTGTTGTTTGTGCCGGTGTTGTATCAGTTGAGCCAGATGCAGATCCACTATTATTAGTTTTTGAACCACATGAAGTAAGTCCTAACATAAAAACACCAAACATTGATATTAATAGTTTGCTATTTTTCATAATTAACCCCCTTTAATTACGTAATCATTATATATTATATTTTATATATTAATTATTTATTAATAAAAAGCAAAAGAACAATAATTGGTTTTAATGTTAATTTTAAAAGATTAAAGAATTCTCCATATTAATCTCCTTAAAAAATGAAAAAGCCTACATAGTAGGCTAATTCAATTAGATAAGTTTTCCAATATTCTTTTCTGTACCGAATACGTAGACTGAATCACCAGTAGTAAATACATAGTCAGGTTCTGGTACAAAGACTTTTAAGTTTTGCTTAACAGCAAGAACATTGACTTTGTATTTCTTACGAATGTTTAATTCAACGATTTGTCTATTAATCCATGAATTAGGTACTTGAACTTGATAAATACCATATTCATCAGAGATCTTAACAAAGTCTTTTAACTTAGTGTTTGATAAAGTAGCTGCTAACTTAAGAGCACTTTCCTTTTCAGGGAAGGCAATTTCATCAGCACCCGCCATCTTTAAGAACCTAGATTGAATATCACTATAAGACTTAACAACAACGTATTTAGCGCCTGCTTCTTTAAGTCTATTTGTGATTTCAAGTGAGTTTTGGAAGTTATCACCAACAGTGACAACACATGCTTGATAATCTTTAACACCTAATTCTTTAAGTGTTTGAAGTTGTAAACAGTCACCCTTTAAAGCATTTGAATAGACATCTTTAATAGCGTTGACTTTTTCATAGTCATTATCAACAACGCAAACTTCGTTTCCGAGTTCCATTAATTGATTTGCAATTTGGGTTCCGAATTCACCCATACCAATAATTAAGAATTTTTTCATATTATCCGACCATTATCCTTCCTTCTGGATGTAAGAGTTGATGTTCACTTGATTTACCCATAATTAAGTTGAACAAACCAAATGCTCCTAATCTTCCGATATACATTAATAATATTAATACGATTTTAGATGTAATTGAGAGAGTACCTGTAACTCCAAGTGATAAGCCAACAGTTGCAAGTCCACTTACACATTCAAAGATTGCTGCTTCAGTACCTATATCATCAACCGATGTAATAACCATAATTGCAACAAATAAAATTGCAAGATATGAGAGCATAAGTGCACTAGATTGACGGATGATGCTACCATTAATTCTTTGCTTGAAGATAGCAACTTCATCTTTACCACGAGCATTAGCAACAAGGTTGAAGATAATTACCACCATTGTTGTTACCTTAAGACCACCAGCAGTAGAACCTGAGTTACCGCCAATAAACATTAACAAGATAGTAAGGGTTTTGCTTGCTGGAGATAAAAGTGAATAATCTACTGATGCAAACCCGGCTGTTCTTGGTGTTACTGCTAAGAAGAATGAATTCAAGAATTTAGCACCAATATCAATTGTTGTATATGCTCCAGCACGTCCAAAGTCTGTAAAGTCAAATAACATGAATAAGAACATCGGAACAATTGTTAATACAAGTGTTGAGGTTAAGACAATCTTTGTATGCATTTGAAGTCTACCCCATCTGAACTTAGAATCGATTAAGTCACTCCAAACAACGAAACCACTACCACCAATAAGAATTAAGCATCCGATAGTAACTAATACTCCAGGATTATTTCTGAATGCCGATAATGAACTTGAGAATGATCCAGAGAATAAATCAAATCCCGCATTACAGAAAGCACTGATTGATGTAAATGTTCCATACCAGATACCCTTGAATCCAAATTCAGGGAAGAAGAACACTGATAAGAGGATTGCTCCTATTAACTCGAAGATAAATGTTCCTATAAGGATTCTTCTAAGCAATGGTTTAACTGAACCAAACGAGAATGTACCAGCTGATTGCATGATAACTGTCTTACCATATAATCCTAAGTCTTTATTCACTATCCACAGGACAACTGATATGAAGGTCATAAATCCAAGACCACCGATTTGAATAAGGACCAAGATAACAATTTGTCCAAATAGGTTCCAGTGATCGAATGTGTTAAATGGAGATAATCCAGTAACGCATGCTGCACTTGTTGAAACAAATAAGGCATCAACAAAGTTTGAGAAATGGCCATCCTTTGATGCGAATGGCATCCAAAGTAAAAAAGCCCCAGCAAGAATAAGAACTAGGAATCCTGCAAATAATAATGTTATAGGTTGTAATCTTTTAAACTTGTTCATTTTTTGTAATTCCTTGATTTAAAGGAATTGAGACAATAATACAACAATTACCTAGACTTGTAAAATATTTACGCATATACACGTAAGGAAACAAAAAGAAACGATTAATCGTTTCCTTGTTTCTTTTAATGTAAAATGTTTCGATAAATTCGACACTATTTAGTAATTTCAAACATGACGAATTCGGTAAATCTGCCTGATAAATAATTAGAGTTTAATGTATCTTCACCAGTGGTAATGTTATGAATTTTAGACGCCACAAACGGAAGTTTTAATTCAAATTTACGTTCATCTTTTTCAAAATAATCATTGATATCAACAAGTGATAAATAAACTTTCTCATTATCTTCAAAAATGACTGATTCAACATATTTATTAGTCTTAACTTCATATTTAGGAGAAACAAATCTCTTAACAATTTTCATGAAGATATCTTTATAGTTTTGTCTATCATCATTTTCAATTAACGCACTTGTCCAAATAACTTTACCTAACCCATAGTTAACCTCTGCCATCATAGGAGTTTCTTTTGTTACACCTGGTGGGTTAGAGTGAATTGAGGCATAAACTGAATTATTATCTGGATCAGTATATGGAAGAGTTAATCTTGCTTTAACTTCACCATTCATAGATTTGAATGTAGGAAGTTTATAGACAATTGGCATTGGATACTTTTTGTTAAATTCTCCAAAAATGTCTTCATAATCATTTTCAGGATAAATATAAGCTTGTACTTCAGCGTATCCTTTATATACTCTTTCAAATGGAGAATCTTCAAAGGTATATTTATCAAATTCCGCATTAAAGAATTCTTTCATTAAACGTGAATCTGACTTACCTGAAAGATATAAAATTCCACCATTTTTTACATATTCAACAAACTTAAGTGGTTCATCATTATCAAAGTCTTGTAAGCAAGGCGCAATAATCATTTTGTATTGACTTAAGTCTTTTAGACTTGTATTAGCAATAACTGCAGTTGGAACATGGTTTTCAACAAGTGTTTTATGAGCATTGACTGCACATAATTTGTTATATGTTTTTGCATATTTTTCTTCGAATAAAGTTTTACTATCAAAATACACTGCTACATCAGCGTATAACTTACCTTTATTCATGTATTGTTCATAAGGCATTTGCTTTTCAAAAGCCTTACCAATTTTCTTATATATTCTTGAATCAAGAGTTCCATCTGGATTGATCGCGTCAATATTTAAAGTCGCTCCATGATGAGCGCAGGTTAAAAGGATTTCACTATCCAGCATTTCTTGCGGTTTTGTAACCGTATGTTCTCTTAAGTTATGGTTACATCTACAAGTCATATATTCGAACGGTTGATTCTTTGTAACACCATAATAGTATTTGGCAGTAAAGCTATGCGAATATAAATCACCATATAGGTCACCACCTGTAAATTCGCAAGCATCATTAATACCTTCTGTTGATCCTCCAAGCCAGTTACATCCGATAACCGCAGCAAAGTTAAGCTCAACTGTATAGTTAGGCATGTACTTCAATGAAGTATCTTTGGCAAAATGAGCGAATTCCACCATCCAATCTTGTCTCTTTTTAACATATAAAAGCCAATTAGGATCATTCCAATCTTCTTTAACAGGAAGTTTGTTACCTGTTTCTTTTAAATAACGTTTTTGGCAAGCTAGACAATGGCATGTTACTTCCCAATAAGGCATATCATAAAACATCGCATCAAGATTAGTAAAATACTCGGATAACTCTTTAATGTTTTTGTCTAAAAACTTTCTGTATTCAAGATTATTTGGACAACATAGTCCATATCTTTGTCCATGGTCTCTCCAAGTTGTTCCATCAGCGTTTACCATTTCCCATTCAGGATGTGAGTCTGCTGCCACGTTATTAAAAATAAGAGAGTAATAGCCCACTACTTTGAGGCCATCATCTTTACACATATTCACTAATTGTTTGATTCCATTATTTTCACCAAGCATTGCTTTATGTGTTCTTGCAACTTTTGTTGGGTAATAACATAAGCCAGTATGAGCTTGAAGATAAATCATTGGAGCTTCAATATGCGCTGTTTTTAGATTATCAAAATATTCTTTAGGATTAAATTTAGATAAATATTCGTCGTTAGTGTCATTAATATGCATATCAACAAGTTGACGACGATATACATCTTTGTACCATTTATTTGTTTTCATATAATCGAATTATAAAATAATTAAATTAAAATATCATTAACAAGCTTAAAAGAGCATATATACGATAAAATAAAAAAGACCACCTTACACCCGTATATTAGGGAAGGTGGTAGAAATCCTTGATAAAGCATTAACTTTCTAATATACTATTATTAATAGTCTTGGATCCCTTGGTGTACACCCCAGGGACCTTTTCTTTTACTAGCCCTTAAGGACTTTGTAAAGGAGGACTAAGACTATGATAAGGACGATTAGATCGTTCATATCCAAAGTAAGTTCTATCTGGATTTACTTTTATGAAGCAATATTTGCGCATAACATTGCCTCCTAAATGAAGGAAGACCTCACACGATAAACATGTGAGGGAGAACGTCTTGACTTACTACAAACCTCCTTATATAATTTAGTTATGGTTTTTGTTCTCACTTTGTGGGAACTTTTTTATTTACTTCTTGAGTAGATACAAAAGCACAAGAATGAGGACAATCATTAATAAATCATTCATGAGCTATCGTAGTAGCCAATGTTGTTCTCGGAGAAAATGAAACAATTCATTCTTTCCCCTCCACGTTATATAAATAGGTAAGAATTTCGAAAAAGTGCCGAAAAAAGTTTAAATTCATATAAGTCCTACTTTGTAGGACAAAATTGAAATTTTTGTATCATTATTTAAAAAAGAATAGTAAAAATAATTATTTTCTTATAATATAGAGCAAATTCAAAAGGTAGAAATTATGTTAAACAAAGTTTGTGTATTAGGTTCTGGAGCGTGGGGTACTGCCCTAGCAGATATCCTTGCTAACAATGGATATGAAACAGTAATCTATGGAATCATCCCTGAAGAAATTGAAGAAATAAATAAATCACATTCAAATTCTAAATATTATCCAAATGGATATTTTGTAAATAAATCTATTAAGGCTACATTAGATATTAATGAAGCTTTAAAAGATTCTTTCTTAATTGTTTTAGCTGTTCCTTCTTTTGCGTTAGTAGACACTGTTAGCAAAATTAAAGATCAAATTGATGAATCTGTAATTATTGTTAATGTCGCTAAAGGATTTGATAACAAAACACATAATACATTCTCTACTGTTATTAAGAGTGCGTTAGGTAACAGAAAGAATCCGATCATTGCATTAGTTGGTCCAACATTTGCAGAAGAAGTTGTTGAACACCAATTCACTGCTATTACAGCGTTCTCAGAAAACTTAGACGCTGCTACAGTAGTTCAGAAAGCATTCTCTAACTCATATTTTAGAGTTTATGTTAATGATGACATCATCGGTGCTGAATACTGTTCAGCATTAAAAAACGTTATTGCTTTAGCAAGTGGTATCTTAGATGGACTTGGATGTAAGGTTAATACCAGAGCAGCATTAATCGCTAGAGGATTACTTGAAATATCTCGTTATGTAACTTTCTTTGGTGGTAATCTCACTACTTGTTATGGTTTAGCGGGTATTGGTGATTTAACTCTTACATGTTCATCCACTACTTCAAGAAACTATTCAGCTGGTTACACGATTGGAAGTAAATCAATTGAATACTTTAAAGCTAATAACACCAAAACGGTCGAAGGTGTCTATGCTTGTGAAATTGCTTATAACATCGCTAAAGCAAATAACATTTATTCACCAATCGTTGAATCTGTATATAACATTATCTTTAATGGCATTAATCCTAAAGATGAAATAAGGAAATTAATGTCTAACGAACTTAAACACGAATAAAAAGAGCCCTATTTTATATAGGGCTTTTCTTGTATTTACTTTTCTAATAGATATTCGATAGCTTTATCGACCCATCCTTCTAAAGGAGTGCCTTCACCACTACCAAAGCCGTGTCTTCCACGGTATCCAATCAATACCTTATTTTCAATCTTAAGTTCGTTTAAGGTATCAACAAGTTTTTGATGTTCTTTTGGTTTAACAAAGTCATCATCTTCCGCAAAGACAATAAAAGTCTTAGGGAACGTTTCAGCGTTCTTAGATACTAAGTAATCATTAACAAGTTCTAATCTTGAATAGCCAAGCAACTTTGTTGTGTATTTAAACTTCTTATCTTCTTCATCTTCAGTAACAATATCGCATCCTGAATAGACTGCGATATTCATTAATGGTTTAGCGAGCCCATAATTAGCGTACCCAACTTTCTTAGAACAGAATAAGTTGACTAAGTTACCACCTGCTGAGAAGCCATTAACAATGTAATTATCTTTTAAGACATTGAATTCATCCGCGTGTTCATTTACAAAACGAACCGCCATAACAAGATCTTCAATTGGAAGAGGCATTAATGGTCTTTCAAAAACACGATAGTTAACAACAAATGCTGTATAGCCTAAATCATTAAATGCTTTCGCAGTGGAAAACGCTTCCGCTCCACTATTGACCATTGAATACTCTCTACCAGCGCAAATAAGGACAAAAGGTTTTCTTTCTTCGCTGTTACTAGGGAAATGCATAATAACCGCGTCTTTTCTTGTTTTATCTTCATTTATTTGTTCTTCGCTATATACGTTATAAACAAATTGAATCTTTGATTCAGAAATCTCTGATACACGCTTAAATCCTTTAATCATACCTTCTTCACTTAATGTTGGTGAACCGCTTACTAAAGCTTGAACGGTCGAATATTTTCCTAAGTATTTTTGCCAAAACATACCTAAAAACATTACATACGGTAATGCTTTTTTGGTTTCTTTGGAGCTAAACGCTTTCTTAATAAGTGTAGTAGATTTGAATTCTTTCATTGTTTTACTATTATATAAGTAAACTAATAAAATTCAATCACTAGTCTTTTTGCTTTTGAATTGAACGATAAATTCTTGATGCACTATAAACAAGATCTTGTCTAGTTAACTTGCCTTGTTTCAATGCCTTTTTAAGATTCTTTACATCGGCTGGTGCACCTGGCATTGTTAAATCATTTCCTGCTAGAACATTATTTGCTGCGTATGGAGCAGGATATTTATGTTTGTAGCAGAACGATCTACCTGATTGGATCCAGTCAGTCATAATAAGTCCATCAAATCCCCATTCGCATCTTAAGATATCATTTAATAATTCATAACTTTCAGAAGCGTGAACACCATTGATTAAATTGTAGGATGTCATAATAGCCTTTGGTTGAGACTCTTTAACGCAAATCTCAAAGCCTCGAAGATAGATTTCACGGAACGCTCTTTCTGATACATGGTCATTATTGTTATTTCTATTTAATTCTTGGTTATTACCCGCAAAGTGTTTGATTGTAACACCACGCTTCGGATCACTTTGAACACCTTTAGTGATGTAAGCAGCAACGACGCCTGAAACAAATGGGTCTTCACTAAAATATTCAAAATTACGACCGCACAAAATGTTTCTATGAATATTCATTGCAGGTGCAAGCCATAAATCGATATTGAAAGTTTCCATTTCTTCAGAAACAATTTTTCCTAATTCGTATAAATAATCATTATTAAATGATTGGGCAAGAGCTGTACCAATAGGTATTGCGGTTGTATATTGATGATGAATCTCGCCTTTACGTTTTGAATTGTTTGGCAAGATAACTCCTTTAGTTAAATGTCTTGCTGGAAGGAAATACGCCATCTTAACCATCATTGGGTCAAAGGCAATATCGTATATACCTTTTTCGTCAACCCCATAGGTTTGTTTTAAACGAAGTCCTGCTGGACCATCCGCCATAATAAGATATTTATCAATAGTTTGAACTTTAAGTGTTGTTTCACCCGCTGCTCCAGGAGCGTGTACACTACTTTCTCCAACAATTGCTGCCATACCTTTTCCATATTGGCCAACAGCCATATCAAAGAGTTCATCATTACTTAACTTTTCGATTGCTGGATCAACATATGTGTCTTTAGCATAAGAAGTCTCTTCTGTTACAAAAGCATTTTGATTTAATTCAACAGTTTTTACTTCTTCTAAGACTTCTAAACTTGAATCACAAACAAAATCCTTAAAGTCAGCTTTACCAAGCTTATTATTAAGTTTTCTAGTAATGATTGTTTGGTTATTCTTAATGCATAAAGCTGGTTTAGTGTTTCTAGATGAATTACCCACTAAAACATAGTAATTACCTTCTTCTAAAATATAACTTGCTGTTTCTTCATCATAAGATGCTGAATTAGAAATATCAAATTCAACAGTGACAACTTCGCTTTCATTTACATCTAACAGTTTAGTTTTCTTATATCCTACTAATGATTGGTATTCCTTATCTAATTTTCCTTTTGGAGAATGTAGATATGCTTGAATAACTTCTTTACCAGGCATTTTACCTACATTAGTGACTTTAACATCTATAGACACTTTTCTTCCTTCTAAAGAAGAATTGATAATTTCGTAAGAAAAATCTGTATAAGATAAACCATATCCAAATGGGAAATATGGTTCTTTATTCATAGAGTCAAAATATCTATATCCAACATAGATACCTTCTTTGTAGTAAGTATCATGTGTTTTAAAGAATTCATCAAAGAAAGGATAATCTTCTGGTTTAGCCCATGTTGTTGCAAGTTTCCCTGATGGATTTACTTCGCCTAATAAAATCTTAGGAAGAATACTTCCTGTTACAACTCCTAATTGAGATAAATATAGAATATTTGATACTTCTAAAACAGGTGTTAAATCAACAACTCCACCAACATTAAGAATTAACATAAATTTAGAGAATCTTTTATTTAAATCTAAAATATCTCTAACTTCACTGTCAGATAACTTAACATCACCTTTTATATTTTTTCTATCATTACCTTCACCAGAGTTTCTTGATAAAACGTAAAGCGCAATATCACCTTCATAATCGGTAGATATTTCATAGTCATGTTCATAATCAAAAACACCCATCGAATATACGGCTGCCCAAATTTTATGTTTTCTCGCTTCTTTGATGGTGCGTCTAATATAACTATTTAACCATTTCTTAACTTCTTCATCATATGCATCTAACCAAGGTTTTGATGTAACAGTAAATCCAGCTTGTTCTAAACCGGTTTCAATATTAACAAAGTATCTAGACACAACATCACCTGATCCTGTGCCGCCTTTAATAGTGTTTCTAGCACCATTACCAAATAAAGCAACCTTGCATGGTTTATCAATTGGAAAAGCATCATTTCTTTTTAATAAAAGAACTGATTCGTGTGCGTTAGCCTCGCAATATTCAATATGTTTTCTTTCGTAATCTAATAATTCCATACTTTTCTCCTAATATTCAAAATGATATGTTCCTGTATCAAGAAGTATTTCATTGTTTTTATAGATAAATGATGCAGTCGTGTTAGAAGGCACTTCAATATCTATAATGATTTTATCATTTTCTTTTTTCCAAGAAAGAGCAACCTCACCATAGATACTATTGTAACTTGCTTTTGCGTATGTTTCTTTTCCACCAATAATTGGTTTTAAAAGGAAATGATTTTCTCCATCAATGTTAATACCGCACATTCCGCGATATAACCATTCCACCATCGCACCTTTTGAATAGTGATTCAATGATGCAATACCAGCTTGAGAATTAGGTCCTTCCCATCCTTCCCAGATTGTTCCAGTATTAACTTTTGCCATATATAACCATCCTGGTAATTCTTCATTTTCAAGCATACGATAAGCATATGTAGGATCAATATCAGTTAAAACATCTAATATGAATGGTGTTGATAAAAATCCTGTTCCTAATCTCCAACCATAATCATCAATGACTTTAATTAATCTTTCTTTAGCGAGTTTACTTTGTTCTTCAGTAAGTAAACCTAAATATAATGGACGAACAAGCTTTGCTTGCCTAATTGTTGTTTGAAGAGAAAATCTATCTTTACTAACTAATTCTTGATAGGCCTTTTTAACACCATCACGATATTCTTTGTAAAGATCATTTTCATCAGTCTTACCGACAATATTTGAAATCTTAATCATTAAATCACACATCCATGAAGTGTACGCCATCGACTCTTCTGGATGAGGTTCACAAAAATCGGTCCATACAAATGGTTTAATATCATTTGGTTCCGCCCATTCCCCATATGATTGACCTGTATTAATTCCATATCTTCTATTTTCTTTTGAAAGATGAAGTGGTTTAGCGTATAAAGCATATATTCCTTTTGCAGGACCACATCTATCAATCATAAAGTGAATGTATTTTCTGATATTGTCATAATATTTGACTAATAAAGAATCATCACCATAAATCAAATAATATCGATAAGGAATTAAAATTCCAACATCCGCCCAACCAACTGATCCATTCATAACATTCATAAACCAATCTTCCGCATTGTATGGGGCGATTTGTGGAAGTCTTCCATTCTTATCTTGTCTATCAAAGACATCAACAATATGTTTTCTAGCAAATGCTCCAAAGTTTGTTAAATACGCGGCAGTATTGAAGAATACCTGTGTATCACCAGTCCAACCCATTCTTTCTCTTGTTGGACAATCGGTTGGAACATCTGCAATATTACTCTTAAGTGACCATAAAGTATTCTTATGGAAGATATTGATTAATTCATTAGAACATTCAAAAGAAGATGTTTCTTCAACAGAAGAATATAAAGCAATTTGTTTAAGCTCAATCACTTCAATATCACCTTCAATATCTAAATAACGGAAACCCGCGATAAAGAACTTCCCTTTATATTCATTTAGTCCTTCAATGCAAGTTATGTTTATTTCTTGCATTGGAGTCATTCTCTTATTATTTGGAAGTTGAATATTCTTTAAGGAAACGTTGCCAGTTTCATTATCTAAAAGTTCTCCCATTGTGATATGAACTTTATCGCCTTTATGGGCATTAAACTTTAATGAAAAATATCCTGCTAAGTTTTGTTTAAATTCAAAAACTTGTCTTCCAGTATTTGATTTAGAAATTCTTACAGGTTCAAAAACTTCTTGTTCTTCAATAAATGTATTATTTCCGCTTGTTAGAGTAACTTTAGGAGAAATAACCTTACATTTATTGATAAATGATGGTTTAAGTCTTAAATCAACGTTTTCTCCATCTTTTAAATCTGCAAATCTAATTGGTCCATCATTTGACCAATTCCATGTCTCATCGCTATTTATTGTGTTAACTTCACCACTTGAGTTTGTTAATTCAAGTTGGGCAATTACACCTGTGGTCTT
>JAKSVY010000019.1 GCA_024413875.1 Bacilli bacterium
AGAGTTGCAATTGCACGTTGTATTATTAATAAACCAGAAATTCTTTTACTCGACGAACCTTTAGGTGCGCTCGATTTAAAGATGAGAAAAGATATGCAAATCGAATTAAAGGAAATGCACAAGCGCTTGGGTATTACTTTTATTTATGTTACACACGATCAAGAAGAAGCATTAACAATGTCAGATGTTATTGTCGTTATGAATCATGGTGTCGTCCAACAAATTGGTACGCCAGAACAAATTTATAATGAACCTGTTAACGCTTTCGTCGCCGATTTTATCGGCGAATCCAACTTGCTTAACGGTGTTGTGACCGGAAAGAAAGTCGTTAAATTCCTTGGCAAAGAATGGAAATGTTTAGACGATTTTCCAAAAGATGAACGCGTTGATATTGTCGTAAGACCTGAAGACGTTATTTTAGGTAAGCCAACCAAAACCTCATTAAATGGTGTAATTACTTCTAAAGTTTTCAAAGGTGTTCACTATGAATATTTAATTCAAGTTGGTAAATCAGAATTACTTGCTAAATCAACAAAAGATATTGTGGTTGGTGAAGTTTCAGTCGACATTGAACCCGATGGCATCCACGTTATGTCTAAACCGGACCTAGCAAACATTTTCCCTAACTGTGAAGTTTTACGTTCCAATAATGTTGAACTTTCTGATGGTGAAGTTGAAGTTGATTTAACTCAATTATTAAAAGGTTCTAAGATGGATGAAGATGGCTATTTAGTTAAAGGTGATAAAAAATACGATTTAACTGGCGCTAAACTCACCCTTGAAATTGATAGAACAAAAATTGAAGTTTATGACGATATCGAAGTTGGTCAAATTAAAGGTGAAGTTGCATCCGTTATTTATAAAGGGGACCACTATGCCATTATTGTTCGTACAGAAGATGATGAAGAATTCATCATTGATACTGAATATCAATTTAATGAAAAAGATAAAGTCTCTCTCGAATTTAAGAAAGAAGATATTCAAGCTCGCTTAAAAGGAGATATTGATCAATATGAAATTTAGGTTCCAAAGAAAGTACCTATCCATTCCATACATGATTTTCATGGCACTTTTCATTATTGTGCCAATCCTTTTAATTGCGTATTACGCATTTTCTAATGCTGATGGCCAATTATCTTTAGATGCTGCAAAGAAGTTCTTTAGTGATTCATCTAAGTTTGATGTCATCATGGTTAGCTTGTTTATCGCAATTCAAACAACTTTAATTTGCTTAATTATTGGCTACCCAATTGCATATTTCCTTGCAAGCAAGGAATATAATCACAATGTTGTGTTAGTAATGCTATTTATTATGCCAATGTGGATTAACTTCGTTTTGAGAACCGCCGCTACTCGTGACATTCTTTTTGCGATTGGTTTAACTGGTGGGGATTATCCATACTTAGCCACTTTAATTGGTATGGTTTATAACTATCTCCCATTCGTTATTCTTCCACTTTATACAACAATGTTAAAGTTAGACAGATCACAAATGGAGGCAGCAGCAGACTTAGGTGCTTCCCCAGTTCAAGTTTTTATCAAAAACGTAATTCCTCAATCACTTCCAGGAATTATTTCCGCTATCACAATGACCTTAATGCCAGTCATGTCTAGCTATGTTATTTCAGATGCATTAGCAGAAGGAAACATTACTTTAATTGGTAATTCCATTTATCTTAGCTTTGCTAACTCACAATGGAACAATGGTTCTTTCACTGCTTTATTGCTTCTTATTCTTGTCCTCATTTCTATGTGGGCGACAAGTGGTAAATCTGAGGATGCGAGGGCAAACTTATGGTAAAGAAGATACTCGCAAAAGGTTACATTTATTTAATTCTTATTTTAATGTACCTTCCAATTTTGGTTTTAATGGCATTCTCGTTCTCAAGCGTTACCTCTATTGGTGACACAGGCGGAACATTCTCGTTTGAGTATTGGCAAAATCTATTTAATCCAGAAACAAAAATAGCACAAGAAATTTGGACAGCTTTAGGCAATACACTCATTATTGCTGTTGTTAGTGCTCTTGTTTCTGTTATCCTTGGCACATTAGGTGCCATTGGCGCATTCTACTCTAAGAAGAAAGCGCAAAAGGCTATCGAACTTACAACCCAAATTCCAGTTTCAAATGCTGAAATTGTTATGGCTTTGTCACTAGTTGTTATGTTTGTTTTCCTTGGAATTGAGTTTAATTTCTGGACCCTTCTTATTGGACACGTTGTGTTATCACTTCCGTTCGTTTATTTAAGTGTTAAACCAAAACTTCAACAAATGGATCCAAATCTTTATGAAGCTGCACTTGACTTAGGTGCAACCCCAAGACAAGGTTTAACTAGAGTTATCATTCCTCAAATACTTCCAGGTATTTTGTCAGGATTCTTACTTTCAATCACTTTGTCACTTGATGATTTCATTGTTACTGCGTTTACGCGTGGTGCAGGTTTATTAAGTGGTCCTCGTAACATTGAGACACTCTCAACACTCATTCAAGCAAAGCTTAAAAAAGGACCTATTCCACCTGAAATGCGTCCTATGACAGTTATTATTTTCCTTGCAGTTCTTGCAATTGTTATTTTGGTTACTGTTTACCAAAACAAAGTCGGAACTAAAGCAAAGGTTAGAAAGGGGAGAGAAAATGCGTAAAAGTTTAAAATTCTTACTTGCTGCTCCTTTTGTCTGCCTTGCAGCAGGAACACTTTCAGGTTGTGATAATAATTTAGACGGTGACATTGTCCTTCGCATTTTAAATGCTGAAGACTATATTTATGAATATGATCCTGAATATGATGAAGAGATGCAATATGACGAAAGTGAACTTGCATATCACATGGACATGCTTGACCAATACGAAACCGATTGGGAAAGTAGACACCCAGGACAAGATTTGCAAATCGTTTACGATACTTATGATACTAACGAAACAATGTTTAATGAACTTAAAACTGGAAAAACTACCTATGATGTAATCATTCCTAGTGACTATATGGTTCAAAAACTTGCATCGTTAGATATGCTTCATGAACTTGATCGCAAAGAAGAACTTTGGGAAAACATTTCTGGTTATCTCGAAGATTCAATTAAGTCCGTTAAAATTCCTGATAAAGATGGCAATCAAGTAGCAAATCCTAAGTCAGATTATGACTATTGCGTTCCATATATGTGGGGCACATTAGGTATTATGTACAATGTCGATTTCTACTTAGAATTACTTCAAGAAATTAATCCTGATGCAACAGAAGACGATGTTCATGATTTATTTAAATCATGGGATTGCTTATATGGCCAATATGCAAACACAAGCGATGAAGATTTAAAAGCGCTTTATGACATCATTAGCGGAACGTTCTCAATCAAAGATTCTGTTCGTGACACTTATACAATTTCATTGATTCACGCATTTGATGATGCTGTTAAAGCTAGTGCGGATGCAGATACATTAAGAGCAATTATTAACCAATGCGATGCTGATACAGTTGCGAAGGTTATGGAAGATATGCTTAACCTTAAAGCAAATGCTTTCGGTTTTGAAACTGACTCAGGTAAAACTGATATGACCACTCAAAAGATTGGGGCAAACTTATGCTGGAGTGGTGATGCTACTTGGGCTATTACAGAAGCTAGAGAAAATGATTTAAATCTTTATTACTCACTTCCAATTGGAGATGCTGATCCAGATTCAAAATCAGGTTCTAATATTTGGTTTGACTGCTTCTGCATGCCTAAAAACGCAAAAGATGAAAATAATAGAACTCCAGAAGAACAAGCACAATATGAACTTGGCGAAGATTTCATTGAATTTATGTGTAAGCCTGAAAACGCTGTTCAAAACACTTATTGTGTCGGTTACACAACAGCAGTTGCAGGTGATGAAGTCTTAGAATATATGAAGTCTTGTTATGACACTCAAACCATTCTTGATGATATGGCCGATGTTCTTGCAGAACCTGGTGATATGGAACAAGCAGATATTAATGCCCTTCAAGAAGAATATGATGAATTGCTTCAAGATTTTACTGACAACCAGGACGATGAAAGTTGCTATGTTAAATATAATTTAAATTATTTCTTTAATTATGGTAATGACGAATCGAACGAATATGTCTTAATTGTTGATTACGATTCATCGATGAGAGAAGTTAGAGCTCAATTCCCTAACGCTCAAGACCTTCCTCGTTTAGCTATCATGAACGACTTTGGCCCTAGCGGAAACCAAAGAGTGCTTGATATGTGGGAAACAGTTAGAACTAATCCACTTCCAACGTGGGCGATTGTCTTATTTATATGTGAAGGTGTTGCAGTGCTTGCAATAGCGGGGCTTATCTTCTACAAAGTGTTTAGAAAGAAACATTTCCAGAAGTTAAGAAAAGCTGGTGAAGCAAAGTAACTAGGGAGCCGAAAGGCTTCCTTTTATATTCTAACTTGTTAGAACTCTTAAGTGGTGGTATAATCTCTCTCGCGATGGTTCCTTAGCCAAGTGGTAAGGCAATTGACTGCAACTCAATGAGCGTCGGTTCGACTCTGACAGGAACCTCCACTAAAAAAAATAAAGTGCTTGAAAATCCCTCACTAAGTGAGTAAGATAATCAAGCGCTTCAATTCTGCGCCTGTAGCTCAACTGGATAGAGTATCAGACTACGAATCTGAGGGTTGGATGTTCGAGTCATCTCAGGCGCGCCAATTAAAAAAGTAAATCATTAACTCGGGGCGTAGCGCAGCTTGGTTACCGCACTTGATTTGGGATCAAGGGATCAAGAGTTCGAATCTCTTTGCCCCGACCAGTGAAAAAAATAACGTCTTCGGACGTTTTTTTCATGTTCGGGGCAAGAAAAATTCGACGCTCTTGATCCTTAAACCGTAGTCAAAATAAAAAAGTAATCACTTTGTGATTAAAAAAATTTTACAACACAAAGTGCATTTTTTTGCCTATTAGGATAGTAGAGGATTTATTGTTTTCCTCTAGAAAGGAGGTAGACTCTTATGCTAACAAAATCCGGAATTTCAAATGAAGACGAATTCGTTGAAAAAGTTAATGGCAAAAAATATGGCGAGCTAAATAATAATCTGCAATATTTCATAGCTCATTTATTTCCGTATGTCAGCGATGATGACATGCTTTATTGTTTCAAGACAGAAGATTACATTAAACCCGATATCTGCATTAAATGGAAAGACAAAGAAGAATTCATTTCATTAAAGTTTGGAATGTCTGATGGAATTCATGGCGAATCATTATTGACATTTTTAGATTTTCTCAAGTCTTTAGGCCTTGAACAAGAATACATTAAAACAATCCAGCTGTTTGCGTATGGTGATGGCACAACAGACGGAACTGGTGAAGTTAGAAAAAACGGAATTGAAGTTCGTTACGAATTAAAAGATGAAATTTTTAAATTAAACAAACGTTTGAACCAGGATAAAGACTTTATTAAAAAAGTCATTGAACGCTTATTGTTTAAGGGTGTTAATCCCTTAGCACAAAAGGCCAGATATATTTATCATGGTAATACTGAGTATGGTGATTTTGTCTCGTCCAGCCAAATAATGAAGCACATTGATAATAAATCATGGGCTTTCATGGATTGTCCTCATATTGGTCCAGTGGTATTTAGACCACATGCCAGGTATTCGCAAAAGACAATACGAAACGAAAAATATCGACATGAACTGAAGTTTAGTTGGCCAAACTTGTTACCGGATATGCGCTATATGAATAGGCGCTATAATTGGTAATATAAAAGACCCTATAGGGTCTTTTTTAATAGATAAATATTTTGAAACAATTTATTGTTGAGAAATCAAATAATACTATGTATAATATTAATCCTGTAAGCTACAGCGGCTTATAGAATCTTGGGTCCTTAGTTAAATGGGATAACGTTAGCTTTGCAAGCTTAAGTTAGGAGTTCGATTCTCCTAGGATCCACCATTTAAATGGCTGGGTAGCTCAGCTGGTTAGAGCAGGGAGCTCATACCTCCAAGATCGTCAGTTCAAATCTGACCTCAGCTACCATTAATAAATTACAACTCATTAGAGTTGTTTTTATTTTAAAAAAGAGCATAATAATAACTATGGTTTTAACCTTAGTTATTTCATTGCTCGTATTTTTATCAATAATCCTTTCAATTGTATTTTTCCCAAAAATTAAAATTGGAAAGATTGAGCTTTCATCATACTGGTTAATTGCACTTATAGGAGCAATCCTAATGATTGCAACTTTAAGAGTTTCTTTTGCGGATGTATTATCGAATTTATTCGATGAATCCGCATCTATTAATCCAATCAAGATCTTAGCACTCTTCTTTTCAATGACATTTATTTCTGTGTTTTTGGATCATGCAGGATTCTTTTCTTACCTCGCAAATTTAGCGTGTAAAAAAGCTGGAAAAAATCAATTTAAATTATTTACAGTTTTATATTTTTTGGTCGCAATTTTGACTATATTTACATCAAACGATATAGTGATTTTAACACTCACACCATTTATCTGTTGTTTTGCAAAAAATGCAAAAATTAATCCACTTCCATATTTGATTGCAGAATTTGCTGCAGCTAATACTTGGTCGATGATGTTAATCATTGGTAACCCTACAAACATCTATTTAGGAAGCATGGCAGATATAACATTTGGAGAATATTTCTCGGTGATGGCACTTCCAACATGCGCAGCAGGATTAGTTGAATTCCTTATTATTTACTTCTTATTTAAGAAATCATTAAGTCAAGAAATTAATGTTGAAATTGAGGAAATGACACTTAAAAATAAGGTTGATGTAATTGTTGGTTTATCAGTGTTAATCATCTGCATTTTATTACTCGCATTATCAAATTTAATTGGTTTTGAAATGTGGTTAATTTCAGTAATCATTGCAGGTGCTTTATTGCTTTATTTTATAGTTTCAAGAATCATTACAAAAAATATCAAAAATGAAATTATTCCTATAGGAAAGAAACTTCCATGGCAGTTAATTCCATTTGTAATTTCAATGTTTGTTATTGTTATTTCATTAAATCAAAACGGTGTGTCGGATTTGCTAAGAAATTTATTAGGAAATACGAACACTATTTGGACATACGGTCCATCAAGTTTTTTGGTCGCAAATTTGATCAATAACATTCCAATGTCAATCCTTTATTCTTCTCTTCCAACAATGACTGGATATGAAAGAATGATGGCGACATACGCCTCAATCGCAGGAAGCAACATTGGTGCATTCTTAACACCAATCGGTGCTTTGGCAGGCATTATGTTTAACTCGCTTTTGAAAGAACACGATGTGAAATTAAGTTTTAAACAATTCTCCTTTTATGGAGTAATTGTTGCGATTCCAACTTTTCTTATTGCTTTAGCAATACTTTCCTTAATTCTCGCATAGGTTAGACATACGCGAGAATATAGCGTATACTTAATGTATGAAAAGTTACTAAGTTATGTGCTAATCAGTTGATTGGCACATTTTTATTTACTTGGAGGCAGCAAACATGAAACACAAAATGATTAAGTGGATTTCCGGATTAACTCTTGGAGCAGTTTTGGCGCTTGGAGTTTCAGCCGGAATTAGTGAAGTTAGCGTGGTTAGAGCCGCAACAGAAAAAACATATACCGCAGCAGATTATGGTGATGTAAGTTTCACGACAAAAGATAACCTTTTTGAATTTGGTGTAAAGGATGGAGGAAGTAATCCAGCGTTTAATACAACCGCAAAAGACATTAGAGCATATGCTGGTGCTGAAGTTAAATTGTCTTACAAGGGTAATGACGGTTCTTCAATCAGCAAAGTTGTGTTTGCTATTTCAACGCAAGGTCTTAAAAGACAAGCTGATCTAGATCTTTCTTCAGGCCAAGTAGATATTGATACAAGCAATTCAAAAGTTACCTGGACTGGAAGTGCGACTGAAATTACTTTTACAGTAGGCGCTAAGGCTACGCATGGTACTGATGGAGATTCTAAAGCTGGTCAATTTTGTTTTACGGCCTTTACTGTTACTTTAGATGGCGGATCTGGAACAGGCACCGGTACAGAAACTGGTGGCGGAACTGAGACTGGTGGCGAAGGCACAGAAACTGGTGGTGGAGATATAGTTTTGCCAACAGGAGATTTAATATTTACTAAAGTAAATGATGCAAGCGAAATTACCTCAGGTTCAAAAGTTGTTTTTGCAGCAGGAGACAATGACGAAAAAGTTATTGGCACATTTAACTCAACATATTTCAACATTATTGATAGTGAATTCAATGGAGATAAACTTATTGTTGATGATGCAAAAACAGAAATTCTTACCGTTGGAGTTGATTTAGGATGCACTACATTTGCTCTTGAAAATGGAAAGAAATTAGGATCCACATCGAACACAGGCAAAAACGATAATAAGATGGCTTTGGATTCAAATTATAAATGGAACGTTTCTGATAGCGAAGGTACTATACACATTATTAATAATGATGCCAAATATCAAAACGTACTTACTGAAATTAGATACAATGCTCAAAGTACACGTATTTGCTGTTATCCATCAAATGGACAAGCACCTATTAGCGTATACAAACTTTCTGGAGATACTGAAAAAGTTGTTTTAGAAAATAGCGAAGTTGCAGGAAACAAAGGTGAAACAATTACATTAAAAGTAAGCGAAGTTAAAGGTGTAGAGTCAGTTTCAAGCTATGCTTGGGAAGTTATTGAAGGTTCTGAATACATATCGTTAACAGATTCAGGAACAGACACACAAGTTGTTAATCTTGATGCAAAAGGAACCGCTAAAGTACAAGTCACTGTTAATGATACAGTTAAAGCTGTTGCGACAATTACAGTTAATGAATGGGTCTATGATGTTTTAGCAGGAGATCAATACTTCATTGCTAACAAAGATGGTAAGGGTGCAATGGGTGGAGACCTCTCAAATAACGCTACATTAGATTTCACATCCGATGCAAATGCATGGACATTTGAAAAGGCATACAAAGGCGATAACACCTATTGGCTTAAAAACAATGGAAAGTATTTAACGTTTAGAAAAAATGTTTATAACGATGGAAAAAATAATTCGGCAATCATTTTAACTGACAATAAAGTTGATTTTTGGACTGTAGAAAAATCTGGAAGTTATTTTGTTATTTCAACAACATGTGGAAATAGTAAAGTTTCATTAGCGCAAGATAGCGATTTAGATTGGCTCGCATTCTCAACAGGAACTAATGTTGTTGCATTAATCGAAAAAGGTAATCTTGTTTACGACACATTTGAAATTGCACATCAACCAGGACTTTCTTATCCATACGTTGGTGACACCTTCAAAGACACAGCTGTCAAAGTTAATGCTATTTTCACAAATGGATTTAAGACAGACATTACAAGTGAAATCACTTGGGGTGTAATTAACGCTGATGGAACAGTTGAAGGAACATATACCTTTGATGGAGATGACAAAGTCATCACTCTTACTGGATTGAATGTTTATAAACCTCAAGCAGATACATTTACAGTCACTGGAATTAAAGAAAAATATTCAATTGGTGAAACTGTTAAAGTTGAGTCAGTTAAGTTAACTTATAAACATGATAGCGGCACAACAAATGAAAGAACTTTAACAAAGGAACAATACACTGTTTCTCCATCTGTGGTTGCAGCTAATACAACTAAAATCACAGTCTCTTTCAACGCTGATTCTACAATTAAAAAAGAATTCAGTATTACTGCAGTTGAAGATATTTACATTTCAACCTCAGTTTTAACTCCAGGAGATCAAATTCTCTTCACTGGTACATCAGGCACAAAATCTTATGAAGGTAAGATGGAAACTGCTGGCACAAATTATAATAGACTTCTTGCCCAAGAATTTGATTATGCTCCTATAGGAGAATCTCCATTTGAACTTGAATCTGCAGGCGCAAATAACAAGTTCTATGTCAAAGACATGGCAAGTGGAAAATATTTGAATTCTCAAGTTGATGGCGTTCTCACAACTGACAAAGTTGAAACCATGGAATCGCTTGATGGAAAATTCAAATCTGGAGAATTCCAATTTAAACCATCCGATTCGAATGAAGTAATTACAATCACAACCGCAAATGTTGGCGGTTATGAAAGTGGGCTTTTAAGCTACAACACATCTACAGAAACATGGAATTGTATTGTTTACACAGATAATACATATATGGATTATTATCAACTTGAAATGATTGTTGTAGACGATACAGCATTATTAAGTGTTACTCACATTAATTTTACAAATGAAACTGAAGTGGCATGCGAAGATATTGAATACAAAGTATTCAACTATAATCCACTTTATCTTGTAAACCCATACAAGACAGGAACTACAAAAGAAGTATTCACATTCACATACAATGAGAACATTGATCAAGGAATTCACTGGTGGACAATTCAAGCTGGAAATGGCAAGTATGTTAACCTCGGTGATGGAAAATTCACTTTGAATTCAACCGAATCATTAAATGTTGATATTTATAGAAACAAAACTATCGAACAGGACATCACAGTCACAAAATTGAATGTTACAGTTAGAGAAGAATTTAAACCTCTCACAGTTAAGATTGGCGAGAATGTCCCATGGGACAGCGCACTTGTGGTATCTGCTACATTTGAAGGTGGAAGCCACGCGATGATTGAATATGGTAGTTATACTGTCTCGGGCTTTGACAATCAAACACCAGGAGAACAAACTGTAACTATTAGTTATGGTGGTAAAACTGCAACCGTAAAAGTTATGGTAACTGGTGCAGTCGGGCACATTGAAATTTCTAACAAAGACACAACATTTAAAGAGAACATCTACACTGATAGAGTTGGTCTTAAAGTTAAAGTAAACACCAATGGTGTTACAGTTCCTCAAGATCAGCCACTTAAGTATTCTTCAAATAACGAAAGTGTTGCAACAGTTGATCAAGAAGGAAATGTCACAATACTTTCAACAGGAACTGTCACATTAAAAGTTACTGATTACTATGAATTATTTGAGGACACAGTTACATTTACTGTTTACTCAAAAGCAACAGGTTTATCTTTAGATAAAACCTCTGCATCTGTTGTCGCAGGCGGAACGGTTACGTTAAATCCAGTATTTGAGCCAGCAGGCTCTTCTTGTGGCCTTCAATGGAAGAGCTCCGATACTTCAGTTGCAACAGTAAATAATGGTGTAGTTACAGGTGTTAAAGCTGGCACCGCAGAAATCACTGCATATAACACTTCATTCGGTCTTGAAGCAACATGCACAATTACAGTTGAAAATGTTGCTGTTCAATCAATCTCAATCACTGCTCCAAAAGGCGAAATTGAAGTTGATGAAGAAATGACTTTATTAGCAGTCGTTTCGCCAACAAATGCAACAATTCAAGATGTTGATTGGTCAGTATCAGATAGTAGTGTCGCTACTATTAGTAGCAATGGTACTATTACGGGCTTAAAGGTAGGCAGAGTTACTGTTAAAGCTACTGCAAAAGACGGTTCTGGAAAATATGCTCAAAAAGTTATTAAAATTGTTGCAAAAACAACAGTGGATCCAGACATTGATGATGAAGGTGATATTGAACCAGTAAATCCAGGAACACCAAACACACAAATTAAAGTTGGGTGTATGGGATCGGTTGTAGCAACTTCTGCTATCATCTCACTTGTTTCAATTGCAGGTGCAGGATTATTAATTTCTAAAAGAAAAAGAAAATAATTAATTGCATGTAGCGTACATTACACGTATAATGTACATAACATGTTTGAAAAGCGCATTAAGAACTTACACGCATAATGTTAGCAGGGTTCTACGCGCTTTTTTCTTTATCCCGGAGGAAAAACATATGAAAAACAAATCAAAAATCTTAGTACTCAGTGCTATCGCCCTTTTAGGCATGACTGCTGCAGTTGCTCCAACATTTACTGCGAATAACAAGGAAATTCGCTCCGTTATAGCTCAGGACTTGGAGTCGACGTTGACGTTTAGTAGTGCTCCAAATAGCGGAGATACAGTTAATGCTTCAACGGAAGATTCTGCGAAAGCAAGTTATGTTTGGACAACTGATTCCACTTATATTGTTCTTGAAAGTAACGCGATTCATACGGGCTCTGGAAGTAAAACTTGTTCTTATCAAAAACTTGTTTCCAACTCTTTTAGCAAATATAAAATTAAAAGTGTTGTCGTTGATGCTCAAAGTAATAATAAAGCAAAGATAGAAGTTAAAATTAACAATACATCTATCGGAGTAAGCGGCGAATTGACAACAACTCATTCCGAATACACATTTAATAATACGGAAGAAATTACTGGCGGTTCGCTAGAAATTAATATTTCTATGTCTTCTGGCAAGAAAAATATTTACTTATATTCTGTTAAGGTTACTTATGAAGAAGTATCGAACGCTCAGCTTAGTTCTCTAAACATTTCAGATGCAAAAACAACTTATTTCCAAGGTGACTCATTGGTAATGCCAACTGTTACTGCTACGTATGATGACAACACAACAAAAGATGTTACTTCTAAAGCAGTATTTATTTCTCAAGATACATCCTCGACTGGTCAAAAAACAGTTCAAATTTCGTATACAGAAAATAATATTACTAAAACCGTTAATTACACCTATACTGTCCAAGCCGATGAATTAAGTTCATTAACACTTGGTGGTGAAGTTAAAGGTTCTAAAGGTCAAGATTGGGATTTATCAGGTGTTACATTAACAGGAACATTTACGTCTGGCAACAAAACAATTACTGGTTTTACTCCTACAACCGAAACTGCTATTCCAACCGCGAATGGTGCATACAGCGTTACAGTAAATGTTTCATACGGTGGAAAAACAGCATCAAAAACATTTGATGTCGTTGTTAAAGCTACGGGTTTAACAGAAGAAGATGCTTTCAGCGTTTCTGAAGCATTAGATATTATTAATGGTTTTAAAGGAACCTCTACAAAAAATAATGGTCAAGATGTTTACGTAAAAGGAACAGTTAAAGACGGAATTTCTATTTCAACATCAAGCGGAAGCGCAGGTTCAATTACATTTAATTTAACGGATGGTACACAGACTATTGTTGCATATTCTTTATGGAAAGAAGATGCCGCAAATAAAGTTAAGTGGACAGCAGGAGAGCTTAATGTTGGTGATAAAGTAATCGTTCATGGTTATTTAATTGACTATGTTTCTAGTGGTAATCACAAAGCCGAAATTGGTTATGCTACTGGATCACTTGCTTGGGCGAAGATTGTTAGAAATACACAATCGATTACAAAAACATTAACAGGTTGTTCCTTAGATGTTGCAGCCACATTTGACTTTGATTCTGCGTTCAGTGCAACTTTAGTTGCAAATGCTGGTTATGAACTACCAGAATCAATCACAATGACTGTTGGTGGTGAATCTTTCACTGATTTCACTTACAACAATCAAACTGGTGCAATTTCAATTGCCGCTGGTAAAGTTAATGGTGCATTAGTTATTACTGGTGTTGCAACAAAAATTAATTACACAGTCGCGACAAATTTAACTGGTGTAATTTTGGAAGAATTACCAGAAACCGCACAATATGGAGAAACTCTTGAAACTACTTTCGCTTTAGCCGAAGGCTGCGTTAATCCACAAGTCAAAGTTATGAATAATAATGTTGATGTTACCGAAGACGCATATGACGAAGGCAACAGCAAAATCACATTAACCGTTCAAGGCAATGTTGAAATTACAATTACAGCAACTCCTAACGATTTAGCATCAATTGCATTCGTTGAAGGAACTGATATGACTAAGAAATCATACATTGCTTCTGAGGAATGGGATTTCTCAGGACTTGAAGTTGAAGGTGTAATGTCTTCTGGAGATAAAATTCCTCTTGATGATGTTACATTCACTGCAGATAAAACTGTTGCAGAAGCTCCTACTTCAATTCAAGTTACTGCAACATACAATGATAAAACCGCTGTTCTCACAATTAATGGCATTACAGTAACACCTGTTTCATTAGCAAGTATTACAGCAACTCCATCACAAGATGAAACTACATTCACAATGGGTGAAGAATTCAAAGCTGATAACTTAGTTGTTACAGGCGTTAATAATGATGGAAGTACAGTTAGTGCAGTTGAAGGTTATTCAGTTGACTCTTCAGCATTTAATACATACGCACCTGGTACATACACAATTGTTGTTACAAAAGACGCATTAACTACTTCTTACGAAGTAGAAGTTGTTGTAAAAGAACTTCCAACAGTTGATTGTTACAAGACAACAGCAAGTACTACAGAGTTCAAAGCTGGCGATACAATTATTATTACAAGCAGTGATTCGGAAAAAGTTTTATCGACTACACAAGCTTCAAATAATAGAACAGAAGCCGATATTTCTGTTGCAAACAATACAGCTACAATTAATGACAAGACACAAATTATTACCCTTGAAGCTGGTACATCTGCTGGCACCTTTGCATTCAATGTTGGTAATGGTTACTTATATGCAGCTAGTGGCAGCAGCAACCATTTAAAAACGCAATCCAATATTGATGGAAACGCAAGCTGGAAAATAACTATTGGGGCTGATGGAACTGCATCAGTTGTTGCTCAAGGTTCTAATAGTAGAAATGTTTTGCAATATAACAGTGGCGCAAGCTGCTTTAGCTGTTATAGTAGTGCATCTCAAGGAGCTATTCGTATTTATAAGAATACTCCAGTTGCAACAGGTAAAGGTGATTTAATCAATTTAGCGAGTGCAACATTAAAAGGCGAACCAGATCTTAAGATTGGCGATAAACTCAGTGTTAGTGACATTGAAGTTAAGGGATTATTAAATACCAACGAAGAAGAAAAAATCGAAAGTGGATTTACTTTTGATAACGCAAATAACGATGGCACAGTTACATTAACTCAAGCCACAAACACAATTACAGTTAAATATAATGGATTCTCAGTTGACATGGTTGTTGCAGCACGTGAACCAACCATCACAGATGAAACAACTGTTGATGTTGCAACATCTGAGGATAAGACAGTGCTTTATGGTGGTGAAACAACTCAATTATTTGCTCTACTTTCTTCAGGTGAAGGTGAACCAGACAATAAAGAAGTTACATGGTCTTCAAGTAATGAAGATATTGCAACAGTTGATCAAAACGGTTTAGTTACAACTAAAGTTGTAGATGCAGATAATACTAAAGTTACAATTACTGCAACTCCAGAAGATGGTGGCACTGCTGGATCAATTGAACTTACAGTTAATAAAGATGATATTACTGGAATCGAACTTGCTTCTGCTCCAGCAAAAGTTTCATATAAATATGGTGAAGCATTTAGCGCAGCAGGATTAGCAGTTAAATGCGTTTACGAATCTGGTAAGAAGAGCGATGCAATTGCATACGATTCATCCACATTTACATTAAGCGTTGCAGATGGTACAACACTTGACCACTCAATGACTTCTGTTGATGTCACCTATGGTGGATACACAATTAACAATGCATTCACTCTCACAATTGGTAAGATTGCAACATCCCTTGCAGTTGAAGATTACAACGCTATTGTCTATGAAGGACAAGAATACTCATTAGGAGACTTAGCAAAAGCTACAGTCACATATTCTGACAATTCTACAAGTGAAGTCACAATTCCTTCAGATAATGTCACAGTGGATACATCAACAGCGGGTGATGTCCAAGGTACAGCTTCAATCACCATTGATGGTGTCACAGTTTCTGCAACACTCGATGTTAGAGTTAAAGAAGATAAAGTTACATCAATTCAATTTTTGAGTGGTGCAGCTAATGTTGAATACGATCATCACGAAGCGTTCAATCCAGAAGGCATCGTTATTAAAGTAATCTATGAATCAGGTGCTAATGAAGAAGTTCAATACAACGATTCAAGATTGTCATACAACGTAACAACTCTTGATACTGTAGGTGATCAAACAATTACTGCAACATTTGAAGATGCTCACGGTAATACCGCCTCTGCAGATATGGGTCAAAAAGTTAAAGTTAGTAAGACAATATCAAAAGTTGAAACAACCTCATATGAAGTTTATAAAGATTATAATGCAGCAGGAACAAATACACCTGTTTCTGGCGACATTTATCAATCAGACAACATCACTGTTAAAGCTGTCATCACAACAACATATTCTGATGGCACAACAAAACAAGTCACAAAACTCGTTTCATTCGGTTCATTAGTTGAAGGTGAAAATACAGCAACCACAACTGTTGATGGCGTTACATTAACATATAAGATTGAAAACGTTATTGGCGTTGAATTAAGCAGTCTTATCCTTGATACAACCAATGTTACAAAGACAGGTTATATCGAAGGTCAAACAGCAGACCTCAGTGGTCTAGTTGTTAAAGCACACTATAATAACGGTGCAGATGTTGTTCTTGAGCCAGATCAATACACTGTTGAAGGCACAACAGGTTTAGGTGTTGGCCAAAACACTATCACTGTTTCTTATGCTGGAAAATCTGCAACATTCATGGTTACAGCAAATCAAAAACAAGTCGCATCTGTTGAACTTGTTGGCACACAAGCTGAAACATATTTAACAGAAGCTGAAATTGCAAGTCTAACTGGTAACGGTTATCAATTAAAGGTCAATTATGATAACAACACCAGTGAGACAATCGACATTACTCGAGAAATGGTTTCTGTTAACGGAAATACAGTTACAGTTACCTATTCAGGTAAAACTGCTACTTACACAATCGTTGCACTCAATGCAGCAAGTGCTTCAAGCATTACCTTAGAAAATGCAACAGGCACAACCACATTTGGTGATTCATACTCATTCAACCCAGGTACAGTTACAGCACACTTCAATGGAACTGATAAGACAATCACATTAGAAGCAGGAACATACACTGTTGATGCTGTTGATACATCAGTCCCAGGACAAGCAACTTACTATGTAACAGTTACTGGTACAACAATCAAAGCAGCATTCACTGTCACAGTAAATTATGCTGATCCAACAGGTGTTGCAATTTCTGGAAATACAACTCAAGTTTATAAACCAGGTCAAACAGTACAATTAAGTGCTACTGTAAACCCAGACAATGCTCCTCAAGCAGTCACTTGGTCTTCAAGCAATACTGGAGTTGCTACAGTTGACGCTAATGGTTTAGTTACATTCAAAGGCTATGGTGAAGTTACAATTACTGCCACAACAAGTAATGGCAAAACAACAACCGTCACATTAACATGCGCAAACCCAGTTACAAGCGTTACTCTTAATAAGGAAACACTTGAAATGGATCTTGAAGAAAACTGTGAAGCAACTTTAGTTGCTACAGTTAATCCAACTGATGCAGAAACAACAAATATCACTTGGACCTCAAGTGATGAATCAATTGTCTCAGTTGATTCAAGTGGTAACTTAATTGCTAATAATGCAGGTACAGCAGTTATTACTGCATCATGTGGTGGTAAGGAAGCTACATGTACAGTTACAGTTACTGGTGAAGAAGTCGAACCAATTACACCAGTTAACCCAGATAATCCATCTAGTGGAAATACCGGAGTTAAGGTTGGTTGTGTGGGTTCTGTCGCAGCTTCAACATTAGTTGTCTCCTTAGCAGCTGCTGCTGGTGCTGCAATGCTTGTCTCTAAAAAGAGAAAAGAAGACAAATAATTAGTTAAGCAAAACTAAATTAATCAAGTCCGGTTGATTAGAAATCTTAAAAAACACTAAACATTAAGGTTTAGTTATGGTATTCTAATCACCGGACTTAAAAGTCTGGACCCGTAGCTCAAAGGAAGAGCTACCGGCTCATAACCGGTTGGTTGCAGTGTCAGGATCTGCCGGGTCCACCAAATAAACGGAGAGATGGCTGAGTGGTCGAAAGCGGCGGTCTTGAAAACCGTTATAGGCATTCGTCTATCTAGGGTTCGAATCCCTATCTCTCCGCCAGTATGAATTTAAAAAGCGTAACCTAATGGCTACGCTTTTTTATTTAATTTATTAAATAAGTTATTCAGGCAATGTCACTGGAGTTGGAGTTGTTTCGTTGTAGGTGATTGTTACTTCTTTTACAATTAGAATATTGTCGGTTACGAAACATTCTGCATAGTATTCAACGATTCTTCCTTTATAAAATCTAGGCAAGTTGTCAAAGGTTCTTCCAGATTGTGTATTTTTAAAGATGTAGCTTTTTCCACTCTCATCATAATTGTCTTTAATTTGATCGTAATCAACAAATGGAATGACTGCTATTTCATTTAATTGAGTCATATATGAATCAGGAACTATGCTTGTTGTTACAACGCCTGAATCAATTTCTTCTAGATATGTATTACCATTTTCTTTGTAGTAACGGATTTCTTCTCCATCCATGTCAGTTTTTTTCATAACATTTGGTGCATATTCATAGCTGACTCTATTTATTTGTGAAGAACTCCACTCAGTAAAGATTTCGTATACGCTGAAATTAATTTGTGCATATTCAATGCCAGTAAAGCTTTTAGCTTTTGTGAAAGTTTCTTCATCAACTTTGAATAAAGAATCTTCATCAAATTCTGGGCATTCTGGACACTCCGCACATTCTTCACATTGTTGGCATGTTTGGCATGTTTGATATGTTTGACATGTGTTTGTTTCTTCAGATTTTTCATCTTCATTACATCCACTTATAAGTGGAAATAATGCTACCGACAAAAGTAATAATTTATTAATTTTCATACTTTTCTCCTACTTATTAAATACTATCACTTTGTTTGTGAATTAAAAATAGAATCGCTATTTTATTATTTAATATGTTTTTTTATTTAATAAAATGGTGTTATTATATATCCAATAAGGAAAAAATATGAACAATAAATCAGTAAAAATATTTTTATTAGGAATGCTAGCTGGCTCATTATTTTCTGCTACAAACACTCAAGTAAAGAAAAATGTTGTTGCAGAAGATGATCCAGTAGACACAATCGAAGAACTTCAAGCACTTGTTGATGAAGGATCTGAAGTAATTAATCTTGATCATGATATTGTGGTCACTGATAATAGCACTTGGCCATTAGGCATTGGTGCAGGAAAAAATGTCACAATTAATGCTAATGGTCATTTAATTACCGCAGAAGAACCAGGAACAACAGCGTATGGCGATGTTAATCCAGATGCTTCAGATTTGTATTTATTTGATATTGAAGGTTCTTTAACTATCAACGATGCAATTATTCGCGGCGGAAAACAGGGGGCAATTAAAGGGCATTCGGATAGTAATTTTGCTTTAATAAATTCAACAGTTGAAAGATCTGGCGGTCCAGGTATGGATAAAGGTGGTGGCATCTATACTGATCCAGGTGTAAATAATAAAGTTTTTCTAAAAAACTCAAAGATTTCTAGAAATATTGCGCTTGCTGGTGGAGGCTTTTACACGAAGTCCAAATTTTTTATTGCTGAAAATTGTTCTTTTAACGAAAACAGAAGTTGCGCAGGAAACGGAGGCGGAGGCGCCGGAGAATGTGGAGGAACAATTGCAATATTTAATAACTGTACAATCGCTAACAACTTGTCTACCGAAATTGGCGGAGCAGTTAACTGCAATGGTAATACTGTAACATTTATTAACTCCAATGTTATCGGCAATACAACAACAGATTTTCCACAAGAGGGTGGCGGAATCGGAGTAAATGGAGCTGATATTAATATTTTCAATACTAATATCGTTAATAATTTTCATATTAATGGGACAACAATAACTGTTTCAGATATTGGGTTTTATGATGGAAATCTTGATAACAATATTGAAATTTATGGTTCTGCTTATAATGGAATTATTAATAATGAAGCTTTAGGCGCTGATGATATGTACTATCCTCTGGTTTCTGGAAATAAAAAAGCAGATTTAAATGAAGGATTTTATTCGTACACAAAAAGTTCTAGCCTTGTTTACAGTGATGATTATCAATGCTTTATTCCAACCGCTTTAATTAAACGTCCAATTTTAATTCTTAATGATAAAAACACATATGAATCTTTCCTGTCTGAAGATTCTTCGCTACTTAATGGTGGGTGTGATACCTATTTCTCTTATCCATCAGATATAGCTGAATGGACAACAGAAAACATTCTACTTAGCTATAAGAAAGATGGCGTTATGCAAGATGTCAGAAGCTATTGGGATGATAGCCAATACTATTTCTCAAAGCCTTTAGAAGCCGATAAAGTTTCTTTGTATCAAGACGGAAGAGAAAGATGTGCGGGAGTTATTGGCGCTTCTGGTGTCACAGATGGTGAATATTGCACATTAACAATTCTACCAGATAATAACATTAATGTAGTTGGTGGTTCTTGCTTTGGCGATGCATATAAGAAAGGCACACAATTATCTGTTATTGCTACTGAAAAAGATGCAGATAATTTTCCTTTTGCATACTGGTATGACGCTACTAATGATATTAAACATAACGATATAGACCATTATAAAAACATCACTCTTAATGAAAATTTGACTATTCAACCAATTAGTAAAGGAAGTTACTATGTTAGCAATGGCTGGGGTGCCGAAGATAAAGAATTTTTCGGTGGTTATATAGATAGTGTTGAAGGCGAGGCCTTATCGGGTGACATTATTAATGTCACAAGCCATGCAGAACCAGGTTATGAGTTAGCTTATTTGCAATTAGAAAATGCGGATAATGGTAGTTATACCAATGTTGTTGGTAATAGTTTTGAAATGCCTAATCACGATGTTTTCGTTAATCCATTTTACTGGGAAGGGAGAAATCCAGTAGGGAAGAGTCTCACCTATACTGGCGAAGAACAAGAATTGGTTGTTGGAGGATATTCTGGTTATGCGCCATTAATGGGCTATGTTGATGATGGTGAATTTTATTATTCGTTAACAGGAAATGCCGATGATTATTCACTAGATTTGCCAAAAGCAACAAACGCTGGAGAATATATTATTTATTGGAATTATTATCATGACCAATTTAGTGAATCATTCTGGACTCCAGTTACTTATGATAGAAGCGGTTTTGTTAAGACAACGATTACTGGCGTTGATTATGACCAAGTAGATATTGATGCAATTGAATTCAATGACTTAACTATTCAGTATGATGGAGAAAGACATTCGTTAGTTGCTGCAAATTTACCTGGTGGTGTAACCGCTACATATTCATACAATCAAAGTGCATTTAAAGGCGCTAGAGAAATTGGTGAATACAAAATTACTGCATCATTTGTTTCTGGTCCTGGATATAATCAAATTCCTTCAAAACAAGCAACTTTAAAAATTGTTAAAGGTACATTTTCAAATATTGTTTTTGAAGGTGATGAACTTACTTACGATGGCGAAAGCCACATGATTGAGGTTTCTAACTTACCTCAAAATGTTGGTGTAACTTACTATGTAAATGGTCAAGAATTCAATGGAGCCACAGATGCTGGCGAATATGTAGTTACTGCAACATTTGATGTTGATTTAGATCATTACAACGCAATTGCAGATATGACTGCAACTTTAAAGATTAATAAAGCAACTTACGCAGCCCCAACATTTGATGGCGCTGAATTTACTTATGATGGCGAAAGTCACATGATTGAAGTTTCTAACTTACCTCAAAATGTTGATGTAACTTACTACGTTAATGATGAGGTATTTACTGGTGCCGTAGATGCTGGCGAATATGTAGTTACAGCTAAGTTTACAGGCGATGTAACAAACTATAATCAAATTCAAGATTTAACTGCAACACTTACTATTATTGATCCAACACAAGTTATTGATTTGTTATGGCTTGTCATTTTACTTGGATGCCTTGATCTTGCTCTTGTTGGATTATTAGTTTATTTGGTAGTTTCTATAAGAAAAGCAAAGAAAGACACCAAGGAGATTGCAAAGATGAGTGCCGTTGCACCAGTCATTGTGTTCATTAAATGGCAAATAGTAACTATCATTTTACTTGCAGTTATCTTTGCAGCATTAGTTGTATTAGACATTATCTATTTTAAGAAATATAAAGATTTAGAAGATAAATAAAATGAAGTTTCTTGGTAAAGAAGTTGAACTTGTTATCTTTGATATGGATGGGACTTTAATTGATTCCGTCGGTATCTGGACGAAGATTGATGAAGACTTTTTTGCTAAGCGTGGATTTAATTATGTTCCTAAAGATTATCAAGAAATGATAATTCACACAGGACTTGAAGAAGGCGCAAGAGTCACAATTGAAAAATATGGTTTTGTTAACGACACCGTTGAAGGAATCATTAAAGAATGGAGAGACGCTGGCATTTATCAATACGCTCATGAAATTCCATTGAAAGAAAACGCAAAAGAAATTCTTGAGCATTTTAAGTCTAATGGTGTAGTCCTTGCTTTAGCAACAGCTAATGATAGGGAACTTTATGAGCCATGTTTAAAGAGATTAGGATTAGAAAAATATTTTGATTTAATTGTAGATGTAGATAAAGTTCATGAAGGTAAATCTTCACCTAAGATTTTTAACTATGTTAATGAACATTTTGGAATAGAAAAATCAAAAACCGTAGTGTTTGAAGATTCACTAATGGGTTTAACAACCGCAAAGAAAGACGGCTATATAACTGTCGGTGTTGATGATGACTCTTCTAAAAGTAGTTTGTTAGAAAAGAAAAAAGTTTCTAATATTTATATTAGTAGTTTTAAGGAGTTGTTATGATAGTTGTTAGAGAAGTTAAAACAAAAAAGGAAATTAAAGATTTCTTAAATTTTCCAATTAAACTTTATAAAGGAAACGAATATTTCGTTCCTTGTTTATATGGTGATGAACTAAAAATGTTCAAACCAAATTATATGTATTATGACCAAAGCGAAGCTAAGTTTTGGAATGCATATGAAGATGACAAGATGGTCGGGCGTATTGGCGCAATCCTTCAAAAAGCATCAAATAAAAAATGGAATCAAAAAAGAGTAAGATTTACTCACTTCGACTCTGTTGATGATAAGAAAGTTGCAAAAGCTTTATTTGACGAAGTAGAAAAATTCGCGAAAGAAAGAGGCATGAAGGAAATCTGTGGACCACTTGGATTTTCTGATTTAGACAGAGAAGGCCTTTTAATTGAAGGCTTTGATCAAAAGCAAACATTCGAAGAACAATACAATTTCCCATACTATCAATCTTTGATTGAAAGTTGCGGATATTCAAAAGATGTCGATTGGATTGAACATAGGCTAACTTTAAGTGATGAAACAGAAAAAATGATCATGCTTAAAGACAGATTGCTTGAAAGAAGCGGACTGACACTTGTTCCAGTTATGTCATTTAAGAAAGCGTGCAAGCTTTACGGAGATCAATTCTTTGAACTTCTCGATATTTCTTATGACAAACTTTATGGTACTGTTCCATTCACCGACGGAATGAAGAAGTTGTTAATGGAGAATTTCGCTCCTATTGTTAACCCAAATTATTTAAGAATGGTTGTAGACAAGGACAATAAACTTGTCGCATTCGTTATTTCTTTCCCAGGAATTTCTGAAGTATTTAGAAAATCTAATGGACACATTTACCCTTGGATCCTTCCAGAGCTACTTCATACAGTTAAACATCCAAAGGTTATAGACCTTGGTCTTGTTGGAGTTGTTCCTGGACAAAACTTAACTGGTGCAGTCGCAATTCTTTATGGAGAAATGGCACGTCAAATGAAGAAAGACAAAATTGAATATTTAGAAACCAATCTAAATCTTGAGGATAATCAAGCCATTATTGGAACTTGGAAACACTTTAATTCAATTCAACATAAACGCAGAAGAAGCTTTGTTAAAAAGATTTAAGGAGATAATCTATGCAACACGAATTAAGCAAAGGTAAGTTACTTAACGAACAAGGTAATCTTGAAGAAGCAGGTTACTCAACTCAACTTGTTAGAGAATATAATCGCAAAGCGATTAAAGCTAGCAAATGGAGAATTAAAGAATGGGATTATTACTATTTAGGCAACAACGATTATGGTGTTGCTTTAACAATCGCAGATAACTCATACATGACCATGTGTTCTTTCTCATTCCTTGATTTTAAGAATAAATGGGAAATCACAAAGTCGCAAATGACATGGTTCTCGTTTGGAAAGCTTAATCTCCCATCAACTTCTAAAGAAGGCGATTTACATTTTAAGAACAAAGTCGTCGAAATGACATTTAAACACGAAAACGGAAAACGTCATTTAACAGGAACGTATAAAGGCTTTGGCAAAAACAAAGAAGATGTTCGTATTGATCTTTTTGTTGAAGAGACCAATAAAGACACCATGGTTATTGCTACACCTTTCAAAAAGCCGCAACATTTCTATTACAATCAAAAAATTAATTGTTTGAAAGGCAGTGGCTACGTTAAATTTGGTGAAAAGATTTATGATTTCAATAAAGATTCATATGGCGTTCTTGACTGGGGTAGAGGTGTTTGGACATATAGAAACACTTGGTACTGGTCAAGTTTAAATACAATTTATAAAGGTAAACGCATTGGCTTTAATCTCGGTTATGGTTTTGGTGATACTAGTGCTGCAAGCGAAAACATGTTCTTCTACAACGATAGAGCATACAAACTTGAGGATGTTAGATTTGATATTCCAATAGATAAACATGGTAGAGATTCTTTCTTAGAACCATGGAAGTTTAGAAGTAAATCTGGTGATATCAACATGACATTCACTCCAATTTTAAATAGACACGCTGACACAAACGTTTTAGTAATTAGATCAAACCAAAATCAAGTTTTTGGTAAGTTCTCTGGTTATGTAATTATTGAAGGAAAAGAAGTTTATTTTGACAACCTTTTAGGCTTTGCAGAAAAAGTGTATAACAAATGGTAAACAAGCATCTTGAATTAGCAAAGAAAGTTTTAGGGGGAGAAGTTGAAATACTTTCCACTTTGCATGGCGGTATGATGAATGAAGCCTACATTTTAAAGTGCAATGATGAAAAGTATGTTTTTTACATTCCAACTAAACAAGCTAACGAGATGGTTGATAGAACTTTAGAAAAAGAAACTCAAGATATTGCAGAAGAAATAGGCGTCACAAGAAAGACGATTTATTTTGACAATAAAACAGGCATCAAAATTTCAAAATTCATTGAAGGTGATTCTATGAATCACAAGAAGAATTTTGATCCTAAAAAAGTCGCAGAATTATTCTTAAAATTACACTCTTCAAAAAAGAAAGCAAAAAAGAATTACAACCCTTTTGAAAAGGTTGAAACTTATAGAAAAGAAGCACTTAAATATGAGAAAGAACTAAACATTACTTTTGAAGATATTTATGATATGGTTAAACATCATGAAGACGAGCTTAAAAGAAATGATTTAGTGCTTTGTCATAATGATTCTCAAAGAAGCAACATCATTGTGGATAACAACAATACTTATTGGCTTATTGATTTTGAATTTGCAATGAATAATGATCCTATCTATGATATTGCTGCTTTTGGTAATGACGATGTCGAAGATGGATTAAAGGTATTAAAAGAATATGAAAAGCTCGCAAAAGTTGAAGACGGCTTTAATAGATACTGTTTGTGGAGAATGTTAATTTCTCTTCAATGGTATTTAGTGGCTATCATTAAACACTATAGAGGTGAAGGAAAAGTTCATAACATTGATTTTCTCACTGTTGCAGAATTTTTCTTAACAATTGCGTTAAAAGCACAAGTAAAGTATATAACTCAATAATATGTCGTTACTCAAAGTTACTGATGTTAAATTTAATTATTCTGATAAAGAACTTTTTAATGGTCTTAATTTTCAACTTAACTTAGGAGACCATGCAGTCTTAGTGGGTCAAAACGGATGCGGAAAAACAACTATTTTTGATTTACTCACTAAAAAGTTAACTCCTGATAAAGGCACAATTACCTGGACTCCACATGTAACTTATTCTTATCTTGACCAACATTACAAAGTTAATGATAACTTCACGGTAAAAGATTTTTTAGAGCAAATTTATAAAGATTTGTTCCTTAAGGAACAAAGAATGAACGAACTTTTCGAAAAAGGTTCTAACACTGATGATCCTAATTACATTAAATACTTGGAACAAGCAACCAAAATTAATGATGAATTAATCATGTCGGATTTCTACTCGATTAAAGAAGAAATCGATAAAGTTATTGTGGGACTTGGAATTCCTAAAGAATATAAAGACAGGCAATTAAACATTCTTTCTAGCGGCCAACGTGAAAAGGTTTACTTAGCAAAAATGCTTCTTGAACAGCATGATGTATTATTGCTTGATGAGCCTACTAACTATTTAGATCAAATGCATGTTCGTTGGCTTGCAGAATATCTTAAAAATTATAAGAAATCTTTCCTCGTAATTTCTCACGATGAAGCATTCCTTAATGAGATAGCGAATGTAGTCTTTTGTTTAGCTAATAAAAACCTCGAAAGATATAAAGGGGATTATGCTTACTACAAAGAGCAATCTGTAGTGAGAAAAGAGCAGTACGAAAAGAACTATGAAGCGCAACAAAGATTCATTAAAAAAGAAGAGCAATTTATTGCGGCTCACATTGTTCGCGCAACTTCATCTCGTGCAGCAAAATCTAGACGTGCAAGATTAGCGCATGTCGAACGTCTTGAACCACCAAAAGATGATACTAATCAAGTTTATTTTAACTTCCCATATTCAGGTGATATTGGAAATGAAATTTTATCTGTAAATGGGCTTGTTATTGGATATGAAAAACCTCTTCTAAACCCTATTAGTTTTGAACTCAGAAAAGGCGAGAAAATTGCTATCGTCGGAAAGAACGGAATTGGCAAATCCACACTCCTTAAAACATTACTTAAAATTATCCCAAGTTTAAGCGGCGAATTTAAGTTTAATGAGAATTCGAAAATTTCTTATTTCTCACAAACAGAAATGGATGATCTTAGTGTAACACCAATGCAGTTCATTCAATCAAAAAGAAAAGTATTTACCAATCTCGAAGTTAGATCGCTTCTTGCCAGATGTGGCATTAAAGCCGAACTTGCACTTCGCCCACTAAAAGAACTTAGCGGTGGCGAAGAAGCTAAGACTAGACTTTGCGAACTTACATTAGAAAAATCAAATATTCTTGTTTTTGACGAACCTACTAACCATTTAGATAAGGTGGCAAAACAATCATTAAAAGAAGCTATTGAAGATTATCCTGGTGTTGTAATCCTTGTTTCGCATGAAAAAGAATTCTACGAAGATTTAGTTGATTATATTATTAAACTTGATTAAATAACTCTTATAAGTTATTATATTAACCACATCGCGGAGTAGAGCAGCCTGGTAGCTCGTCAGGCCCATAACCTGGAGGTCG
>JAKSVY010000002.1 GCA_024413875.1 Bacilli bacterium
TGCAAATGGCGACTATTTAGGTAATCCAACTGTTAATGATAATCAATGTCCACAAGAAAAAGATTATGATGATGCTAAAAAGGTTGCTGAACAACTTGGAATTCCTCTAATGAGGGTTGATTTCATTAAAGAATATTGGGATCATGTTTTCTCTTTCTTTTTAAGCGAATATGAAAAAGGAAGAACTCCAAATCCAGATATTTTATGTAATAAATATATTAAATTTGATGCTTTCTTAGAATTTGCTAAGAAGAATAATTGTGATGCGATTGCTATGGGTCACTACGCTAAAAAAGAAGAACGTGATGGACATTGGTATTTAAGAAAATGCTTTGATCAAAATAAAGACCAAACTTATTTCTTATCACAAATTAACGAAGAACAAATTAAGTTCTGCATTTTCCCATTAGGTGATATTGATAAACCACAAGTTAGAGCAATTGCTGAAAAACTTAATCTTGCTGTTAAAGATAAAAAGGATTCTACTGGTGTATGTTTCATTGGTGAACGTAATTTTAAGCATTTCTTAAATAATTATTTACCTGCTCAAACTGGTGACATTATTGATATTGATACTGGCCGCAAAGTCGGTGAGCATCATGGTGTATTTTATTATACAATTGGACAACATCGTGGATTAGGTATCGGTGGTATTCATGGTGAAGAATCATACGGATGGTTTGTTGCTAAAAAAGATGTCCATAAAAATATCCTTTATGTCGCTAAAGGTGATTCGGATGCATATTTATTATCAAATAAATGTGTTGTAAGAAGATTGAATTTCATTAATCCTAACCAAACATTCCCAATTCAGGTTGGTGTTAAGTTTAGATACCGTCAACCAGATCATCCTGCCACAATTGATAAGGTTGATGATGAAACAGTAGTGGTTACATATGATTACTATAAATCAGTCACTCCTGGACAAGAAGCTGTCTTCTACTTTGAAGATTTGATGATTGGTAGTGGCACAATCGACGAAGTATATAGAGATGATAAGAGAATCAATTAATTGATTCTTTTTCATTTTTCATTCAAGTTTTAATAAATAGTTTTGTAAATACAAAATTATTATGCTATATTTATATCGCTCCGATAAAGGAAAGAAGTTAGAAATAACGGGCCACTCCTTTGGAGTCAGTGATGAGCTGACGTTAATCTGCGTTAAAGGTTATAATTAAGTGCAATATAAATTTATTGAACAAGGATGGTACCGCGATAAAATCGTTCCTTGCGAACGGTTTTTTATTTTTGAAAAAAGAGGTTAAACAAATGAAAAAATTAACAGGTCAACAAGTTAGAGAAACATGGTTAAAGTTCTTCCAAAACAGAGGACACCACGTTGAAAAGGGTGCATCATTAATCCCATACAATGATCCAACTTTACTTTGGATTAATAGTGGTGTTGCTGCTATTAAGAAATTCATGGATGGTAGAGAAGTACCACCTTCAAGAAGAATTACAAACGTTCAAAAGTCAATTCGTACAAACGATATTGAAAATGTTGGTTTCACAGATAGACACCATACATTCTTTGAAATGTTAGGCAACTTCTCTGTTGGTGATTATTTCCGTAATGAAGTTATCCCATGGGCATATGAAATCCTCACTAGTGAGGAAGGTTTTGCAATGCCAAAAGATAAACTCTATTTTACATATAATCCAATCGATCAAGCTTCTCATGATTTATGGAAAGCTCAAGGTGTCGAAGAATCTCACTTAATTCCACTTGATGGAAACTATTGGGAAATCGGTGAAGGTCCAGCAGGCCCTAACACAGAAGTATTCTTTGATAGAGGTGAAAAGTATGACCCAGAACACTTAGGAGATAAACTCTTAAGAGAAGAAATTGAAAATGACCGTTATATTGAAATTTGGGGTATTGTTTTCTCTCAATATAATGCTGTTCCAGGAACTCCGCGTAGTGAATACAAAGAATTACCATCAAAGAACATCGATACAGGTGCAGGTCTTGAACGTATTACATCTGTTCTTCAAGAAACTCCATCTAACTTCGAAACAGACTTATTCATGCCATTAATTCAAAAAACTGAAGAAATCAGTGGCACTAAGTACACATTAGATAAGAAGGGAAGAACTCCATTTAGAGTTATTGCTGACCACGCTCGTGCTGTCACATTCGCTCTTTCTGATGGTGCTATGTTCTCAAATGAAGGACGTGGCTACGTGTTACGTAGATTAGTTAGACGTGCTATGAGATTTGGCAAAGAGATTGGTATTAATGAACCATTCCTTTATAAGCTTGTTCCAGTTGTCATTAACATCAATAAGGATTTCTATCCTGAATTAGTTGCTAATGAAAAAATGATTCAAACAAATGTTAAGGCTGAAGAAGAAAAGTTCATTAAGACATTATCAACTGGTGAACAAATTCTTGCTGATTTAATCAAGGATACAAAAGTTCTTTCTGGTAAAGATGCATTCAAACTTTATGATACATATGGTTTCCCACTAGATTTAACAAAAGATATTTGTGCAGAATCAGGTGTTTCTGTTGATGAAGATGGCTTCAACGCAGAAATGGAAGCACAAAAAGAAAGAGCAAGAAATGCTCGTAGTGGTGAACAATCAATGCACAAGCAATCAAAAGACTTGCTCGAATTCAATTTACCTTCAGAATTTAACTATGATGGTAAGGTATTAGAAGCAAAGGTCATTGGTTTATTTAAAGATGGTGTTAAAGTTGATGCACTTAACGATTCAGGTGAAGTTATCTTTGATAAGACAAATTTCTATGCTGAATCAGGCGGTGAAGAAACAGATACTGGTAAAATTTATAATTCTTCAGTAACCGCTGATGTTGTAAGTGTCCAAAAAGCCCCAAATAAGGAGCATATGCACTTCGTTAACATCAAGAATGGTGAAATTCATGTTGGAGATGTTTTCACTCTTGAAATCAACCGTATGAAGAGAGAATACACAAAGCGTAATCACTCAGTAACTCACCTTCTCCAAAGTGCATTAGTTGCAGTTTTAGGTGATCACATTAAACAAATGGGTTCATTTAATAATGAAGAATACATGAGATTTGACTTTACTCATAATGAAAAGATTACTAGCGAACAATTAAAGAAGATTGAAGCCATGGTCAATGCTTGGATTGCTGAATCAATTGATTCTGATATTAGAGTTCTTCCAACCGAAGAGGCTAATAAGTTAGGCGCTAAAGCATTCTTCTCTGAAAAATATGGTAATGAAGTCCGTGTTGTTAAGTTTGGTGATGTTTCAACTGAATTCTGTGGTGGTTGCCACGTTTCAAATACATCTGAAATTGGATGCTTTGTTATTGAAAGTGAAGAATCAGTTGCTTCTGGTGTTCGCCGTATTCAAGGTAGAACATCATTAGGAGCATATGAACTCTTAAAAGCAAGAGAAGCATTACTTGATAATGTTAGAGTAGCAGTTAATGCTAAATCATATGCTGAAGTTAACGATAGAATTAAAGTTATTCTTTCTGAAAAGGATGAACTTAAGTCTAAACTTGAAGCTGCTCTTGATAAGATGTCTAACAGTGAAGCAAAGGCTATCGCAAGTGAATTTAGCGATATCAATGGCTTAAAAGTTTTAACAAAATATGTCGCTGGTGCTAACCAAGCATTATTAATGAAGATGGCTGACACATTAAAAGTTATTTTCCCTAATTATGTTATTGTTTTAGCAGGTGGTGAAAATGGTGATGTCCCATTAACATGTTTGGTTGGTGGTGAAGCCCTCAAAACTATTCAGGCTGGTAACGTTATCAGAAACATTGCACCTAAACTTGGTGGCAATGGTGGTGGCCGTCCAAATATGGCTAACGGTAAGGCTAAAGACTTATCTAAACTTGATGAAGTATTCGCTGAATTTAAAGCAAGTTTATAAAATAAAATTTTAAAATTTATTACGAAAAATTTGAAAGGAGAATCGCAATGATTAACGATAATGAAATGGTTGTTACAAACGCTGATGGAGTTGAAGTAACATTAAAGATTTTATTCACATTTGATAACGATGAACGCAAGTCATCATATGTTGTTTTATGTGACCCAAATAACGAAGATGAAATCATGGTTTTTGGTTACAATGAAGAAACACATGAACTTAGGGAAATTGAAGATGACGAAGAATACAGCGAATGTGAAGAAGTCGTTAATTGTTATCTTGAAGATCCTAAGTTTAACGAAATTAAGCAATAATTATAGACAAAATCAATTTTCATTGATAAACTTTTCATTGCTTTAAGAAATTAAGGAGTTATTTATGGCTAAAAAGAAATTAGAAGAATTAACCGTTACTGGTTTTGAAGAATTACAAGCTAGATACCGTCAATTAAACGACGTTGATAGAGTTAAAAACCAAGAAGATGTTGCATTAGCACGTGCTCAAGGTGACTTATCTGAAAACGCTGACTACGATGCAGCATGTAAGAAACAAGCTGAAATCGAAGAAGAAATCAAAAGAATCGAAGCTACAAAGCAAAATTGTGTTGTCTTATTAACTAAGGAAGTTGAAAAGCAATTATCTGAAGAAGCAGCAACATTAAGCAAAACTGAAACTATTGAAACAAGCGCAAGACTTGAAGCATTACTCTTCATTCTTGATCACAAGAAATTCATTGATGCAGAATCTATCTCAATCGGTAGCGTTGTCGTATATAGAGATTTACGTAGAAACGTTGAAAAGAAGATTCAAATCGTTGGTACAGTCGAAGCTAATCCAGTTGAAGGTAAAGTTTCTAACATTTCTCCACTTGGAACAGCACTTTACAAAAAGTCTGTTGGTGATGTTGTAAGTGTTAAAGCTCCTCAAGGCGATTACCAAGTTGAAGTCATTTCATTCGAAGTTGCTAAATAATTAAAACAAAAACTAAATATTAACCACACTTTGTGTGGTTTTTATTTTTTTCGGCATTTTTTTGAAAATCTTACCTATTAATAAGTAAGAAAGGGGAAGAAATCATGAATAACTTCTTCTTCAATCTCTATTTATCCTACACGGATGGATTATTTAATAACAGTCGTGTTGGTACTTATCTTACTTTACCTCCTTAAGAGGGGGAAGTAAGCTCACTGGTTAAAGTTCTTCTCATATTAGTGGTGAGATCGATATGAAAAAAAGACCTTTAATCAGTTACCACAGCCTAAAGATCTTACTAATAATTTATCACATTGGGTTATTCATGTAAATAGAGATTGACTCTGGGTAACTTTTACCAAGTTATCTAGAGTTCTTCAAGAAAAGGAGGAATTATGAAAACTGAATTAACATTAGAAGAGCAAGACTCAATTGTTACTGGTGAAGCAATTTCTTTAACCGCAGTTATGGCGATTGTTGCTATTGCTGTATGTGCGGTCATTGTCTACAAACTCTTTATGTCAAAAGAAGGCACAACAACAATGCCTGGTGGTTGGAAATTTACATGGGAGTAAGATATGAAAATTAAAGATCTACCTATTGATCAAAAACCGCGTGAAAAGGCTATCTGTTATGGTATTGAAAATATAAGTGATGGCGAACTATTAGCATTAATGATTTCTAGTGGTACGAAAGGCAAAAGCGCACTTGAAATTGGAAATGAATTGATAACAAGTTATCAAAACTTAAAGTTTTTGAGCAATGAAACATACACAAATTTATGCAAACAAAAAGGACTCTCAACAATTATTTCTTTGAAGCTTGCAGCGTGTTTTGAAATCGCCAAGAGAATCAATAATTCAAAAGAACTTTATAAGCGCAAAATTACTTCAAGTGAAGACGTTTATAATCTCTATTCGTTTATCGGTCTAGAATCAAACGAATTGGCCTATTTACTACTATTAAACAAGAAAGGAATGGTGCTCAAAGAGAAAAAGATTGAAGGAAACTATAAAGATTCGGTTGAACTAACTGCAAAAGAGTTAATTAACGAGATTTTAATAAGTAATGCTGAGATGCTAGTCCTTATCCACAATCATCCAGAAGGTAGTTTGAAGCCTAGTGGTGGAGATATGTTTGCAACCGAACAAATAGAAGGAATTTTAAAAAGTGTAGGGGCAATTATTTATGATCACATCATCATTACAAATGAGGGATATTTTTCATTCAGAAGTAATGATTTGATATCAACTTACCCAAAAAGAAACGTGAAACTTTAGTTTATTTTTTAAATTTTTGCTTGTATTTTGTAACCCTTTATATATAATAAAGTCGTTGTCGCCTCACGAGCTACAACCGCATAGAGAAGGTAATAAAAACTATAACAACTTTGTTGTTATGACCTTAATAGCGAGTAATTAGTGAGATATAGGAGGTATACTAAATGTACGCTATTATTGAAACTGGTGGAAAGCAAGTCCGCGTTGAAGTTGGTCAAAAGATTTATGTTGAAAAGCTCGACGTTAAGGAAAACGATACAGTTACTTTAGACAAGGTTTTACTTGTTGCTAATAAGTCTGTTAAGGTTGGTACACCATATGTTGAAGGTGCTTCTGTTACTGCTAAAGTCGAAAAGAACGGTTTAGGCAAGAAATTACGCATCTACAAATACAAAGCAAAAGATAACGAACGCAAGATGCAAGGTCATCGTCAACCATACACATGCTTAGTTATTGAAGCAATCAATGCATAATTAACAAAAAATTATGATCTTAGTCAATGTCAATTCACTAGATAGTAATTCAGTTGAATTAACTATTAAAGGACATAGCGGAAAAGCAGAATACGGAAGAGATTTGGTCTGCGCAGCAGTATCAGCTTGTAGTGTTGGTGCTCTTAATGCTTTAGAAAATCCAAAAGACTTTGAATTAAAAGTTGAAGAAGGATATATAAGTGTTAAGTCAATCCGCGAAATTACTAAACATGACCAGATTGTACTTGAAACTCTCGTTACTCAATTGAAATCAATTGAAGAAACTGAACCAAAGTATGTGAAAGTGGTCGAGAAAGGAAATTAAAGGTATGTTATTTAAACTTAATCTCCAACTCTTTGCTTCTAAAAAGGGTGTCGGTTCTACAAAGAACGGCCGTGATTCAGAATCTAAGCGTTTAGGTGCTAAATTATCAGATGGCCAATATTGTACAGCCGGTTCTATCATCTATCGTCAACGTGGTACTAAAATGTTAGCTGGTAACAACGTTAAGCGTGGTGGTGATGATACAATCTTCGCTTTAATCGATGGTATTGTAAAATTCGAAAGAGTCGGTAAAAACAGAACTCAAGCTTCAGTCTACCCAGTAGAAAAATAAGTTTGGAAAATTAAAAATATAAAGACCATGAATGAAAATTTATGGTCTTTTATTATTACTTTTGTATATAATAAGGTTATGGAAAATACTAAATTAATATCTATTGTTGTTCCTATGTATAATGAATGTGAAGGTCTTCACGGCTTTTTTGACGTTCTTTTTCCTATATTAAATAAAATAGAAGGATATAAATTTGAAGTCGTTGTTGTTAATGATGGTTCAAAAGATAATACATATGAACTTTTACAAAAAGAACAAGAAAACCATAAAGAAATTGTCTTAGTAAATTTATCAAGAAACTTCGGACATGAACCTGCTGTTGCAGCTGGTTTAAGAGTTGCTAGTGGTGATGCAGTAATTCCGATGGATGCTGATTTACAAGATCCACCAGAAATTATTCCAGAATTAATTAAGAAATTTGAAGAAGGATATGATGTTGTAAATGCTAAACGTGCATCAAGAAAAGATGACACAGCATTTAAGCGCAACACAGCAGGATTGTTCTATAAGATTATTGCTAAATGGTCTGGAAAAGTTAAAGTAGCCGAAAATGTTGGCCACTATAGACTTATGTCTAGACGTGTTGTAGATCAAGTTATTGCTCTTAATGATTACGTTAGAGTATTACGCGTTGAAGTCCCTTATGTTGGTTATAAGACAACTCAAGTAGAATTCGTACGTGCTCCTCGTTTAGCAGGTAAAACTCATTATAATTTAAAATCAATGACTGACCTAGCTGTTGATTCAATTGTTTCAACAACACCTCAACCATTAAAATTAATTAAGGGTTGGGCAATTTGCATGGGTGTAATTGCAGTACTTTCTACTCTAGTAGAATTGGTCTTATTCATCCTTGATTTGTGCAATGTTACTCATCTCGGCGGTTTATCTTTACTTGCTTGGTTAGTTATTAATGTTTTATTGATTGTTGGAACAGTAATAATGGTATCTCTTGCTATTATGGCGGAATATCAAGCTAGAACATTCTTGGAAGCACAAAAGAGGCCATTCTTTATTATTGAAAGTGTAGTTAGGAAATAAATATGTTTATTGATCGTTGTGTAGTTGAAGTAAGAAGCGGTAAAGGTGGCGATGGTGCCATTACTTTCTTACGTGAAAAATTTGTAGATAAAGGTGGCCCAAGCGGTGGTAATGGTGGACGTGGTGCGTCTATCATTTTTAGAGCAAACAAAAGTATATATACTTTATATAACTTTAGACATAGCAAAGTATTTGTTGGTCCAGATGGTGGCAAAGGTTTACCAAAAAACATGTACGGACGTGGACAAAATGACGTTTATGTTGATGTTCCAGTCGGAACAGTTATTTATGAAGAAGAAGGACATAAATTTTTAGCTGACCTTTCTCATCCAGGAGATGAAGTAGTTGTCGCTAAAGGCGGACGTGGTGGACGTGGCAATGCTGCATTTAAATCACCACAAAACCGTGTTCCTAAAATTGCGGAAAATGGATTACCTGGCGAACAAAAAAGATTAATCCTTGAACTCAAGTTATTAGCAGACGTTGGATTAGTTGGTTTACCAAATGCTGGAAAATCAACACTTTTAAGTGTTGTCAGCAACGCAAACCCAGAAATCGCTGATTATCCTTTTACTACATTAGAACCTAACTTAGGTGTCGTAAATGTAAGCAAGTATTCTTCATTCGTTATGGCGGATCTTCCAGGATTAATTGAAGGCGCGTCACAAGGAAAAGGATTAGGACTTGCTTTCTTAAGACACCTTGAAAGATGTAGATTAATTATCCATGTTGTCGCTATGGATGGTAGCGAAGATCCAGTTGTAGCGTATCGCACAATTGCAAATGAATTAAAGCAATACGGATTAGGACTTGATAAACGTCCAATTGTTATTGTTGCATCAAAGATGGATGAAGAAGGCAGCAAAGAACGTCTTAAAGAATTTAAGAAACATGTTCGCAAGCCAATTTATCCAATTTCTTCATTAACTCATGATGGTGTTGAAGAAGTTATGCTTAAATGTTCTGAAATGCTTGAAACTATCGAACCATTCCCACTTGAAACAGGTGAAGATAAAGCTGCAACTAAGATTTATGATGCTCACAAAGATGAAAGAGTTGTATATCGTGTTGTCAAAGAAAAAGAACATGTTTATAGACTTACTGGTGAAGGTATCGAAAGAACATATGGACTTATCAATATTTCAACTGAAGAAGGTATGATGAGACTTTTAACTTACTTACGTAAGATTGATGTTGAATCGGGATTAAGAGAAGCCGGCGCAGTTGATGGAGATACAGTTATTCTCTGCGACTTTGAATTTGATTATATTGAATAATGACTTATCAAGATACATTAAATATCTTATTTGAAAATAGCGATGAAACACGCGCTATTTTTAATAATAAAATAATAAGAAGTAGTGTTAGAAATCTAGGTGTTCCATCTAGTGTGACTTTAGATATTGCCAAAAGAATTGCTAAAGAGAATATTGATATTAGCGATTATCCAATTAATGAATATCACGAAATTAACTTAATAATTGGAATTTCGACTGTATTAAGAAAAGACTTATCTAAAGATAAAAAGTTTGAATTCATCGAAACATTTTTCGAAAATACTGATAACTGGGCGGTAGTGGATTCAACTGCGGCAAAGTTTAAAATCAAAGATTTCGAACTCTCTAAAAAATATTTAAATAAATTTATAAAAAGTAAATGCACATTCGTACGTAGATATGTATACGTATGTCTATTAGACAATTTCACAAAGCTAGAATGCTTTGATTTCATTAATAAAATGCTAAGAAATGATTCTGAGTATTATGTCCAAATGGCAGAGTCATGGTTAATATCTAATTTAGCAATCAAAGGTTTAAAACAAGAGACAATTGAAATATTAAATAGAGATGATTTAGATAAAGTTATCATTAATAAAGCGATCTCTAAAATTTGTGACTCGTTTAGAGTGTCAGAAGAAGATAAAAACGAGTATCGAAAATATCGAAGAAAGTAAAACTATTCTCACATTTAATATTTGTTGTTTATTTTAATATAGATTTTATCTATAATTTATCTATATGTATTTCTCATTTAAAGGTTTAATCACTTACGTTAAAGAAGATTACGTTGTAATCGAAGTAAATAATATTGGCTATCAAGTTTTTGTTTCAAAACCTGATTCTTTCACATTAGGTCAAGAAACAAAAATTTATTTATATAATGTTGTTCGTGAAGATGAACAATATTTAGCAGGATTCGCTACTTTAGAAGAAAAAGAAGCATTCGAATCATTAATTTCTGTTAAAGGTATTGGTCCAAGAACCGCTCTCGGCGCATTGGGTGGAACAACCCCAACGGATTTATTCAATGCTATTGCTTCAAACAATGTAGCGTATCTTAAAAAACTTCCTGGAATTGGTCCAAAGGCTGCTGGCCAAATTATCCTTGACCTAAAAGGCCAATTAGCTATTCCTGGCACAGTTTCTACTAAGGCTAATATCAATCAATATGGTGAAGTTAGAGAAGCTCTTAAATCTCTTGGTTTTAAGGTAAAAGAGATTGATGATGTTTTAGTAACAATTAGTATTCCAAACGCAACAAATGAAGAAATTCTTCGTGCAGCATTAAAGAAATTACGTAAATAATTATGGCAAGAATTGTAGACGCAAATAAAAACAAAGAAGATCAACAAGAAGTATCTTTAAGACCACAAACTCTTAAAGAATATGTTGGCCAAGAAGCCCTTAAGAGTAACCTTAAGGTTTTTATTGGTGCTGCTAAACATAGAAACGAAACTCTTGATCACGTTTTACTTTTCGGCCCTCCAGGACTTGGTAAAACAACACTTGCTCATGTTATTGCAAACGAAATGGGTGGAGAAATCAAAGTAGTGAATGGACCTGCTGTTGAACGCACAGGTGATCTTGCTGCAATCCTTTCAACACTTGAGGCTGGTGATATTTTATTCATTGATGAAATTCACCGTTTGCCACGTGTTGTTGAAGAAGTTTTATATGGTGCAATGGAAGACTTTAAGCTTTCAATTGTTATCTCACGTGATGGTGGTGCATCTAATATGAACCTTGATTTACCTCCATTTACCTTAGTTGGAGCAACAACAAGACCTGGTGATTTAACATCTCCTTTACGTGCACGTTTTGGCATTTCTGAAAAGATGAATTACTACACCGAAGAAGAAATCAAAATGATTGTAAAAAGAACCGCAAAAGTTCTCAATACAGGCATCAATGATGACGCTGCCGAACTCATTGCAAAGCGTAGTAGAGGAACGCCTAGAATCGCTAATAGATTGTTTAGAAGAGTTCGTGATTTTGCTAACTATGAAGGCAAGGATATCATTGATATTTCTGATGCTAATAAAGCCCTTGAAGCACTCAAAGTTGATAACTTAGGTCTTGATGATGTAGATATAAAATATCTACAAGCAATCATTGAACGCTTTAATGGTGGTCCTGTAGGTCTTGAAACACTTGCTTCATCAATTGGTGAAGAAGTCGCTAACTTAGAAGATGTTTATGAGCCATATTTACTTCAAATTGGAATGATAAATAGAACACCTCGTGGACGTATGGTAACTGAGAAAGCATACAACCATTTAGATAAAAATCATAAGCGTGGAATATTCGCTTACGAATACAAAGATTAAAGGCGAAAATGATCGCCTTTTTTCATTAATTTTTGAATGCAATTTTATCAATGTATTGATAGGGAAATTATTTCTTGTTGATTAACTATGTTAAAAGTTGTATATTTTTATAGCATACGTAAATTAAAAATTTACTATTTGAAATTTGTTTATAATAAAGGAGTACCAATATGAGAAGATTAACAGCATATATCACAATGTCTATTTCAATCCTTCTTGCAGCAGGTGTCTCATTCGTTCCATCAGTAATGAAAATGAATGCTGACTTAGATTATGGTGCAGCTCATGAAGTTGTTTACAACCTCACAAATAAGGAAGACGGTAGCTTTGTAGATACTGATGAATATATCGATGATGTTGCTGAAACAATGAGAGCACGTCTTGATAACTACAATATCGATTCTTACTCAGTAGTAGTTGAAGGCACTGACTCTGTTAGAGTTAAATTCGCTGTCGAAAACGATACAGAATACGCTAACGTTAGAGATTACTTAGCATTTAGTGGTGGTGATTTCTCAATGGCAACAAAAGAAGAAGAATCTCGCCGTGACCACGATACATTATTCAAAGACAAAGTTGCTAGAATTGAATATGTTAATACAATCCCTTACGTTGTCATGCCAATTAATGATGTCTCAGCAATGAAATCATTAATTGAAACAGCACAAAGTTCGCATGATGATGACGATGATGAACCAACAATGAACAATCGTTTCCATGGTGTTAAACGTCATGAAGGCGAAGAAGAAGGTTCTCAAGCTGATTTGTTCTTATGGGCAAACTGGCAAGAAGGCGATGACTTCGAAAAAGCAGAAAAAGATGCCGGTGTTACTGGTAAGAAGATCATTGCAGGCTTCAATTCATCTAATATCTGGTTCAAGAACGGACTTAAAGATGATGAAGAACCAACTGAAATCCAATATCTTTGTGGTTACGCTGATGATGAAGGTAACTACGATGTAAATAAGCTTGAAGAAGCTAATGACCTTGCTGTTAAACTTAGAAACTTATTAAATGCTTCAAAATATCAAGATATTGAAGTCAAAGTAACATACGAAAAGAATATTGATGCTGTTGTTGATGCATTAGTATCTCCAGGAAAAGTTAATACATCAATTACATTAGTTGCAACTGGTGTTGCCGCTCTTATCATGGCTCTCTTATACGTAGTATTCTACCGTTTAGGCGCTGTTGAATTAATTGCTAACAACTTAACAGTTTCATTCTTATCTTTATTCTTCTTCCTCTTACTTGGTGCAACAATGAACATTGCTGCTTTAGTAGGTTTAATCCTTGTTACACTCGCAAATGCTGCAACAGGCATTTACTACATGAACAAACTCAAAGATTTTGTTTATAGAGGCTATTCATTAAAGAAATCAAACCAAGAAGCTCTTAAGAAACATGCATTATTTACTGTTGATGTATCTGTTGTCTTATTACTCTCAGGCTTAGTCTTATACCTCTTAGCAGGTAATATGCTTAGATCATTAGCTATTGCTTTATTCTTTGGTGGTGTACTTAACCTCGCATCTAATGAAACAATCTTTAGATTATTAGCAAACTTCTTAACAAATTCTTCTTATCTCCAAAATAAGATTAATCTTCTTAACTTCGATAAGAACTTAATTGAAAACGCTATCGAAGAAGCTCCAAAAGCTGAAGAAAGCGTAGAAGCAGAAGCAGAAGCAAAGCCTGCAAAGAAGAATATTACAAGACACGCAAAACCAGTCGCTATCTTCGGCGGTGTCTTATTACTTGCTGGTATTGTTATGTCAACAATCTTTGGTGTTAAGAACAAAACAATCATTAACACAAATTCTTTAACAAAAGATACAACTCAAGTTTACCTTGTTCTTAAATATGATGAATCAGCTGTCATTACATTAAAGAATGAAGATGTATTTGAAGAAAATGTTCTTAAGAACATCAAAGTTAATGGCCAACCATTAGCATATAAGGCTGTTGAATTCGGAACACGTAGCGATACTGACTACGAAACAACAGTTACAACAAATTACGATTACTATGTAACATCTATCGATGCTGTCTTCACAAACGAAGATACATTCGCATATGTCTATGAAGGCGTTGAAACAGTTGCATACTCAATTGAAGAAGCAATCTATGGCATTGCAGAATTAGTTGATCCATATGTAGATACAACAAACTACTTAGACTACGCTACAAAAGTTAGCCACGAAACAGTCATTAATGAGCCTAACTTTGGTTGGGTATCACTTGCTTGTGGTATTTCACTTATTGGTGCTGGATTATACTTTGCATTAAGATATCGTCCAAGCAAGGCTCTTGCTACAACATTAATCGCAACAGGTTCTACATTCTCATCAATTGCATTATTTGCAATCACAAGAATTGCTGCAACTCCAGTTGTTTATGTTATTATCCCAGCAACAATGATTATTGCATTAGTTACAAGCATCTTCTTTATGAATAAAGAAAAAGAAATGCTTAACGAAGTTAGAACAGTGGATTTAACAAATGAAAAGCGTCATGAAATTATGCAAGATGCTACAACAGCAGTTATTCCTTCATTAGCATCATTTGGAATCATTGCAATTTACTTCGGAATTAACTATTTCGGATTCGGTCCAAGCGCATACGCAACATTCTTTGGTGGATTTGTTATCGCAACAAGCCTCACATTATTGTTCGTTATCAGATTACTTGGTCCAACAGGTGAATTATTTGCAAAAGCATTTGGCAAAATTAATCTCAAGAGAGTTAAACGCGAAAAGCCAAAAAAACAATCTAAGATTAAATTACAAGCTAAACCAAAAACATCTGAACCTGAAGAAACAATCTTCATTGGTATTAACGACTAATCAAAACGGGCCTACTTATATGTAGGCTCTTTATCTTTATGGACAAATTTTTAGAGAAATTATTGAAATTCTATAACATGAGTGAAGAAGAATATCACGAAATGGTTAAACCTATTTCTGATATATCTCTTTTAGATGTTAAAACAATTCCTAACATTGATGCTATAACAAATAGGATACATAGCGCAATTGTAAATAACGAGAAGATTATTATCTATGGTGACTACGATTGCGATGGTATTTGTTCAACATCGATTGTTAAACGCACTTTTGATATTTTAAATTACGCAGTCAGCTACTATATTCCATCAAGATATCAAGATGGATACGGTTTAAATGTTGATAATGTTCATAAAATGGCTGCAAAGGGATTTAAATTAATCATTACTGTTGATAATGGTATATCTGCAAACGAAGCAATCGATGTTGCTAAGTCTTATGGAATTGATGTAATTGTTGTTGATCACCATGAAGTTCCTGAAACATTGCCTAACGCTATTGGATTTATTCACCCAATTGTTAGTAAGATTTCTAACATTTACGGTAGTGGCGGTTATATGTCTTTATTCTTAAGTGCGGCTTTACTTGGTTATTATGATAACTATTTAGTCACTCTTGCGGGCATCAGCGTTGTTTCTGATTTAATGGAACTCAAAGGATACAATAAAGATGTAGTTCGCTTATCAATTTATAACTTCAATAAATATAAATATTTACCTTTAAAATTATTAGTATCAACTGATGTTGTAACCGAAAAGACTTATGGTCTTGAAATTGGACCTAAAATTAACTCAATAGGGCGTATTTTAGAAGGTTCTGAACCTAATAGACTAATTAGATATTTAACAACCTCAGATAAGGAAGAAATCATCAAAACTTCAGAGTGGATTAATAACGTTAACGAAGAAAGAAAAGAAATTGTTAAATCTTTTGTTGATACATATGATGAAACTGAAATCGCTAAGCTTCCAGCAGTTGTTGAAATCTGTGACACTAAAGAAGGTATCATGGGATTAATCGCTAATAGATTCTTAACAACATACAATTTACCAGGCTTTGCCTTGGCTGTTGATTCTCGCGACCCAGAATATTTAAAAGGTAGTGCACGTTCTAGAGTTGGTTTCTCAATTGTTGATGCTTTTGCGGAGCCAAATATCAAAAAATACCTTGTTAATGGTGGAGGTCATGCATACGCGGGCGGTTTATCTATTAAAAAGAGTGATTTTGAGCCATTTAAGGCTGCTATTTGTGAATATGCGAAGTCTCATCCAATTTCCGATAGTAATAAGCCTGTCATTGAGATTTCATTAAATGAGGTCACAAGACAAAATTATGATATCTTAAGAACATTCTCACCATTTGGTATGGGTAATGAAGAGCCAGAATTCTTAATTAAGCATTTCAAGACAAGCGAATTGGACTATATTACCTATGGTAAGCACATTTCAACTAGACTTGGAATGTCAACAAAATTAATGGGATTTAATATGCCAAGTAAAGATGTCCAACAATTCAACTTTGTTGATTTTAGAGGCAATTTACTTTTATCATATTATAAGGGATTTGAAAGTGTCGAATTTAGGATCTCTTCATATAATGAAAGCAAATAAGGAAAGGAGTAGGTTATGAATAAAGAAAATACACTTGTTAATGACAATGTGCTTCATACTTTTGAAGAAGTAAAAGAACTTTATTATGTTTATATCAATAATAAGGAATCGCGTGAATTAATTGAACGTGCTTATTCATTTGTTGAATATCATCATAGAAACCAATATAGAAAAAGTGGTGAACCTTACGTCCATCACCTTATTGAAGTTTGCTATATCTTAGCGGAACTTAACTGTGGTCCTGCAACACTCGCTGCAGGTCTTTTACATGATGTTGTCGAAGACACTGAAGTAACCTTAGAAGAAATTAAAGAAAAATTTGGTGAAGACGTATGTGAAATCGTTGATTCACTTACAAAAATCCAAAGAATGAAACTTTCTCATAGAACTGAGGAAGAATTCGTTGCTGAAGATCATAGAAAGATTTTCCTTGGAATGGCGAAGGATGTCCGTGTTGTCGTTGTTAAACTCGCTGATAGACTTCACAACATGAGAACTCTTGATTCATTATCACCAATTAGACAACAAGTTTTATCAAGAGAAACACTTGAAGTATTTGTGCCTATCGCACACCGTTTAGGTATTAATACCATCAAAAGTGAGCTTGAAGACTTATCTTTAAAATACTTAAATCCAGATGCTTATAACGACATTGTTGATAGGCTTAAAGTTAGAATCAAAAACAGAAGTAAATCTCTTGATTCTTTAACCAAAAGAATCGCAGATATTTTATTCGATAACAAGATTCCTTTTGAAATTAAAAGTAGAGAGAAATCTGTATATTCAATATATCGCAAGATATATGAAAAAGGCCATAATTTTGATGATATCTTTGATTTACTCGCGATTAGAATTATTACTAAAACTGAACTCCAATGTTATGAAATCTTAGGTATCATTCACGCGACATATAAACCTATCCCAGGTCGTTTTAAAGACTATATCGCTATGCCAAAGCCAAACATGTATCAATCACTTCATACATGTATTATTTCTGGCGATGGAAACATTTTCGAAGTTCAAATTAGAACTGAAGAAATGGATGAAGTTGCAGAATCCGGCATTGCTGCGCACTGGAGATATAAAGAAGGTTCTAACTATAACGCTAAGGCAGAACAAAAAGAAATTGAAGAGAAGTTACACTGGATTAAAGATCTTGTTAACTTAGGTGAAGAAGACACTGACGCTAAAGGTTATATGGAATCTTTATCACAAGATATCTTTGGTGCTAACGTTTATGTCTTTACTCCAAAGGGAAAAGTAGTGGATCTTCCTAATGGTGCAACTCCATTAGATTTTGCTTATAAAATTCATACTGGTGTTGGTGATAGTGCTGTTGGAGCCATTGTTAATGGCTCACTTGTACCATTAAATACCACTTTAAAGACCGGTGACGTCGTTGAAATTAGAACTTCAAAGAATTCCTCAGGTCCAAGTGAAAGATGGCTCACAATCGCTAAAACTAACTCAGCAAGAGCACATATCAAACGTTATTTAGCAAGAAAGGAAGAAGAACTCCTTCGTGAAGAAAGAATTGAAAAAGGTAGAAGTCAAATCGCTGATGCCTTCAAACAATTAGATATCTCTGAACAAGAAATGATGAGAATGCTTGATAACGATGCGCTCCTTGAAAATTTTGGTGTTAAAGAACTTGATGATTTATTTGTAAATATCACTCAAAGAAACCCAATTCCAGGTGCTATTACTGACTACTTAGGTCTTAAACCTGCTAAGGATGAAATCAAACTCGAAAAGAGAAAAATTGATACATCAGACATGCCTGTTTATGTACCAGGTGTTGGCCGAATCGCTATCACATTAGGAAGCTGTTGCACACCTATTCCAGGAGATGATATTACTGGTTATATTACCAAAGGTAAAGGTGTCACAGTTCACCGTACAAATTGCCCAAATATTGTTGGCCAAAAACAACGTTTAATTGAAGTTTTATGGAAAGAAAATCTTGGCATCAAAACTTATCCTGTTGATATCAAAATTGAAGCTAACGATAGAACAAACTTACTTGTTGATGTTATGAACTTATTTGCATCTAGAAAAGTTCCTGTAACAGCGTTAAATGCTCACTTCCATCAAAGCACGATGACAACAACATTTACCGCAACAATCTTCATCAGTGACGCTAAAGCATTAACAGATATCTTCAATGCCTTACTCAATGTTCACTCAGTATACGACGTAACAAGAGTAATTCACTAAAAATTAAGCCCAATCGTCTTGGGCTTTTTTATTGCCTTCGTAATTGACACTAAAAGTGTTAATTATTATAATAGTTAGCGACCATTAGATTGGAGATTTAAATATGCAAATAAATCCAGTAAAAGGCACTCACGATATTATCGGTGATGAAGCCAAAGAATATGAATTAATTGAATCAAGAGCAAAAATGATTGTCGAACTTTTCAATTACAAAGAAATTCGCACACCAGTTCTTGAACCAACAAACTTGTTCATCCGCTCAGTTGGTGAATCAAGTGACATTGTTAATAAAGAAATGTATACCTTTAATGACAAAGGTGATCGTTCTTTAACATTAAGACCAGAAGTAACAGCTGGGGTAATGCGTAGCATTGTTTCTAATAAATTATATGCAACTGCTGATTTACCTCTTAGATATTACTATTGTGGTCCATGCTTTAGATATGAAAGACCACAAGCTGGTAGATATCGTCAATTCCACCAATTCGGTGTTGAGGCAGTTGGTGCTCCAACTCCTGAACTTGATGCTGAAACAATTTCCATTGGCGCTAACATCTTAGCGGTTCTTGGATTCCAAAACGTTACAATCAAGATTAACTCTCTTGGTGATGAAGAAACAAGAAATGCATATCGTGAAGCATTAAAAGCATACTTCGCTCAATACATTGATCAAATGTGTCCAGACTGCAAGAGAAGATATGAAGTCAATCCACTTCGTATTCTCGATTGTAAGGTTCCAGAAGATGCTGAAATTGTTAAAGGTGCTCCAAAACTTAAAGATTTCTTATCTGATAACGCTAAAGCATACTTCAATAGAGTTAAGGCTGCTCTTGAATTATATGGAATCACTAATTATGAATTAGATGAAACATTAGTTCGCGGTCTTGATTACTACACAGGTGTTGTTTGGGAATATCACATCAAAGGTGAAAACGCTATCGATGTTGGAGCTGCTGGCGGTGGAGGACACTACAAGAATCTCTTAAAAGAGATTGGTGGTCCTGACCTTGAAGGTGTTGGTCTTGCTCTTGGTGTTGAAAGAGTCCATTACTTATGGAAAACACTTGTTAACACTGAACACATTCCATTTGGTCCAGATGTATACATTATGCCTCTTGGAGAAAATGTTCTTGCTGATGCTATTAAGTTTGGCGAAGAACTTCGTTCTAATGGATACAGTGTTGAAGTACCATTTGATGGAAAATCATTAAAATCAATGTTTAAGATTGCAACCAGAGCTAATGCAAAGTTTGCTCTTATCATTGGTGAAGACGAACTCGATAGAGGTGAGTTAACAGTAAAGAATCTACATACTAGTGTTCAAACATCAGTTAAAGCTGAACAACTTGTTGATGTTGTTGCAGAACTAGTTGAAGAATATATGAACAATTATTTTGAGAAAGAAGATAACAAAAATGGAGAGAACTAATTACAATGGTGAACTTCGCTTAAGCGATGTTGGAAAAAAGGTAACTTTATTAGGATGGGTTGCTAAGAAGAGAAATCTTGGCTCACTTGTCTTTATCGATTTACGTGATAGAACAGGTATTGTTCAAGTTTTAGTTAACGATAATGTTGAAATCCCAGATGTTCGTAATGAATATGTAGTAGAGGTTAGAGGTACTGTTTCTGCTAAAGAAGTTCCTAACAAGAAACTCGCTACTGGTGAAATTGAAGTTATTGCTGATTCAGTTGTTGTATTAAGCAAAGCTTCTACAACTCCAATGATTATTGCTGATGATACAGACGCTTTAGAAGATACAAGACTTAAATACAGATATCTTGATTTAAGACGTCCTACATTACAAAGAAATTTAATTTTACGTAGTAAGATTGTTAAAGCAGCTCATGAATATTTCGATAACAATGGCTTTATTGAAGTTGAAACTCCAATTCTTTGCTTATCTACACCTGAAGGCGCACGTGATTACTTAGTTCCTTCACGTGTTTCTCACGGTTCATTCTACGCTCTTCCACAATCACCTCAATTATTCAAACAATTATTAATGATTGGTGGAATGGAAAGATACTATCAAGTTGCTCGTTGCTTCCGTGATGAAGACTTAAGACAAGATAGACAACCAGAATTTACTCAAATCGACCTTGAAATGTCATTCCTTGATCAAGATCAAATCTTAACAATCATGGAAGGTTACTTAAAGAAAGCTTTCAAGGAAACTATTGGTGTTGATATTCAAACTCCACTCAGAAGAATGGATTATGATGTCGCTATGAATGAGTACGGTAGCGATAAACCTGATACACGTTTTGACCTTAAGTTATTTGATTTATCAAATACACTCAAAAATAGTGAATTTGGCGGTTTTAAGAGCGCTGAAACAATTAAGGGCGTAACTATTCCAGGAGTTGCAAAAGATACCTCTAGAAAGGTTATTGATGGACTCACTCTCGAAGCTAAGAAATTTGGTTTCGGTGGTATTGGTGTATTCAAACTCGAAAATGGCGTTTTATCTGGCTCACTTGTTAAGTTCCTCTCAGAAGAACAACAAGCTGAATTAGTTAAAGTTGCTAAAGCAAATGATGGTGACATTATCCTCGTTGCAAGTGGTGCACACGATAGAGTTTGCTTCTTCCTTGGTTCATTAAGATGTAAATATGCTCGTGAATTAGGTTATATTAAACCTAATACATATGATTTACTTTGGGTTGTTAACTTCCCATTATTCGAAAAGAAGGATGATGGAACATATAACGCATTACATCACCCATTCACAAGACCTACACCAGAAACAGCACAATACTTAGATACAGATCCAAGTAAAGTTTTATCTGCTGCTTACGATATCGTTATTAATGGTTATGAAGCTGGTGGTGGTTCTTTAAGAATCTACGATCACGATATGCAACAAAAGATTTTCAAAATCTTAGGTTTAACAGACGAAGATATCAAACGTAAATTTGGATTCTTCGTTGATGCATTTAACTACGGTACACCTCCACATGGTGGTATCGCATTCGGTCTTGAAAGACTTTCAATGATTATCTGCGGAACTGATAACATTCGTGATGTTATTGCCTTCCCAAAGAACCTTAAGGCTGCTGATATGATGTCAAATGCTCCTCAAGGTGTTGACCCACAACAATTAGAGGATGTAGGTATCAAAATTGCTTAATAATTTATCTATAAATTATATAAAACTAACAAACAACTAAAAAACTACTAAATAAGGAGATTATTATGAATAATAAAGAACTTGATAACTTAGCTGTTGCTGCTATTCGTAGTACATGTATCGACACTATCAACAAAGCTAAATCTGGTCACCCAGGAATGGCTTTAGGTAGCGCTCCAATCATGCACACATTATTTACACGTCACATTGTTGCAAACCCAAAGGATGCCTTATGGTTCAATCGTGATAGATTTGTTCTAAGTGCCGGCCACGCTAGTGCTCTTTATTACACAATGTTACATCTTTGTGGTTATGGTTTAACAATGGATGACTTAAAGTCTTTCCGCCAACTTGGTAGTAAGACACCAGGCCACCCAGAATACAAGCATACTTATGGCATCGATTCTACAAGCGGTCCTTTAGGACAAGGTATTGCTCAAGCTGTCGGTATGGCTATGGCAGAGCGTGCAGTTGCTGCTCAATATCCAAATGGCAGCCAATTAGCAAATCACTATACATATGTCTTATGTGGTGATGGTTGCTTAGAAGAAGGTTTATCACAAGAAGCAATTTCTCTTGCTGGACACCACAAATTAAACAAATTAATCCTTATTTACGATAGTAACGCTGTTACTCTTGATGGTGCATTAGATATGTCAAATAGTGAAGATGTACGCAAGAGATTTGAAGCATCTTCATGGAATACATTAGAAGTTATGGATGGTAACGATATTGATGCTATCGATGCTGCAATTAGTGAAGCAAAGAATTCTGATAAGCCAACATTAATCGTTGTTCATACAGTTATTGGTTATGGTAGTGCAAAGCAAGGCACTTCAAAAGTTCATGGTGCTCCTTTAGGAGAAGAAGATGGCGAAAACTGTAAGAAGTTCTATGGATACACATATCCAGCATTTACTATCCCTCAAGAAGTTTATGATCTTTACCAAAATACATTCATCGCTAGAGGTGAAGCAGCAAATGCTAAATGGAATGAAACATTTAAAGCTTATTCACTATCAAACAAAGAAGCTGCAAACTTATTCTTAGATGCTATTAATAGCAAGGTTGAAAAATATTTACCAAAAGAACCTGAATTCGCTTTAGACAATGGTGATTCAACACGTGTTTCAAGTGGTAAAGCATTAAATGAATTAATTAACTCAGTTCCATTCCTTATGGGTGGTTCAGCTGACGTTGCTGGTTCAGTTATGACAAAAATTAATAGTGCTGATTTCTCTTTTGAACATCCAGAAGGACGTAATATCAACTATGGTATTAGAGAATTCGCAATGGCATGTATTAATAATGGTATGATTCTCCATGGAGGTCTTAAGACCTATGGTGGTTGCTTCTTAGTCTTCTCTGACTATATGAAGAACGCTATTAGAATGTCTTCTTTATCTAAGATCCCAGCAATTTACTTATTCTCACATGATACAATCGCTGTTGGAGAAGATGGTCCAACTCACCAACCAATCGAACAAGTCTTAATGTTACGTAGTATTCCAAATACACACGTCATTAGACCATGTGATGCTCGTGAAACTTATGGAGCATGGAGATTAGCAATGGTTTCAGAAGAAACCCCAACTTGCTTAATCCTCTCTCGTCAAGGTTTACCATTAATTGCATCATCTAAATATGATTTATCTCGTGGTGCTTATATAATAAGCAAGAAAGAAAATGCTGTTGCATCAGTTATGGCAACAGGTTCGGAAGTTAAGTTAGCTCTTGATGCTCAAACTTTATTAGCAAACGAAGGCATCAATGTTGATGTTGTATCTGCACCATGTTTAGAAATCTTTGATGCACAAGATGAATCATATAGAAAATCAGTTCTTCCTTATGGAAGAGAAAACACAATTGCTGTTGAAATGCTCTGTGGCTTAGGTTGGTATAAATACGCTAATACAGTTATGAGTTTAGATACCTTCGGCGCATCAGCACCAGCAAAAGATGTTATTAAAAACTTTAACTTCACAGCAGAACGTTTAGTTGAAGTAGTGAAAGGTGCTTTAAAATAATGGCAGAATATTATTTCATCAAAAATTACAACAACTATGGAAAACTTGCGATTAATCGCAACGTTTTCAAGTCGATTGCAATCGATGCTGTAAATAAGGTTCAAGGTGCATCAGTTTCATCCAAAAAAGGAAAGAAACAATTATTCAAAGTTGATAATCCAATCAATGTAACATTCCACAAGAATGGACAAATTGAATTAAAGATTGATATATCGATTAAAAAAGACGCTAATCCAACTAAGGTCTCTGTTGCTATTCAAGAAGAAGTAAGTACTGCTCTTCAACAATATACTGAATCAGTACCATTTGATATTACTATCAACATCACATCTATTATTTAAGGAGCATTGTTATGGAACAAGAAATTTCAAGAAACAAAGAACAAGAAATTATGCTTGGTGTTATCTACCAAGTACTTGTTTTAGTTGATATGAATCAAGAAGTTGATGTCAAGGGAATGCTTTCTGATGCTTATGATTGCGAATTTGAAGATGTTCCAGTATTCGCTCAACAAATCATGATTTATTCTATTAAGAATCTTGCAGAAATTACTGCTGCTTTCCAAGCCAATATGAAGAAGTGGAGTTTTGATCGTTTAAACAAACTTGAACAAGCTTTACTCATTCTTTCATACACCCATTATTACTATGTTGGTGATGTTGACCGTAGAGTAGTCATCGATATCGCTGTTAAATTAGCGAAAAAGTTCCTCGATAAGGACGATTACAAATTTGTTAATGCTATTTTAGATAACACATTAAAAAATGCCTAATATTTTATATTCACCAAGTTCGTTAAACCAATATATTAAGGACAAAGTCACTAGTGACTTCTCTTTAAGAGGTTTACAAATTAAAGGTGAAGTATCAAATTTAAAAAGACATCCAACAGGACACGTATACTTTTCTCTTAAGGATGATAATTCAGTCATTAAAGGGGTAATGTTTAAAGGCTATACCCAATTTATGAATCCACTCATCAAAGATGGAGATGAAGTTATTGTATCTGGATATATTGATGTCTTTGTTGCAAGAGGCGAATATCAAGTATACGCTCAAGCAATGGAAATATTTGGTAAAGGCGCACAATTATTAGAACTTGAACGAATTAAAGCAAAGCTTAAAGCAGAAGGCTTATTCGATGAATCAAGAAAGAAAAAGATTAATATCTATCCAACAAGCATTGCTGTAATCAGTGGTGAAAACAGTGCCGCAATGGCAGATATTAAAACTAACCTACTTCGTAGATTCCCAGTAGTGAAGGTCCTTCCAATTCCTTCACAAGTTCAAGGTGATGGAGCTTCTAAAGACCTTATAAGAGCATTTAATGAAGCATTAGCATTAAACCCAACTACAATTATTATCGGAAGAGGCGGTGGATCATCAGAAGATTTAAATGCCTTCAACGACGAAGCATTAGCAAGACTTGTCGCAAGTTCGCCAATTCCTGTTATCTCAGCAGTTGGTCATGAAATCGATACTACTTTAGTAGACTATGTCTCAGATAAGAGAGCTTCAACTCCAACAGGCGCAGCAGAACTTGCAACTGTTGATAAAAGGGAACTAATTCAAACATTTATTGAGGCTGATGAAAGAATGTATACAGCCCTTGATGTTAGGATTAAAAGATTATCCAATAAATTGGATTTACTTAAAAATCGTTCATTCTTCAATAATCCAAAGTCTATTTATTCAGACAAGATTACTGAACTTGAAAATACAAAGAAACGCTTAGGGTTTGCTCTCGATAGACAACTCGAACGTAAAAAGAGGCAATTAGAGACACTTTGTAAGCAATTACAAGGAATTAATCCAACAAAAGTCTTAGAACGCGGATTTGCCGTATTAAGTGATGAAAATGGGCAAATTATTAAATCTGTTAACTCAGTAAAACCAAATCAAATCATCAAAACACAACTTAGCGATGGTGTTGTAACCTCAAAAGTAGTGGAAAAGGAGAACTAGCATGGCTGAAGAAAAGAAAGTTGACTTTGAAGCATTACTCAAAGAATTAAATGAAATTGTTAACAAAGTTGAAAACAACACTCTTCCATTAGATGAATCTATTAAACTTTATCAACGTGGAAAAGAGATTATTAACGAACTTGAAGGTTCTCTTAAGGAAGCTGAAGAGAAAATTGCGGAATTGTCAAAATAGTTATTAATAACTAAATTTGTATTTAGTATTTATTTAGTAGTTTTATAGTAGATATGAAAAAGAAAGATATTAACAAAGTTAATAACGTAAATATTAAGGAAATTAAGGATCCTTCTTTTTTACATGACTTAAGCTACAAAGACCTTGATATTTTAGCCTCAGATATAAGAAAAGAAATCATTAAGGAAACATCTATTAATGGTGGGCACTTATCAAGTAATCTCGGAGTGGTTGAATTAACAATCGCTCTCCATAGAGTCTTTGATTTATCTAAAGATAAAGTTATCTTTGATGTTGGACACCAATCATATACACATAAGATTCTTACAGGTAGATCATTAGAAAACTTAAGAACATCAAGTGGTGTATCTGGGTTCCAAAAGATTTCCGAATCTCCATATGATTGTTATGAAGCAGGACATAGTTCAACAAGTATTTCCGCGGCATACGGCTTTTCCGTAGCAAGAGATTTGTCTTCAGAAAATTATAACTGTGTTGCAGTCATTGGAGATGGGTCAATCATTAATGGTTTAGCATTTGAAGCGTTAAATGATATTCCACATTCAAATCACAAAGTGATTATTATTCTTAATGATAATGAAATGTCTATTTCTAAGCCTACAGGCGGATTAGGCGCTATCTTCGCTAAATGGTCAGCTTCTAGAGGATACCTTACCAGTAAGGAAAGATATTCTCGTCGAATGACTCGTTCAAAATTTGGTAGAGCAATCTTTAAAGTTACTAGAGCAATTAAGAACTGGGTTTCTTCATTAGTGGTTCCACACAATATGTTTAGAGACCTTGGATACTATTACATTGGTCCAGTCAATGGTCACGATATCAAATCATTAGAGAAGGCCTTTGCTAATGCAAAGAAAACTCCAAAATCTGTTATTATTCACACTTATACTGTTAAAGGTAAAGGGTATGAACCTGCAGAAAATGATGAAAACGGTTCATGGCATGGCGTTGCTCCATTTGATATTGAAAGTGGTGAAAGCTTAAATAAACATGAAGGTTCTAAATCTTGGTCAAAGATATTCTCAACTTTCCTTCATGAAAAAATGGCCACTGATGAAAAGGTGATAGCAATTTCTCCTGCTACCTTAAAAGGTAGTGAACTCGAAGAAGTATTTGCTGATCATAAAGGCAGAGCATTCGATGTTGGTATTTGCGAAGAACACGCTGCTACAATGTCTAGCTCGCTTGCGTTATCTGGATATCATCCTGTTGTGGCAATCTATTCAACATTTATGCAACGTGCCTTTGATGAAATTAGCCACGATATTGCTAGACTCAAAGTAAACACAACTTTCTTAGTTGATCGTAGTGGACTTGTCGGTGCGGATGGCGAAACTCATATGGGCATTTACGATGAATCATTCTTAGTAAATACTCCAAACTGTGTTGTAACAATGCCTTCATCTATAGATGATGCTAATGCGTTATTTAATGAATCATTCAATAATCACGGGCCATTCTTCATCAGGTTCCCAAGAGGATTTGAATCAAACTTAAAACTTGCTACAAATTATAAATCTACCTTTGGTAAATGGAACGTAAAGAAAGATTCTAACACTAAAAACATTGTTGTATTAGCGATTGGGCCTCTCCAAAATGAATTATTAGAACTTCTTAATGATGTTGATCTTAAATTCTATAACTGTCTTTATGTCAATCCTTTAGATGAAGACGCTCTTAAAGATTGTTTAGACTATAGCAATGTTGTTATATATAACCCATACGCAACAGAAGGCGGATTTGCTAACTCAGTTATCTCAAGACTTTCTGAGCTTGGCTATAAAGGAAATATCAAGTCATTTGTTATTGCTAATGAGTTCATTAAACAAGGAACTGTTAAAGAACAATTGGAAAAACAAAATTTACTTCCTGAACAAGTGTTTAGTGAAATTTCAAAATTATAAAAAGTTAAGAATCCATCGGGTTCTTTTCTTTTTTACTTAACATAATTATTGAATAAAAAATAATCATTGATTATTATTTAGGTATGGCAAAAGTAATACTCCATATTGATTTAAATTATTTCTTTGTCCGCTGCGAAGAAATTAAAGATCCTAAGTTAGAAGGAAAACCTGTCGCTATCGGTCACGATGGAAGAGGAGGCATTATTTCAACGTGTTCATATAAAGCTAGAGAATTTGGAGTGCGTTCTGGGATGCCTACATTTAAAGCTAAGCAACTTTGTCCGAATCTAATTCTTATCAGAGGAAGTTATGAATATTACCAAAAGAAAAGCGATGAGTTTTTCACTTTCTTAAGAAAATACTCAAAAATTATTGAACCAGCATCAATTGATGAATGTTATGTTGATATCACAAAAGAAATTAAAAATGTTGATAATCCTATGGAATTCATTTCATCAATTCAAACCAATTTATTTAATGAAACAAAGTTAATGTGTTCTATCGGAGTATCCACAACTAAGTTTTTAGCCAAAATGGGCTCTGATTTAAAGAAACCTATGGGAATTACTGTAATTCACAAGAAAGATATCCCAAATCTTTTATTTCCATTAAAAATTGAAGATTTTTATGGTATCGGAAAAAAGACATCTCCTAAATTAAGAGAGATGGGAATTAACACGATTGGTGATTTAGCTAAAAAGATTAATGAAGACGATAGTGAGATGAAAGAATTCTTAGGAAAGATGTATTATGCAGTTAAAGATCGAATCAATGGTTCGTCTGATGATATCGTTAATACTGAAGAAAGAGATCCTAAATCTATTTCACACAGCCATACATTGTTAAAAGACACTAATGATCCAACCGAGATTTATGAAGCTATCAAAATAGCGTCTAAAGAAGTATCTAAACACGCTAAAGAAGTAAATAAGATAGGAACAACTGTTCAACTTATCCTTAAGGATAATGATTTTAAAAACTTTGTTAGATCCGCAAAGCTTAAAGAAACAACAAATGACTTTGCATTAATCTACGCAAAAGCAATTTCGATATACGAAAATAATTTTGAAAATAACGAAGATAAGATGTTTAGGTTAGTGGGTGTAGGACTTCAAAATCTAGAAGAACCCGCTAAACGTAATAATCAAATGTCTATCTTTGACAACTACGAAGAAATCAAAGAAGAATGCGCAACAAATTTACTCATTCAAGACATCAATAGAAAGATGAAGGGCTCAATTTTAAAAACTGCTCGTGAAGTATTGGAGGAAAACAGATGGAAATAAGTGACGCTATCGATAATTACTTTCAATACCTAAGAGTTGAAAAGAATCTTTCATTAACAACAATCGAATCATACGCTTATGACTTTAAGATTTTCTTTAAGAAATTTCCTGATAAACATACAACGGATGATTTAATGCCTTATGATGTAAATGACTACGCTAAAGTTGAAAGCAAAGAATTAAAATCTCCTGCCACAATTCATAGAAGAGTTTCTTCTTTGAAGAATTTTTACGAATTCTTATATGGTGAAGGCATTATTTCATTCACATTAGAAGAAACAGATAATCTTAGAAGTATTAAAAGACTTCCAATTGCAATCTCAGTTGAAGAAGTTGATGAGTTGTTAGATATGCCTGATTTATCAAAACCAGAAGGAATTCGAGACCGTGCAATGCTTGAATTAATGTATTCCTCTGGAATGCGTGTATCTGAACTTTTAAGCCTTGAAGTAAATAAAATCAACTTTGAAAAAGGTATCATTAAAATTGTTGGTAAAGGAAATAAAGAAAGATATGTTCCAATTGGTGATTTCGCTATTGAATATGTTTCCCAATATTATCATGGTCCAAGAGCACATAACATTGGAAGAAAATCGAAGTTTTTATTTTTAAATAAAAATGGAAAACCATTATCAAGACAATACTTCTTTATGGCAGTTAAAAAATACGCCGAATTAGCCAACATTGAAGAGTCAATCTCTCCACATACTTTAAGACACTGTTTTGCCACCCATATGCTTGAAAATGGGGCGGAATTAAGAGCAGTGCAAGAATTACTTGGACACAGTAATATTTCTACAACAGAAATATACACTAACATATCAACTAAACGAATCTTAAACGCTTATGATTTGTATAGTAAACGAAAATAGTATAGAATACTAATGCTCCTAAGGAGGAAAGACTTAAATTATGCAACAATTTAAAAGAATATTTGTTGTAGTGTGCGACTCAGTTGGTGTTGGAGAAATGCCAGATGCTGCTAAATTCGGTGATGAAGGCACTAATACATTTGTTCATACAGCCGAACAATGTGGTGGACTTAATATTCCAAATCTCAACGCCTTGGGTGTTGGTGATCTTGCTAACATTAAAGGAACATCAATTGTTAACCACCCACATTCTTACTCAATGAGAATGAGAGAAGCCTCAAATGGTAAAGACACTATGACAGGCCACTGGGAAATGATGGGCATTTATACAACAAAGCCATTTATTACATTTACTGATACTGGTTTCCCACAAGTTTTAATTGATGAACTTGAAGAAAAGACAGGCCATAAGGTTATTGGTAATAAAGCTGCGTCAGGAACTGAAATTCTAAAAGAATTAGGTGAAGAACAAATGAGAGATAATTCTCTTATTGTCTATACATCAGCTGACTCAGTTCTTCAAATTGCTGCACATGAAGAAGTTACTGGTTTACAAGAATTATATAGATGTTGCGATATTGCTCGTGAAATCTGTAATAGACCAGAATACTATGTTGGAAGAATCATTGCTCGTCCATATCTCGGAAGCGATGCTTCAAACTTCAAGAGAACACCAAATAGACACGATATTGCAGTTTCACCTTCAGGTGTAACATCAATGAATGTTCTTCAAGATGCTGGATATATGGTTTCATGTATCGGTAAGATTGGTGATATCTTCAATATGGTTGGTGTTGTTAAAACCCAAAAGACAGTTTCTAATGTCGATGGAATGAATAAAACTATTGAAGAAGCAAAAGCACATGACTTCACAGGTTTATGTTATGTAAACCTTGTTGAATTCGATAGTGAATATGGACATAGAAGAAACGCATTAGGTTATGGTAAATGCATTGAAGAGTTCGATGTTAAATTAGGTGAATTATTACCTTTACTTAAAGACGATGATTTATTAATGATTACCGCTGACCATGGAAACGATCCGACAGCACACGGAACTGACCACACACGTGAAAAAGTCCCTCTAATCGTATATTCACCTTCATTTACCAAAGGTAAATATCTTGAAGAAAGAACAAGCTTCGCTGATATCGGAGCAACAATATTAGAAAATTTCAATTTAAAGAAAGCACCAAATCAAATTGGTGAAGTAATCGAGGAATTATTACATGAATAAAAAATTACTTATCTTACCAGTAGTATTAGCAGGATTAGGACTTGCTTCTTGCCAAAAGAAAGCAACAACTGATCAAACAATGAAGGTAGCATCTACAAGAGGTGTTGCTACAGTTGCTTTAGCAGGACAAGTTCAAAATGGTAACTACACATTTAAACAAAACGCTTCTGAAGTTGCTAATGAAGTTACAAGAAGCACTCAAGATGTCGTTGTCGTAGATAGCGCATTAGGTTTACACAAATTAGTTGCTGAAGAAACAAAAGGATACGCAGTTACAAGACTTGTTTCTAATAACAGCGATTATCTTGTTCCATTAACCGCAAACGCAACCCCAACAGCCGATTCTGTTATTGTTGCATACGCTAAAGGCTCAGCAAGCGATTTAGCTCTTCAAAAACTCTGTTCTGGCTATTGGAACGTTAACGCAACAATCAAATATGTTGCAAATCCTTTAGAAGCCGTAGAAGTCATGTTAAGCAAGAAACTCGGTGAATTAAACGTTGACTTTGTTGTCGCTCCATACGCTACAGCGTTAATTAGTGAATTAGATCTTTCAACAGCAACATCATTAAATAATGCTTGGGCAAGTTATACAGAAGCTCTCGAAAATGTTGAAAGACAAGAAAGAATTCCTGGACTCGTAACATTCGTTTCTAAAAACGCAGCTAGCACAAAAGTTAATGGATTAGAAAGTTTCTATACAGATTTAAACATTGGAATTGATAACGCAGTAACAAATCCAGATAGATTAAAAATTGTCATGAACAGTTACTCACAAGATGAAAAACAACAAATTCAATTCTTTGAAACTTGTGCAACACTCGTTGGCGAAGCTCAAAAGGAAAATGCAAACAAATTAGAACTCGTTAGAAAAGATGATGTTGGAGATGTTAAGGCATATCTTGATAGCTTCATGAAACTCGTTGACGCAGAGACAGTTGATTATTCATCTTGCTACTTTGCCGAATAACAAATTCAATAAAACCAAATAATTAAGCTCGCTTCACATCAGCGGGCTTTTTTAATGCAAAATAAACGTTATGGTTGACATTTTTAATAAGATGATAAACTATATAGACAACAAAGATTCAACGCCCAGGCAAAACGAATCTGTAGTGAATTGAATGATTACCCATAATTAAAGATTTCGATGCAAAATTTCATCGTTCAATAAGGCAAACAAGAGATTGAACTTAACGTGTAAATAAACATCGAAAGTGATAGTGAATGCAAAAACACTAAATCCAATTAGTAGATATTTAGTAGTTTTTAGTTGGTGTATATCAGGCCTTAATATGTGGAAAAGTGTGGAAAACCGGGTTTATCCACAAATGTGTATATAAGGTTAAATGTGTAAAATATATCGATTAATTCTTATTATTTTATATTCTACTTAACATAATATGTATTATGCGAAGTAGTTAAATTTTCTAAATTATACGCACTTATCCACAAATGCGTGTAAAACAAAAGACTGCCACTTTCATAGCAGTCTCTTTCATCTAATTTTGCGTTCTGATTACTTTTTGCTTAAGACTTGTTCAAGTCCAACTCTTTCTCTCTCAGCTTCTGTAAAGATGTTAACGATTACATGATAGACATCAATTAAGATCCAACCAGATTCAGGAGTTCCTTCTTTATGATTGACATTAATTTTATTCTTTTCTAATTCATCAATTACATTATCCGCAAGAGCGTCCAATTGTCTAATATTGCTAGCTGATGCTACTACATAGAAATCCGCAAATGGAGTTCTTTCGCTAACATCAATTACTTCAATATTAGTTGCTTTGTGTTCATCAAGAACCTTCTTAATTAATGTTACAACTTTGTCTCTTCTCATAACCTCTACTCTTCCTTTATGTACATTTCAAAACACGCTTTTGTGTATGGATTATAAATATCTTTTGCGTGATTAATAAGATACTTTTTATTATCAATTACAGTTGTGATAAATCCTTCGTAAATATCTTTTTTACAGGCATCAATTAACCATGTAGAATCAAAATCTCTAAGTGGATCAATCTTATCAGATGCATATACAAGCATGCCTAATAATGACATATTATCCTTGCCTGTAGCGTGCCATCTAATAGCATCAAGAATCTCTTCATCCTCTATTTCAAAATGATTTTTAGCGATTCTTGCACCAACAAATTGATGGTAAGCAAAAGGTGGAACTGTATCAATATATTCTGGATAAGACATTCTCATCAATTCTTCAATTGGCTTACCACAAGGTGTTGTATCCTTTAATAATTTACCAATATCGTGAAGCAATGCTGCGACGTATACCTTGTATTCGTTTAATGGTTTACCATTTACTCTATTAATCTCCACTGCTAATTTAGCCACACTGATTGAATGAGTTAAACGATGTGAATCAATGTATTTTTCCATTTCCTTTACATAGTAAAGATGATTTTCCTCAATATACCTAAGAACACCATCAGTGGTTTCGATTAACTTTAATTCACGGATTTCACTACTAGATACATCTCCACTATCGAAGAATTCGCTGTTAACCATGTTGTATCTTTTGATATTTTCTTGGTTAAGTTCATATCTAGGTCTATTAACGTAGATGATGGTCGCAAGTTTCGCAATTACATCTCCATCTTTCCATTTTTCAAATTGGTTAACTTGATCAGCACCGATAATAAAATATAATTTATCATCAGGATACTTATTATATAAGTATTGAACAGTATCAACTGAGTAGTTAATCTCTGCATTTGAGTTTAATTCAAATTCTTCAATTGTCGCTGTTAGTCCACTATCCAAAATAGCCGCTTTAAGCATATTTAATCTATGATTAGCGTCAGTTAGTGGTTCTTTCCATCTTGGTGACTTAGCAGGAACAAAAATAAGCTCTCCCCCTACTTTCTTAAGGATAGCTTCCGCAATTCTAATGTGTCCTTTATGGATTGGGTCGAATGTTCCCCCAAAGATGATTCTATTCATAACCGGTTAGATTTTAGCACGACTTTTGTAAATTGCCACATTATGTGGCACATAAATACGGAAAATTTGATTTTTTCCTTCAAATGAAAGCCATCCAAGACCTTGAATACCGATATCACGTCTATTGATTTCTGAAACCTTGATTTCGTAGACATCTAAATCCTTTAAGGATTTGATGCTCTTGTTTGCAGGTTTAACAATGCCCTTTTGAATCTTCTTAATGAATTTGTTAACTGCAACATCAGATGGTCTTTTTAAATATTCAATGGAACTTGAGAAATATAAATCAAAGTTTGTTTTAGGGCCTTCAACCATTTCTACTAAAGCAAGTCCACCAATCATAAGTGTTTGTTTCTTAGATAAAGAAACATCTTTCTTTACAACGGATTTGTTAACAGTGATAGCCTTCTTAAGTTGACTATCAACGTTATAGTCATAAGCATTATTAAGTTCCCAACCATTGATAGAATAAATAAAAGTCCCATCGTAAATTGGAATAATTAAAGAAGGTACATTTGTGCCTGGATAGTTATCAGTAACAATGTTACTGTTACTAATGTTTTTATACGCTTTAAGATAATTTAACACCAATGTCTTTTTACCTGAAGATGCACTGCCAATCACAATAACATCTTTGTGACGTCTATATTTTTCAATAGCCTCACCAATCTTAGCGATATCATTTTCATCATCACCAGAAGTGATAAAAGATTCTTTAACTTTGATGCCAGCAACTGAGAATCTATGTCTTAAGTAATCAGTAATTTGATAATCAGATAATTGCTTTGGGAGAAGATCTTTTTTATTTCCAACCGCAATAACATTGCATCCAACTAAAAGTTGTGAGATTTCTTTATTAAAAGAACATTCAAATGAAAACATAGACACTACGTAAACGAACAAGCAGCGTCTTTTTTTAGCATCTTTCAATACTTTAATCATCTCAGCTGAAACATGTGGCTCATTTGGCGTGTTTTGATACTTTTCTTGATTAAAACAAGCATCGCAGAAGATGAAATTTTGTCTTTCGTTTTCTAAAATGTCACGATTGCAGTATCCAGCAAGACCTTTATCATCACTTTGAAGGATTGCCCCACAGTTGTAACAAGTTTTTACTCTACTAATTCCCATTACATTTCACTCCATTCTTTGTATAGTTGTTTTTTGATTAATTGTTTTCTATATATTCTATCGAATATACGGTTGAATCTTGTTGTAGGTTGATCCTCTTCAACAAGTTTATCAACTAAGATAGAACGGACGTGCGCTCCATTAGCGGCTTGAATATCTGTAACAACTTGATCACCAACCATCATGATTTCTTCAAGTTTCATATTATTATCTTTAATTATTTTATTTAATTTAAAGGAAAAAGGTTTTCTGACACCACTAAAATATCTAACGCCTAAGTCTTTCGCGTAATTAGATACTCTATTGGAAGTGTTGTTTGAGACAATTAATAATTCGATTCCAAGTTTATTTAATTCTTCTTTTAAGTTACGCGCAGGTTCAAGAGGTGTTAATTGTTTATACGAATCAAGAGTGTTATCTAGATCAATAAAAAGATATCTAACTCCTTGCTTAACAAAGAAGTCTAGATTTACCTCATAGATGTTTTTCGCGTGACAAAATGGAATTAATCTTTTTCTCATATATATTTATGATAACAAAAAAATCCTACATATTTGTAGGACTTTTTGTAAGTAATAGGATTAATCGAGTGATGGATCATCATCAAAGATAGAAATTTGATGGTATCCAGTATCTTCTTCAGGTTCTTCTCTAATTACTTCTTCTTTTACTAGAGGTTCTTCTGAAGTAGTTTCAACCTTGACTTCAACTGGCTTTGGAACATATTCACTCTTCTCATTTTTAGAGATGTAATCATGTCCTTCAGCAAATGGTAAAACTAAGAATTCTTTTGCTTTTAATTCATAGTTTTGCTTTGCGTATTTATCCATTGGAGTTAATGTGTAATCATTAATTTCAATAGTTCTAACTACGTTAGCGTTATCCATAACTCTAAGAGTTGTAGCTTTTTCCTTATCTTCAATCTTTAAAGCATAGATAAGGTTATGAGGTTCACTCTTGAAGACGCGGAAGATTGTTGTTTGAGGTTTTCCAAGTCTCTTTGTAAGAGTTGCGTTACCAGCTTCAAAGATTCTAATGCATCCCTTATCAGTTAAGAGGATAATCTTTCCTTTTGAAGCGCTTGCAGGATAAGAAAGCATTGTAACAACATTAGCGTTAGCAAGCCCTGCCATACCCTTAACACCGCCACTTCTAAGTGATGATGGAGAAAGTTCATTTTCATTGAACATTGTTGCCATACCATTAGATGAGAAGATTAAGAGATTTGAATTACCATTTGTAAAGGCAATATCTGCAACTTCATCACCTGGTAATAATTTCATACATAAGACAGGCTTGTTGTATCTAGATACAACGAACTCACTTAACATTGTTCTCTTGATTTGTCCGTGTTTAGAAATAAGGACCATACAAAGATCATCTCTAAACTTCTCAACAGCGAAGACTTTGATAATCTTTTCGTTAGGAGAAAGTGTTGCTAAGTAGTTAACGTGTTTACCTTCGTCTTTCCATTTATTTTCTTGGATTTCATGAACTGGGATATAAAGGTATGTACCAGCATTTGTGAAACAAAGTAAGTAATCAGTAGTAACAGCTTGTCCCGAGTAAACAAGAACGTCCCCATCCTTAAGTCCTGGGAGTGCACCGTTGCTTGAGTTAAATGACTTGAGTGAAGAACGTTTGATATAGCCATCACGTGTGACAGCAATCATTGTGTCTTCCTTATTAATTAAGTCACGTTTATCAACACTGTGGTCTGCTTTTTCAACGATTTGAGTCTTACGATCATAACCGTATTTTTTAGCGATTTCTTTTAAGTCAGAGATTAATAAACGGTCAAGTTTCTTTCTATCTGAGAGAACACCATTTAAGAACTCAATTGTCTCTTCAAGTGTCTTCTTTTCATTGACCAAAGTTGTGATATCTGTGTTAGATAATTTATATAGTTGCATCATTGCAATTGCTTCACTTTGTGGTTCAGTAAAACCAAAGGTTTTTTGTAAATTTTCCTTTACGTTTTTCTTATCTGTAGAAGCTCTAATAACTTTGATAACTTCATCAAGAATTGAGATAGCCTTAATAAGACCATTTACGATATCTAAACGAGATTCAGTTTTCTTTAATTCATATTTAGAACGACGAGTAAGAACATCGACTTGGTGATTAATATAACAATCAACAAAATCAAGAAGGTTCATAGTCTTTGGACGACCATTAACAATCGCAACCATATTTGCAGAATAAGATGTTGTTAATCCACTCTTATTCATTAAATATTTATAGATTGCTGTAATGTTTGCATCCTTCTTAATATCAATAGCAATTCTCATGCCTTGTCTATCGGTTTCATCACGAACTTCAAGAATGCCATCAATAGTCTTGTTGTGACGAATCATATCTAATTCATGAACAAGATTGATCTTAACTGTTTTATATGGGATTTCGTTAACAGCAATTTGTCTAACTTTGCCATCATCAATGATTTCTGTTTTAGCGACAACTTCAATTCTTCCACGACCAGTTTCATACATTTCCTTAAGTCCTGGGCCTTCATAAATAAGACCACCAGTTGGGAAATCTGGACCAAGAATAAATTGTCTTAAATCATCAATTGAACAATTAACATGTCCAATACGATAAATAACCGCATCAATAACTTCTCTAAGGTTATGAGTTGGAATATCTGTTGCAATAGCAACAGCAATACCTTCAGTACCGTTTACAAGTAAGTTAGGGAAACGTGCTGGAAGAACGACTGGTTCATAGTCAGTATCGTCAAATGTCAATGACATATCGACTGTTTCTTTATCAATATCTGCGACTAATAATTCAGCAATTGCAGATAATCTACATTCAGTATAACGATACGCTGCAGCTTGGTCGCCATCGATAGAACCATTGTTACCTTGGAAGTCAGTTAAAGGATTATTTAACTTCCAATCTTGTGACATACGGACTAAAGCTTCATAAATCGAGCTATCACCGTGTGGGTGGTAATGACCCATAACGTCACCGACAACCTTCGCACATTTTCTAGTTGGTCTAGAGTAAAGGTTACCAGTTCTATACATTGAATAAATGATTCTTCTTTGAACAGGTCTTAAACCATCACGAGCATCTGGAATAGCACGATCCTGGATAACACACTTAGCATAAGTAGCATATCTACTACTCATGACTTCTTCCATTGGTTCAGTGTGAATAATTTCTTCAAAAGAAGGTTCAACAGGGACTACTTTTTTCTTCGCCATAATTATTTAACCTCCTCCATAAATGTATCAATTTCATTAAAATCAACATGTTCTTCAACCCATTTACGGCGTTCCGAAGAATCTTTACCCATTAAAATTGAGACATTAGTCTCAGCTAATAATGGATCTTCAATTGTGACCTTAGTAAGTTGTCTTGTTCTTGGGTCCATTGTTGATTCCCAGAGTTGTTCAGCATCCATTTCACCAAGTCCTTTGAAACGTGAAACGTGATAACCTGCACCAATCTCTTTTTTAGCGGCTTCAAGTTGGATATTATCCCAAGCATATTTATAGATTAACTTGTGATTAACTTCTTTACTGACACGATATAAAGGTGGACAAGCAACGAATAATTTTCCATTAGTGATTAATGGTCTCATAAAGTGATAGAAGAATGTTAAAAGTAATGTTTGGATGTGTGCTCCATCATCATCAGCATCAGTCATGATAATAACTTTTCCATATCTTGCATCTTCAATATCGAAGTTTTGACCTACATCTGCACCGATAGTATTGATAATTGTTGAAAATTCTTGATTTGATCTCATTCTTTCAAGAGTAACACTATCAGTATTTAAAGGTTTTCCACGAAGTGGAAGAATTGCTTGGTGCATTCTATCTCTACCTTTTCTTGCAGAACCACCAGCTGATTCACCTTCAACGATGAATAATTCGTTTTTAGCGTATTCTTTTGATTGGGCTGGAGTAAGTTTGTCCGAAAGGACAAAGTCTACCTTTTTAGTTTTTGTGCCGCGAGCCTCTTCTTTTGCCTTACGAGCAGCATTTCTTGCAGTTTGTGCATCGACACACTTTTTAATTAAAGTAACAGCGAATTCTTTATTCTCTGTTAAATAGTATGTCATTTGGTTGTAAATGAAGTTTGAAACAATATTAAGTGCTGCTGGAGTACCTAACTTTTGTTTTGTTTGTCCTTCGTATTCAAGAAGTTTTTCTGGAATTCTAAGTGAGATGATTGCGGTTAAGCCTTCACGGATATCACTGCCTTCTAATTTAGCTTTTGATCTAAGAAGGTTGTGTTCTTCAGCATAATCATTAACTGCTTTTGTGATACCACTCTTAAAACCAGTTTCGTGAGTACCGCCATCTCTTGTTCTTACGTTATTAGCGTATGAATAGATATTTTCGTTATAATCGTCCGAACAATATTGCAAAGCAATATCGACATTAATTCCTTCGATGACTGATTCAAATGACATAACATCACCTAATGGTTTTTTATTAGCGTTTAATGATGAAAGGTAATCACTTAAACCTTTTTCATAGAAGAATTCTCTTTCAGTATCATTGCGTTCATCTTTCAAAATGAACTTAACATTCTTTAAAAGGAATGCCTTTTCTTGGAGAGCACCTGCAATTGTATCAGCATTAAAATTAACGGTTGTAAAGATTGCTGGATCTGGTTTGAATCTAACAATTGAACCATGTTTTTTAGTGTTACCCAATACTTCTAAAGGTGTTTCAAGTTTACCACCATCTTTGAATCTAATATGGTGAATTTTGTTATATTTAAAGACAGTAACATCGCAATAAACGCTTAAAGCGTTTGTTACTGAAGAACCTACACCATGTAAACCAGCACTTGTTTGATAAGCTTTATCGCCAAATTTACCACCAGAGTGTAAGGTTGTGAAAAGAAGTTCAACTGCAGGCATGTTGGTTTTCTTATGCATATCAACTGGAATACCACGGCCTTCATCTTGAACTGAGACAGCACCATCTTTATGGATAGTTACTGTAATGAGGTTACCGAAACCATTAATTGCTTCATCAACTGCGTTATCTACAATTTCCCAAACAAGGTGATGTAAACCCATTGAGTTGGTTGAACCAATATACATGGCTGGTCTTTTTCTAACGCCAGCTAAACCGTCGAGTAAATCGATATTGCTAGCATCATAATTGTTGTAATCTTTTTCTGCCATTGTTATTAATCTTTCCTTAAAATCGTTTAGATTATAACAAAAAGCAGTTGGAAAAGTTAATAACTTTTATTATAATGCTCTCATACCAGGAGGGTAAAAACGATGGATATTATATTATATAATATTGTTATTGCACTCATCTCAGTTTTATTAGGATATTTTTTCGGTGCCATTCCATTTGGAATCATTCTTGGAAAGGTGTTTTTTCACCGCGATCCAAGAAATGAAGGTTCAGGAAATAGCGGCGGAACCAATGTTGGAAGAGTGTTTGGAAAGAAATTTGGAGTTATTTGTATCGCACTCGATGCAATTAAATGTGTAGTTCCATTAATTATTGTCTGGGCAGTCTTAAAATTCTCAGGTGTTAAAGAATTATTCCTCAATAAATTAGGACAACCAATGTTTGATGATGGAATTCTCTATATTTATCTTTCTGCGGTTGGCGCAATGCTTGGCCACTGTTATCCAATCTATGTTGGCTTCAAAGGTGGAAAGGCAGTTTCTTCATATGCAGGCTTTGGTCTAGGCACAGGATGGGGCGTTACTCTTGTTGGAGTTGCAGCATTCTTCATTACTCTAAAAAAGACAAAATATGTATCTCTCTCAAGCATGATGTTAGCCACTTTTTCTACGATTTTTTCTTGGATATTTTTTGGCCTTAATTTTATCATCCCTGTTGAGTACAGAAATATTGTCATGTGGGGCAATGGAAATTACATGATTTTTGGATGGGAATTTGCTAGTGCTGTAACCATCGGTGCAATCCTCCTTATTTTACGTCATATTCCTAACATCAAAAGACTCATTGCGGGTACCGAATCCAAGATCAAATGGATGAAGTAATTAGTATCGTTTTAGTATTTTTTTAGTAGTTTTAAAACGTGTGGAAAAATAATTAGATTTGATTTGAGACTGCAAAAAGTTTCGATTAAATCTAATTTTTTTATTGACAAAATGAAAAATTAACAAAAATTATCCACACTGCCACTTCCACTGCAACAGGATGGATAATTTATATATCTAATTATGATTACTTTTTAATCTGTTTTGCCAGTTAATTTTACGTGTTAATTCACTACTCTAATTCGCGCATTATTGATATCGATTTTGAGTTCGTTTTTTATATCAATTTGATGACTTTATTTTAAGCACAATAAATCTGTTTTGCAAGCATAAAAAAATGGTACCGATTGATACCATTTTTTCAAGATTTTTTCTTTCAACTTATTTTTGTGAATTTACGTTCTTCATGATTTGTCTGATTTGGGCTTCACTACAAGGTCTTCCCATTGATCTAAACATAGCACGAATCATCTTTTCGTTGATTGGTGGGTTCTTTGCTAATTCTCTTTTGAAGAACCAACGTGCTAAGAAGAATGTTCCAATTGCTACTGCTAAAACAACAGCGATAAGCATTCCTACAAAAGCACCTGTTTGCATTGTAACATCAAATAACATAGTGTTTTCTCCTTATTATGCGCGTCCGTCGTATAATCCTGTATCTGTACGAACAAGGATGGTTTCACCATCTTCAATAAATAGAGGGACTTTTAAGCGATAGCCTGTTTCAAGTGTAGCGTATTTCATAGCTTTGTTAACTGTGTCGCCACGAACTGCAGGTTCGCATTCTGTAACTTGAAGAGCAATTGATACTGGGAAGTTGATACCAAGGATTTCTCCTTCATAAGATAAAACTTCAATTTCAGCATTTGCAATAAGGAAGTTCATTTCCCATTCAAGTCTTGATTTTGCAATTTCAATTTGGTCATATGTAACTTGATCCATGAATACGAGCATATCACCTGTGTCATATAAATATGACATTTTCTTCTTATCAAGGTGAACAGCTTCAACGTCATAACCTGAGTTACGAGAGATTTGAACAATTGATCCAGATCTCATATCTTTAGCCTTAATAGCAGCAACCATCTTTCTCATTGCAGTCTTATTTAATAAGATATCAATACAAAGATAAAGACGATCTTCATCGATGAAATAGTTACCTGGTCTAATTTCTGTAACGTTCATTAGTTTTCCTCCTTTAAAGTCAAATAATTATATATATTTAATATAAATTTCGCAAATATGTGTTATATTTCTTTTCATTTTCTATAGTAGTCTTAGGTCCGTGACCTGGGTACACTACTGTTTTTTCATTCAAAATAGCGAGTTTAGAAAGCGAAGCGTTGATTTGTCTATCATTTCCCGTAGGAAGGTCTGTTCGACCGATAGAACGGGCAAATAAGGTGTCACCACTAAATAAAACATTTTCACTTTCGATATAATAACAGACAGAACCACTTGTATGGAATGGAGTGTGCATTACTCTAATCTTAAGATTAGCTTCTTCAACAATGTCATTATCGCCTAATAAAATAACATCATCATAATCTAATTCAATAAGCGAGTCTTTATCACCCCTGCTAATAAATGATGAAAGATTTAATCTTGGTTCACTTAAGAAGTCAACTTCCGAACAAAACATATATAATTTTGCGTCAGGAAATTGTTTTCTAACATCTTTTAGGCCTCCAATATGGTCATAATGTCCATGTGTAATGAGTATCGCTACAACATTTAAGCCTAATTTTGTTAAATGTTTGATTAAGTGATTGTTGTTATTACTTCCAGGATCAACTAAAACAACATTCTTGTTATCATTCCCGAATGCATATACATTTGCTGTTTCGTTTTCAGGTAAAATATCTATATACATAGCGAAACAAAAAGAAAAGGGTTATATAAACCCTTATTTCTTCTCCTTGTGGACTGTCTTCTTATTGCACTTCCAGCAATATTTCTTAGTTTCGAGTCTATCTGGATGTAATTTTTTGTTCTTTGTTGTGATGTAGTTTTCTTCACCGCATTCAGTACACTTTAAGATAATGTTATCACGCATATTGAGTCTCCTCCTTGGTTGTACGCTTGAAATAATAACAAATTAAAAAGATATCTACAAGATATTATTTTTGTTTTATAATAAAAACATGCAAAATGTAATTACAAGAACAAATACAAAACAAATAAAAATTGGAAATATCTCGATTGGTGGTCAAGATAAAGTCCTTATTCAATCTATGTGTAATATCAAAACAAGTAGATTTGAAGAAGTTGCAAAGCAAATTAATGACTGCGCTGCTTTAGGTGCTGATATTATGAGAGTATCTGTTTTGGATATGGAAGATGCTATTGCGATTAAAGAAATCAAATCTAGAATCTCTATTCCACTTGTTGCAGATATTCACTTTGACTATCGTTTAGCTCTTCAATCTATTGAATCAGGAGCGGATGTTATTCGTATCAATCCTGGAAATATTGGAGGAGATGACAAGATTAAAGCTGTTGTTGATTCATGTAAGGCTCACAATGTTGCTATTCGTGTCGGAGTTAATTCTGGATCAATTGATAAAAACATCAATAATAACAATAATAAAGTTATTGCTAATGAACTTGTTGAATCCGCTAAAAGAACAGTTAAAATTCTTGAAGATTTAGACTTCTATAACGTAGTTATCTCTTTAAAAGGCAGTGATGTTTTAGGAACGGGTGCAGCTTACACATTAGCAGCTAAAACATTCTCATACCGATTACATTTAGTAATCACCGAAGCCGGTCCAAAGGATGTTGGTGTTATTCGTTCAGTTGCTGGACTTTCACCACTCTTAATTAATGGAATTGGGGATACAATTCGTATTTCCTTAAGTGATGATCCTGTCGAAGAAGTTAAATCGTGCGTTCGTTTATTATCTGATTTAGGCATCTTAAAAAATCAACCAAGATTAATATCTTGCCCAACATGTGGAAGAACTCAAGTTGATTTAATTCCTTTATCGAACAAAATATTAAAATTCATTGAAGAAAATCATATTGTCACTACAGTTGCAATCATGGGATGTATCGTTAATGGTCCAGGTGAAGCAAAACGTGCTGATATCGGTGTTGCTGGTGGCCACGAACAATGGGTATTATTCAAAAAAGGTGAAATTATTCGTAACATTAAAGATAAAGATGTTTATGATGAATTAACAAAAGAATTATTAAAAATGAAAGACTAGCCTATGGCTAGCCTTTTTAATTATAAATTTTCTCTCCAATTATCTTCAAACTTGCCTTCACGAAGCATTGCAACTTCTTTCTTATATGGTGCTTTTTCTCCAACATAAGGAGTTTCAAGACATTTTGGAATATTTACCAATTTTGGATGATGAACATAGGCGTTTAGAGTTTCAAAACCAATTGTTCCGTATCCTAAGTTATCATGACGGTCTTTATGCGCTCCAATAACGTTTTTTGAGTCATTTATGTGCATGCATAACAATCTATCAAGTCCAATAACTTCATCAAACTTATTGATAATAGCATCTACATCGTTAACATCATATCCAGCATCATTGATGTGGCATGTATCTAAACATACACCTAAGCGTTCTGGATATTTGCAATTTTTTATAATGTAATTAAGATCTTCGAAACTTGTACCAAGTTCAGTTCCTTTACCAGCCATTGTTTCAAGGGCAATCTTTACTGTTGTTCCATCATTTTCAAAGATGTAGTTTAAGCCTTCAACAATATTGTTTAAGCCTTCTTCGGTTCCTACACCTAGATGGTTTCCTGGGTGAAGAACAAGCATAGTGCAGCCAAAGGCTGAAGTTCTTTGAAGTTCATTGATAACAAGCTTCTTTGCCAAATCATATGTATCAGGTTTAGCTTTGCTACCTAGATTAATTAAATATGGAGCGTGAACAATAATTTTTGATTCATCAATTCCATTTTCTTTAAGTAATGCTCTGCCTTCTTCTATTCTTAATCTTTCCAAAGGAAGTCTAAATGAATTTTGAGGAGCACCTGTATAAAACATAAAGGTGTTTTCTCCATACTCAAGAGCAGACTTTACACTGCCAAGATAAAATTCTGGAGATGACATTGAAACATGTGAGCCTAGATAAAACTTATTCTCCATATTTAGCAGCTTCCTTTTTGTATCTTTCAACACGTTGTCTTCTAATATCTTGGCGAATCATTTTACGTCTATGATATTTTCTAACACGTTCTTCTTCCCATTTTTGTTTCTTCTTATAGCAAGGTTCAACCTTTTTAGATTTAACTCTTTGACGTGCGATAGCGATTTCTTTAGTTAATTCAGGATCCTCTTTCTTTTTGGTAAGAACTTTCTTTTCAATTCCTTTACCAGTTGAGAATTCTCCGTTCTTAAGAACGAGATATTCAAAAGTTTGTCCTTGAGAGATTAATTCAAGAGGTCTTTTTGTAGAATCATTGTTATAGAATGTATAGCAATTTCCTTGCTTATTAAATCTACCTGTACGACCCGCTCTATGATAATAGAATTCAAGGTTATTTGGTAAATCAACGTTTAAGACATCGCTGACATCAGGAATATCGAGTCCACGAGCAGCCATATCACTTGCAACAAGAATATAAATGTTGTCGTTTAATAGACGTTTCATAACATTTTTACGTTCTCTTGAAGAAAGATCACCAGTCAAAATGCCAACCTTATAATGTTGTTGTGATAAGTAAGAATATACTTCATTAACTTTTTGTTTTGTTGAAGCAAAAATAAGAAGTAAATATGGTTGTTTAACTTCAATAAAATCTCTAATGCAGAATAAGTAATTTTGGTGCTTAATATCTACAAGATAATGTTTTACATTATGAGATGTCATAACATCTTCCATAATGACACGGATATCATTGCCAACATACTTTTCTAATTTGTATCTTAAATTGTTTTCAAGTGTTGCTGAGAATACCATGTATTGAGGTGCATTTAATAATTCTGTAAATGCATCGATATCATCAAAGTATCCTTCTTTTAGGAGCATATCAGCTTCATCAAAAACAACTTGATGGACTGCATCAAGAAGAAGCGCCATTTTAACTGCTAAAACATCTTTAAGTCTTCCTGGTGTACCAATAATAATGTGTGGAGCGACACTTAAGCCTTGAAGAGATTTATCAATCTCTTCACCACTTTTTAATAATTTGATTTTAACATCAGGATATTCTTCATTAAATGAAGAAGCAAATTCGAAAATTTGCTTAGCTAACTCTCTTGTTGGAGTAACAATGATAGCTTGTGTTTTTTGAATTGAAGTATCGATACCTTGAATGATAGGAATTAAATAGCAATGAGTTTTACCACTACCAGTTTCAGATTGAACAACAACGTTTTCTCCTCTAAGAATCTTAGGGATAACATTTAATTGGACTGGGCTTGGTTCAAACATTTTTTGTCTATTTAATGATTTGACCATTGTATCTGTTAAGTTAATTGCTTTGAATGACATAATTTTTACCTTGTTAAATTATACACTAAAGTGCTTTGTTGTGCTAACATAAGTACTATGTTAGTAAAAATTTGTGAACCAATCGGTTTCTGCGCCGGTGTTGAACTCGCTATGAAAAAGGCTATCGATCTTGCAAAAACAGGAGAGAAAGTTGCTGTTTTAGGAATGCTTGTTCATAATAATGATGCTATCAAAGAATTAGAAAAAGAAAATATTATTACTATTTATAGTAAAGATAAAAATATTTATGACTTAATTAATGATATCCCATCAGGTTATACTGTTGTATTAACAGCGCATGGCCATGAATTAAGAGTTGAAGAAAAACTTAATGAACTTGGTAT
>JAKSVY010000020.1 GCA_024413875.1 Bacilli bacterium
TACTAGACATATTTGAGGTAAATAGCGGCAAGTATTGAAGGCTGTCAAAAAGAAAAGAGCAATCGCTCTTTATCTTCTGGTCTTAACATCATTAACAATATTGGTAATCTTTGTTAAATAGTTTTTATCAAAGTTTGTTAATGGGGTGCCTATATATGGTTTAGTCTCATCATCAATGATTGGATAATATTTTTCCATCGCGTATGAACGAGCGTCACCATCACTAAGAATCTTTTCATATGTTGATTTTAAAGGTGTACAGTATCCGACTACTGAAGCATTTTCATAAGCATTATCAGTATCGAGGAAATAGTTCATAAAGTCATAAGCTAAATCAACGTGACGAGCATTCTTTGTTAAAACAAAGTTATCCATAAATGCAATGGTGTTTTTTGGGATATATACATCATATGTAATATCTTCTTTTTTAACACCATCTTCGATATCTTGATAAAACATATCTAAGAAATCACCAGTATACATATAGGCAACATCAAGGTCACCTTTTTGAACCTGTTTCTTTAAATCATCAGTTCCCCATTGATCAAAGTGAGCGTTGCTTAAGTCTTTTTCAACAATTTTTAAGTATTCATCACCTTCAAGATTTGGTGAGAAGTTTTCTTTAAATAAACATGCCGCGTAGCTATTTCTTGGAACGTTATACATTCCTGTGCGAGTGCCACTAGGAAGTTTTGATTTATCAAAATAGGCATCCCAGCCATCTTTTTCTAAAGCTTCCTTTAATCCGACTTTATTGTTGTTATACATTAATCCAAATGTGCCCCAGAAATATGGAATTAAATATTCTTTAATATCTTCAAAGCCATAGTTATTAATGAACTCAGTTTCAATACCTAAAACACCTGGAAGGAAGTTATTTTCATCATAGTTAGATAGTCTTGATGTATCTATTTTTTGAATTAAGTTAGCTTCTTTCATCTTCTTAACCATGTAATCAGATGGAACGACTAAATCATATACAGTTGTGCCACTTTTAACCTTTGAATAGAAAAGTTCATTTGAATCAGCGATAGACACTACTACTTCACAGTTATATTCTTTTTCAAAATTTGCAACAACTTCATCATTAATGTATTCACCCCAGTTAAGTAAAAGAAGTTGTCTTCTACTTCCACATCCGGCAAGAGTTGAACAAAGAACAGGTAAAGTTAATAAAGACACAAATCTACTTCTTTGCATGTTTTTTACCTCTTGGTTTAATGAAGTTAAGTGCAATCACTGCTAGTGCGCTTACTAAAGTAACAATAGTTGAGAAAGCATATGCGCTTGGAGAAAGGGACTTTCTTCCAATTGAGCTATATACCCAGATTGAGAATGTATCAAATCCATTACCAGTTGTGTAATAAGAAATGACAAAGTCATCAAATGACATAGTGAACGCTAAAACCATTCCTGAGAAGATACCACCAACAATTGACGGAATGATAACTTTTAATAATGACTTAAATGGTTTAACACCTAAATCAAGACTTGCTTCAAACATATTTGGATCAAGTTCTTTAAGTTTAGGAAGAACACTTAAGATAACATATGGGAATGTAAAGAATACATGAGCGATGATTAATGTTGGTAAACCAAAGATATATGGGAAGAGTTTAACAACAAAGCTAAAGACAAGCATTAAGCCAACACCTGTAACAATATCAGCATTTAATAATGGAATGTTATTTAATAGCATCATAACCTTTTGATGCTTTTTAGATAATGAATAAATACCTACTGCAATAAATGTTCCAAGCACAACTGAAATAAGTGTTGCTGCAATTGAAACAAGGAATGTATTTTTAATAGCGTTCCATAATGAACGTTTAGCAGCGATATTTAAATACCAATTAAAGGTAAATCCGGTAAATTCATTAGGGTTAACAGATTTATTAACTGATTGAAGAAGAATGATAAAGATTGAAAGATATAAAAGTGCGATCGTTGAAATAGCGATTACATACTTCATAATCTTCCAAATTGTTTTGGCTACTTTATGTTCTTTGTAGCCGAAATCTTCAATCTTTGCAACTTCGTATTCCATACTACACTAATAAGTCTCCATCTTTATCAAGCTTTGTTGCGATAACAATGCTTGCCATAATAACAATTAAAACTAGGATCGCTAGAAGCGAACCAGCGTTATAATCCATATTGCTATATAATTGGTCGATAACGTTACCAATAAGCACTACTTTTCCTTGTCCAAGGATTTCTGGAATAGCAAACCCAGACATACATGGAAGGAAAACCATGATTGAACCTGTAACAATACCTTTAAAAGATAATGGGAAAACAACTTTCCAGAATGTTTTAAATTCTGTTAAGCCTAAATCTAAACTTGCTTCTTCTAAAGAGTATTCAATTTTTTCTAAAGCAGTATAGATTGTAAGAATCATAAATGGACAATATGTTGACACTAAACCAAGGATGATTGCTAGTGGAGTGCCGCTTAATTGAACACCAGTAACATTAATGCCAATATAACCCATAAAACTTGTAATGATATTATGTGGTTCCATAATTGATTTTAAAGCGTTAATTCTTAATAAGATATTTGACCACATTGGAAGAATTAACAAAGTTAAAACTAAAAATCTGTTCTTTAAATGACTTCTAAAAATCATGTATGCGACTACATAGCCAATAAAGGCACTGATAACAGTTGTAATACTTGCGTATAGTAATGAGTTTAGAATCGCTAAAAGAACACTTGAATAAGTTAATTGTTTAAATGAGATTAATGAAAGACTAGAACTAGCAAAATCTACACCTTCACCATCAAGGAAAATAAGCACCAACATAATAAGCATTGGTACGATGGCAAGGACAATAAGCCAAACTAAATAAGGAAGAGATAACTTCTTAAAATACTTATTCATTGTCGTAAATCTTCATTAAAGAGATTTCATATGGGTCAACGTGTAATCCAATTGTGTCCCCTACTTTTTGTTCTACATAAGCATGGATAACAATTTCTTTACCATTTAAATCAGTACAGATTTCATAGAATGTACCTTTAAAGATACAAGATGTGACTTTTACTCTAAATTGAGCTTTGCTTAAAGGTACGATATCCCAGTCTTCTGGGCGGATACAAATATCGATATCTTCACCGTTTCTAAATGTATAGTTAACACATTTAATGTTAACACCTTCAAAACCGATGACATCTTTTCTGATATATTTACCAACAAACATATTGGTTTCACCAATAAAGTTAGCGACAAATCTATTCTTTGGTTCATTATAAATTTCTTTAGGTGTGCCAAGTTGTTGGATAATTCCATCATTCATAACACAAATTCTATCTGACATTGTCATAGCTTCTTCTTGGTCATGGGTAACAAAGATAAAGGTAATACCTAATTTACGTTGCATTTCTTTTAATTCGTAATGCATGTTTTGTCTAAGTTTAAGATCAAGCGCGCTTAAAGGTTCGTCAAGTAAAAGGATTTTAGGTTTATTGATAATTGCACGAGCAATACCGACACGTTGCATTTGACCACCTGAAAGTTGGTTAATCTTACGCGATTCGTATCCTTTTAAGTTAACAAGTTCTAACGCTCTTTCAGCGTCTTCATAAATATGTTTCTTAATTAACTTTTTGATTTCACGCTTTGTAGGATCTTTTTGGCTAGGAATTTTTCTTGTATTTAATGCTTCATTTTTAAGGTTTTCTTCACCATATAAAAGAAGGAGTCTATCATAGCTAGAATTCTTTAAACCGAAAACAACGTTTTCAAGAACGTTTAAATGAGGGAATAAAGCATATCTTTGGAAGACTGTATTAATAGGACGAGCGTATGCAGGTATATTATTAATAATTTTATTATTTAAAATGATGTCACCTTCATCTGGAGACTCAAAACCACCAATCATACGGAGTGTAGTTGTTTTACCACATCCTGATGGACCTAAAAGAGTGAGAAATTCGTTCTCGTAAATCTGTAAAGATAAGTCGTCAACAACGGCTTTCGCGTCTTCGTAACTCTTCGAAATATGTGAAAGTTCAATGATTACTTTTTTATCATCCATAAGCCTTACCTCTACTAATAAATGATGAATAGATTTTAGACCCATTTTTTGAAAATACAATAATTATTTTTTATATTTTTTTATTAGCAATTTTTCGTCAAAAAAAGTCCCAATTTTTTCGAGACTTTTTAATATAAATATTAAATACTTATTAAACTCCTGAGTAAGATGAGAAACCACCATCAATTGGGAGAACAACACCTGTAATGAATCCGGCTGCTTCATCTGAGAGCAAGAATAAAGTAGCACCAACTAATTCATCAACTTCACCGAATCTTCCCATTGGTGTAGCAGCAATAATTTTACCTGTTCTTGCGGTTGGAGTTCCATCAGGATTCCATAATAATGCTTTGTTTTGCGCAGTTGAGAAGAATCCTGGTGCGATAGCGTTAACTCTGATACCAACTTTTGAGAAGTGAACAGCTAACCATTGAGTGAAATTTGAAATAGCTGCCTTAGCACCAGAATATGCTGGAATCTTTGTTAATGGAGTAAATGCGTTCATTGAAGAAATATTAAGAACATTGCATCCTTTTCTACCAACCATGTCTTTAGCGAATTCTTGTGTTGGAAGTAAAGTTCCAAGGAAGTTAAGGTTAAAGACGAATGAAACACCTGATTCATCTAAATCAAAGAATGACTTTGTTTCTTCATCAAGATCATCACCAAGTTCAAAATATTCTTTTGTTGTTGATGCTTTTGGATTGTTACCACCTGCACCATTAACAAGGATATCGGTCTTACCGAAATCTTTTGCAACGAGTTCGTGACATGTTTTTAAGCTTTCTTTGTTAAGAACGTTAGCTTCATAAGCTTTAGCAACACCACCATCGCTAACAATTTCATCTGCCCATTTTTGAGCAGCATCTTTGTTTAAGTCAAGTAATGCAACCTTAGCACCTGCTGATGCACATGCTTTTGCTAAGCAAGAGCAGATAACACCACCAGCACCTGTAATAACAACAACTTTATCTTTTAAATCTTTAACTTGTAATGGTAAGTTCATAATTATTTTTTCTCCTTTTCGATTGCTTCGAATAATCCGTTTAAGTATGCTGCACCTAAAGCTCTATCAAATAAGCCATATCCAGGTTTAGCATCTTCGCCCCAAATATTTCTACCATGGTCTGGTCTAAGATATCCTTCAAAGCCATTTTCAATTAATGCTTTTGTAATAGCATAGACATCAACATTACCACAGCTTGTTTGGTGACCGTTTTCATAGAAGTCTGTATCGTTAACAAACTTTAATTGTCTAAGGTGAGCGAAATATGTACGCTTTGCGTACTTAGCAGCCATCTTAGGTAAATCGTTAAATCTACCAGCACCTAAGCTACCTGTACAGAATGTAATACCATTATGCATATTTGGAACAGCTTCAAACATTCTATCGTAGTCTTCTTCTTTTCCAACGATACGTGGTAAATCAAAGATATCCCATGGTGGATCATCTGGGTGAATTGCCATATTGATGCCTGCTTCATCACATGCTGGCATAATAGCGTTTAAGAAGTATACGAGGTTATCGAATAATTGTTCGTGACTCATTCCTTCATATTCTTTAAGAAGACCATTGAGTTCTTCTGGAGTATAACTTTCATCCCATCCTGGAAGTCTTAAGTTATGCTTATCAAGTTTATTGAAGTCTGCTTCACTATAAGAAAGTGATGTCGCACCATTTTCGTGCTTATAGTAAAGGTTTGTTCTAAACCAGTCAAAGACTGGCATGAAGTTATAACAAATACATTTAACTCCATATTTACCTAATAAAAGAATATTCTTTTTGTAGTTTTCAATATATTTATCTCTAGTTGGTTTACCAAGCTTAATATCTTCGTGAACTGGAACTGATTCAATAACTTCCATTTCAAGGCCAGCTTCATCACATAATTCTTTTAATCTTTTAACAGAAGCTTCTGGCCAAGCTTCACCAACTGGGACGTCGTAAACAGCGGTTACAACACCACTCATATTTGGAATTTGTTTAATGTAGTTTAGAGGGATACAATCTTTTTCCCCATACCATCTAAAAGTTAATTTCATAGGAAACTCCTTTGTTATTTGTTGTTTTAATTATATTTCATCTCAATAAAATAAGAATTGCAATTTTTTTCGTGTTATATTGCACTTTTTACTTTTTGATGCATAATTATATTATGTTTAGATTTAAAACTGATCGTATCGATTTCTCTCATAAGATAGATATTGCCTCTGAACCAAGTGAAGAATATGAAAAGCATATGCATATCTTTTGCGAGGTTCTTTACTTTGTAAAAGGTGATGTTGAATACACTGTTGAATCAGAAACTCATAAGTTACAAAAAGGGGATATTGTTTTAATCCCTGCTGGTAAATATCACTTTGCTACTATTAACAAAGATGTCACTTATGAACGTTATGTTTTAAAAACCAATATTGATATTCTTCCACCACACTTAAAAGAAAGTTTATCAAAAGATTCTTATTTCTTTACAAATACCGGAGTGTTCTCTCACCACTTTCAAAATCTAGATAACTATTATCAAGAATATGAAAGTGATGAACTTGAAACTATGTTTCTTTCTGAATTTGCTCAAATGATTATTAAAGTTTTACATAATCCTGTTCAAGAAAAGATTGAACATAATGAATTTATATCAAACTTGATCTCATACATTGACGATAATATCCAATCTAAAATTACTCTTGATACATTAAGTAACCAATTCAACTTCTCAAAATCATATATCTCTAGTGAGTTTAAGAAACAAATGAAAACACCTGTTATTCATTACATTAAGACAAAAAAGATAATTGCCGCGCATCAATTAATATTACAAGGTGTTAGTAAAACTAAGGTTGCAGAAATGTTTGGATTTGATGAATATTCAACTTTTTATCGCGCATATACAAAAATTATTAATAATAACTAAACAAACAAAATTAAATGACTATAATATTGAAAGGTAGGTAGGTAAAAAACATGGAAGTATTAAATGTTGTAAAAGAAATTGGACTCGTTCCAGTAGTTGTCTTTAAGTCAACTGATGAAGTTGATAACGTTATGACAGCTTTAATTGAAGGTGATGTTAAGATTGCCGAAATCTGTTTTAGAACAGACTGCGCTGAAGAAGCAATTAAGATCGCTGCTAAAAAATATAGCGATGTCTTAGTTGGGGCTGGCACAGTTATTAATAAAGAACAATGTGAAGCTGCTATTAAAGCAGGTGCTAAATTCATTGTTTCACCAGGATTCTCTGATGGAGTTTATGAAGTATGTGTTAAAAACAATATTCCATATCTTCCAGGTGTTGTTACACCTACAGAAATTATGCATGCTTTAGATTTAGGTATTAAGGTAGTTAAGTTCTTCCCTGCTGGTGTCTTTGGAGGACTTAAGGCTATTAAGGCTTTAGGTGCTGCATTCCCACAAGTTAAGTTTATGCCTACAGGTGGAGTTGATAACTCTAACCTTAAAGAATTTATCACTTGCGATAAGATTATTGCATGTGGAGGTTCTTGGTTACTTAAAGGCACTCACGAAGAAATCGTTAAAACATGTTTAGAAGCAAGAAAGATCGTTAAAGGAGAATAATTAATATGGCAAAAGTTGTAACTCTTGGAGAAATCATGCTCCGCTTATCTACACCAGGACATTCAAGATTTGTTCAAAGTGAATCATTTGATGTTTGCTATGGTGGCGGAGAAGCTAATGTTGCTGTTTCTTTATCTAACTATGGACATGATGCTTACTTTGTAAGTAAAGTTCCTGAAAACGATATTGGCGATTCCGCTGTTAATGCTTTACGTAGATTTGGTGTTAACACTAAATACGTATTAAGAGGCGGTAATAGACTTGGTATTTACTATCTTGAATCAGGATCAAGTGTAAGGCCATCAAAGGTTATCTATGATAGAGCGGGTTCTTCAATCGCTGAAGCATGTGCTTGTGAATTTGATTTAGACGCTATTTTTGAAGGTGTTGATTGGTTCCACTTCTCTGGAATCACACCAGCAATCTCAGATAAGGCTGCTGAACTTACAAAATTAGCATGTGAAGCTGCTAAACGTCACAATGTTACAGTTTCTTGTGACCTTAACTTCCGTAAGAAACTCTGGACTTCAGAAAAGGCTATCTCAATTATGAGACCACTTATGAAGTATGTTAATGTTTGTATCGGTAATGAAGAAGACGCTGCATTATGCTTAGGGTTTAAACCAACAGCAAATGTTGAAAAAGGTGAAACTAATGCTTCTGGATACTTCCAAATCTTCAAAGAAATGAAAGAAACCTTTGGTTTCAAATATGTTGTTTCAACTCTTAGAGAATCTTATTCAGCTTCTCATAATGGTTGGAAGGCACTCATCTATAATGGTGAAGAATTCTATGAATCACGCCACTACGACATTCAACCAATCGTTGACCGTGTCGGTGGAGGCGATAGCTTCTCAGGTGGTTTAATTCACGGTTTACTCACATATAAGGATCAAAAGAAGGCTCTTGAATTCGCTGTTGCAGCATCAGCCTTAAAACACACTATTCCTGGAGACTTTAATCAAGTAACAATTAAGGAAGTTGAAACCTTAATGAACGGTGATGGTTCAGGAAGAGTTCAAAGATAAAAGGGAATTAATTATGAAAAAAACACTATTATGTTTATCAACCCTCATCTTAAGTGCATCAATGCTTTGCGCATGTGGTAATAAAAACAGTGGTTCTCACTACAACACTGACACCACCCCTACATCAACTGACACAAATACAGGAACATCTTCTGATACCGGTACATCTACTGATACAAATACAGGAACAGATACATCAACTGATACAAATACTGATACATCAACTGATTCAGGAGAAGTTCATGTTCACACTGGACCATTTGAAGGGCACTGCACAACTGAAGGTTGTGAACAAAATGATTACATCGAGTTCTTATTAAATACAGATGTTCGTTCGATGGGTAGTTTCACAGGCGGTCAAAAGGTACACGCTTATGTTGATCTTAGCGCTGATAAAGTTTACGTAGTAAATTATGGTGGTTCACCAATCACTTATAAGGTTGTGAATAAAGAAGGCACTGAAGTTTTCACAGGTTATAATGGTTCATTCACAGTTGATGCAACCGAAACATACTATATTGAATTTACTTTTGTTGCTTCTAATGGATATGCAAGAATCGATGAACAAGATCACCTTCACACAGGACCATTTGGTGGACACTGCACTGTTGAAGGTTGCGAATTAAATGATTATATTGAATTTTTATTAAATACTGATGTTCGCTCAATGGGTAGTTTCTCTGGTGGACAAAGAGTACATGCCTATGTTGAACTTAACGCTGATAAAGCTTATGTATTAAATTATGGCGGTTCACCAATCACATATAAGGTAGTAGACAAAGAAGGTACTGAAGTATTTACAGGTTACAATGGTTCATTCACAGTTGGTGCAACCGAAACATACTATATTGAATTTACTTTTGTCGCTTCTAATGGATACGCAAGAATTGATGAACAAGACCATCTTCACACTGGACCTTTTGGTGGGCATTGTACTGTCGATGGTTGCGAGTTAAACGATTACATTAATTTCTCACTTGATACTGATGTTCGTTCAATGGGTAGTTTTACAGGTGGTCAAGTAGTAGTTGGATATGTAAATCTTACGGCTAACACTGAATACGTAGTTTCTTATGGTGGCACTCCAATTCCTTACTATATTGTTGATGCTGATGGTAACGATGTGTTTAACGGTTACAATGGAACATTTACTGCTAGTAAAACTGAAAAACACTATATCAAGTTTACTTTTGTCGCTTCTAATGGATATTCAAAAATTAGTGAGAAAAGCCATGAACATACAGGTCCATTTGAAGGTCACTGTACAACTGATGGATGTGGACAAAATGACTATATTGAATTTTTATTAAATACAGATGTTCGTTCAATGGGTAGTTTCACTGGTGGACAAGTAGTAGTTGGATATGTAAATCTTACGGCTAATACTGAATACGTAGTTTCTTATGGTGGCACTCCAATCCCTTACTATATTGTTGACGCTGATGGTAACGATGTGTTTAATGGTTACAAAGGAACATTTACTCCTAGCAAAACTGGAAAGCACTATATTAAATTTACTTTTGTAAGTTCTAACGGTTATTCAAAAATTACAGTTGCGTAAATTGCAAACATATTAAAAGAGACCCTGCGAGGTCTCTTTTTTGTTATCTATTATTCACAGATGCAAAGAATGTTAACTTCTTTTTCTTTTGATGTAACAATGTGCGAATCAAGCTTTTTGCCATCAACATATAATGTTGGAACCTTCTTTGTGTGACCATTATTTTTAACACTGATATGGTAAGTTGTTCCTCTATATATACGTTGGATTTCTGCTTCTTTAATATGGCTAGGAAGTTTTGGATTAATTGAAAGTCCATTACTTACTGGTTTGATACCAAAGATATATTGTTGAAGTGCGACGTTCATCCAGTTACCTGTACCAGTGAGCCAGCTAACAGCAGCTTCACCACCTCTATCAACATAAGGCGCTCTTACATTTGATGAATATACATATGGTTCAGCGCAATATCCATCAACACCAACCTTATCAATAATATGGTCAAGAAGTAAATCATTATATACTTGATAAGCATCATCTGCTCTATTAAGCATTGCTAACGCAATGATTGACCAAGTATTCGCATGGCAGAATACTCCACCATTCTCACCAATTCCTGGAGTAGCAAATGAGATTTCTTCTTCTCTTGTTGGATAATCTCTTACTAAAGCAGGATATTGAACAGCAAGTCCAAAACCGGTATTACAGTATTTAAGTACTTGTTCCATTGCAAGGTTACCACGTGTTTCATCAGCAACGCCTGACATAACTGCCCAAGCATTAGAGTTAATCCAGATACGTCCGCATCTTTCTTTACTATCGCCAATACGAACGCCCGAATCAGTAAATGCACGGACATAGTGATCGTTATCAAACATATCATCGTTTAATACTTTCTTTTGTGATTCAGCAAGTTCTCTATAATAGCTTCCGTCTTCACCAAGCATTTCAACAATTTCCGCGACCATATTACACGCCATTACGTATTGTTCAGCAACCATGACCGATTCACCTTTTCCTTTACGGCAAATAGTGTTTAAGCAGTCATTCCAATCACTATGAAGCATTAATGGGATGTTATGTGGTCCCATATGATTTTTAGTGAATTCAATAGATGCTTTAATATGTTCAAGCATTGTGCCTTCACCACCATCATAATATGGAACAACATCATTTAAAAATGATGCATCACCTGTTTCCATGATAATTGAATAAAGTGAAAAGATCATCCAGAGATGGTCATCACTTCTATCATTAACAACTGATGGTTGTTTTTCAATATGGAAGAAAGTGTGAGTTGATTTACCTTCTTTGAATTGTTCAAGCATAACATCTTTGATTCTAAGAATTGCGTTCTCAGGGCTATGAAGTGATTCAGAAATACAGTCTTGAGTTGTATCACGTACACCTTGTCCGCGAGCGCATCCTGTATGGTAGAAGCCTCATTTAAAAGGCCATCAACAACATATGTGTTGTTCGCGTATATATTTGCGACCATTTGATCAAAGATTAATGACACGATAATGATTGGAAGAAAGAATAAGGTTAACAATAAACCAGTTTTAAAAAGTAAACCAAAACGGTTCTTGATAACATCTAAGAACAAAGCCTTTCTAGTTACTGGTAAACTCAATGTATCTTTCTTCATATTATTTAATATTTCTTAATTCTTCTAGATATTCTGATTTAGCGAGTTCATCAGGAGTTAAACAGAACTTAATCTTACTATCATCTAAATAATAGATGTAATCACCTAATGTAATAGCCTCTTCATAACTATGAGTAACAAATAAAACAGTCGTGTGTAGTTCATTACATACTTTCTTTAAATATGTTGATGCAATTTCTTTTGATTCTGGATCTAAATTAGAAAATGGTTCATCTAAAAGACACACGGATGGATTTTTAATTAAAGCTTTCCCTAAGGAAACTTTTTGACGTTGACCAATTGAAAGTTGTTTAGGTTTTCTCGTGATTAATTCCTTGATATCAAGAATCTCCACCATTTCTTTAACTCTTCTATCAATTTCATCTGCTTTTATTCTTTGCTGTTTTAAAGGGAACGCTAAAAGGTCATAAACAATCATATTGCCAAATAAAAATAAGTTTTGGTCAACATAGGAAATGTTTCTGTTTTTATTCTTGATTGTGGATACATTCACTCCGTCAAAGAGAATTTCGCCATCATAGGCAAATTGTTGAGCAATCGCACGTAGTAAAGTGGTTTTTCCACATCCTGATGGACCTAAGATAACATTAATCTTTCCATCATAAAAATCAGCATTAAGAGATTCTAACGCTACACAAGTATTTTTCTTTCTTAAAAGATAGGTGACTGAAAGATCTTTAATTTGAATGTTGGACATAATTAATTTCTATATCGCGTTTTTCTTCCCCAGCACCTACGCGAAATAATCTAATTTGGTTATTCTTGTTTATAACAAGGATATCAAAGCATGTTTGTTTTCTGAATTCAAATTCATCACGTGTTGAACCCTTAGGCATACTTATAGGATCAATTCCTCCATAGCCTTGTCTACACGCGGCAACAAATCCGTTTTTAACTGTTGAATTATTAAAGTGAGCATCCCCTGCTAACGCTAAAACAATTGTTGATTTTGCGTTAGTGAAATCCCAACTAAGGTTTTCGTAACTACCGCTTTTTTTATTCATAAAATCGCGTTCAATTAATTCAAGAATCTTTAATCCTCTAAAATTATTTGTATCACCAATCCAATCTGATTCTTCATCAGGGAGTTTATGTGAAACTAAAATGATATTTTTCTCTTTTGCTGATGTAAGAGTGTTAATTACAAAATTTAATTGATTATCAGACATTTCATATGCGCTGTTTTCGCATTCTGATGTGTTTAAGAAAATTATCTTTGTTGATGTTTTAGTGTCTACATAATAACCATATCCACCACCATAAACTTCATCATAAATGATTTTAAAATTATCGTTTAGATAAGGAGTTACACTTTCATTAATCGCACTAATGAATTGTTTATTGCTCATTAATTCACTATTTCTATCGTGGTTACCTTTAATGTAAATATGTGGAATATCAAAATTCATCGCATCTTTATAAGCGTTTACAGTTTCTAATGCGAGTTCTTTATTACCTTCAAGACCAACACTAATATCGCCACCATTAATAAGGAAATCAACTTTGTTTAATTTAAGTAATTCTTTTAAGTTTGTAACTTCTTCTATATTTGTTCTATCGCTAGATGCGTGAACATCCGTAATAAAAAGGCAAACAAAAGCATCATCACGAGAATTATTACAAAACTCATCGATTCTTTTGTTAACTCTATTCCAAGATTCTAATACTAATTTTGGTACGCTCATAAACTTATACTTAAAGTACTTTCTTGCTACATAAGATTATATTTGAGTCTTTACTAAATTAAAATAAAAACTGGATTTCTCCAGTCTTACTTGTTTTTGCTAAATGGATTCCATTTAACCTTCGCGGTAGTTAAAAGCATATCTCTAGTAATAAGTCTTCCTTCGATAAGGTGTTTCATAAACTTAAGATATAGTCTCTTGTTTTGTAAAGATAAACCCATGAAAGCTTTTTGAATATCAAATATCTTACTTGGGATTTCAATTAATTTTGTTGTCCCACCAACTCCTAATGTATCTTCAAATAATGCTTTTTCAAAACTTTCCAATTCCTCTTTAGTGAATTTATCTGGAGTTGAGGTAATCATAACTGAGAATGATTCACTGTTCATTGTGAAAGAATCAACGAAATCAAAGTCTTTTCCTTTAATTCTCCAGGTTAATGGATTGTGTTGTAATAATCCTAATTCATTTGAATAAACAATCTTTGGATTAATTGGGTGATAGAAAAATCTTCCAACTGTTCCTTCATTAGGCACTACTAAAGTAGCTTTAGATAAAGCAAGAGAATCCTTCATTTCATTTAAGACTTCTAATGGATAACCAGTTCCATCATAGTCATTAATTGAAATAATACATTTTTGAACCTCTGGTTTACACATAAGTCCAGCATATAAAACTTCCATTCCACCTTTAGAGTGGCCAACAAAGATATATTTTCTATCGGTTCTTAACTTATTCGCGTACTCTACCGCGTGTTTTAGACATGGAACACGTTTTCCATAAACAATATCGAAGTTTTCTCTCCAACCAATTAAAGTATCATCTGTTCCAGAGAACACTACTACAGTTGTGTTATCAATCATATCCATTTGAAGGAAAATTGATTGAGTGCATTCTTTTTCATCAACAAGATAGAAAACATCATGAATCTTTAATCCATAATAACGTCTAACTTGACTTGCTTCATAAAGGGCTTTAGTTAACGCGGTTGGAAGAATTAAACCCATTCTTCTCATTTTATGAAGCTCGACTTGTTTCTTCATCGCGTCCCTAAATTTAATAGCTTTATTCGTAGGGCAAATATTTGGGATATCCGCTAAAGTGAACATTGAAAGAAGCGCACCATCAGGAAGTGCGAATGTATCAGCGGTTAGTTTTTCATCTTTATACTTTTGAATATATTCCCTTAAATACATATTTACCTCTTTACTTTATTAACATAGTATTTTGCATTTTTATTTGAAAAACTTATTAATATTTCACTAAAAGTAACAAAAATGTTCTTTTTGTAAATGAAAAGCCTCGTTTTGAGGCTCTAAATTAATGTTCGTGACTATGAACTTTATTGTCATCAACTCGAAATTGAAGATCGTAAAGTTCCTTATATTTTCCATTTTGATCAAGGAGAACTTGGTGAGTTCCCATTTCTTGGATTTTACCTTCTTCTACAACTGCGATGATATCAGCGTTTTTAATAGTTGATAAACGGTGGGCAACAATGATGCATGTTCTTCCCTTTGCGAGTTCAGTTAATGCATTTTGAATTAATAATTCAGTTGCGTTATCAAGCGCTGAAGTAGCTTCATCAAGGATTAATAAAGGTGGATTCTTAAGGAAGATTCTGGCGATTGAGATTCTTTGCTTTTGTCCACCTGATAAGCGAACGCCTCTTTCACCAATTTGAGTATCCCATCCATCCGGTAAAGCTGAGATAAACTCCATAATGTTTGCTTTTGTAGCAGCTTCGATTAATTCTTCTTCAGTTGCGTTAGGATTTCCATACATAATGTTTTCTCTAATTGTGCCGCCAAAAAGGAAGACATCTTGTTGAACGATACCAATATTTCTTCTTAATGACTCAAGAGTGTATTCACTTGTGTCCACTCCATCAATAAGGATTTGTCCTTGCTCAATAAAGTAAAATCTTGGAATTAAGTGACATATTGTGGTTTTACCACCACCAGAAGGTCCTACTAACGCTAGTGTTTTACCCTTTTCTAGGCTAAATGAGACATTATTTAAGACTCCTTCGTTAGATTTATCGTAAGAGAATGAAACGTCTTTAAATTCGATGTTTCCTTCAATACTTAACATTTCTTTAGAACCATTCTTAATAGTCTCTTCTTCTTCGTCCATAACGTGGATAAATCTTTCAAATCCTGCTGAAGCAGATTCAAGTTGTTCCATGAATGCGATGAGTTGGTTAATTGGAGAGATAAATAATGATACTGAGATAACAAATACTGAGTACGCTGAGATATCAAATTGTTTAACTCCATAGTAAATAAAGAGTCCACCACAAATAAGAACTACTACGTTAAAGAAGTCAGTAACAAATTGAGATACTGAGAAGAATCTTCCCATGTATCCAAATATTTGGGTACGGACATCTACGTATTCATTATTGCAGTTTTCAAATTTAGCTTTTTCTAAGTTTTCGTTTGTGAATGCTTTAGTGACTCTAACACCTGTAACACTACTTTCCATTCTAGTGTTGATTTTAGCGGTGAGTCTTCTTGTTTCTCTCATTGATTTTCTAAATTGCTTACGGTAATGCCAAGTAATTAAGAAAAGTAATGGGACAACACCTACAAGGATTAATCCTAAGATCCAGTTAATAAGCATTAAATAGACAAGCGCACCAACAATGGTGAAACCAGCAATAAGCATGTTTTCTGGTCCATGGTGAGCAAGCTCACTAACCTCAAATAAATCATTAGTCATTGTTGAAAGGATAGTGCCGGTCTCATGGTTATCATAATATGAATATGGAAGTTTTTGGAGTTTATTAAATAAATCACTTCTCATCTCAGCTTGCATGTGAACACCCATCACGTGACCATAATATTGGATGAAGTAACGAAGTAACGCTCTCACAAGATAGACAGCAAGCAAAATACTTGAACCAATGATAATAAACTTGAGATTCTTTTCTGGGATCCAGGTGTTAAGCATTGTTCTTGTAATGATTGGATATCCCATGCCAATAATTGCCACTAAAAAAGACGCAAGCATATCTAATACAAATATCTTTTTGTGTGGTTTATAGTAAGCAACAAATCTTTTGAACATAAACTATATTTTAGAGATTGTTTTTATTTAGTAAATAAGAAAAGTGGATATTTCACCACTTTCCATTATTTTTTATGACAAATGTCACTCCATTGACAGTTTGGACAAATGCTTTCGAATTTTTCATCATCTTTAACAATTGCAGAAACTTTGTCATCAAGTTCTTTAACGTTATAGGTTTCCCCTACTTTGATATCTAATGCTTCCATCGCATTTTTATCAAATTTATTAACCTTTCGTGATGTGATACATTTTCCTAATACCAAGTTTGGACAAGCTTTACAGACATCGTCTTTATGATTAACTAAGACAAAGTCTTCTTTATTTAAAGCTTCGATGATTCTCGCCATGTTTAAACAAAAGGCTTCACTATAGCCTTTTCCAATATATTTCTTAATACAAAATAAATGATGTGGTCTAAGTTCTAACATAATTATTTAAAGAAGGCATTGTCTGACATTTTGATAAATGGACTGCCTGGCTCCCTTTTTGAATATATTCTTTCTAAGAATGCGATGATAACAGCTTTCTTTAAAAGCCTTTCTGATTTATGAGACATAATGAAATATTGAGTATCAAGATTTCTTAATGTATCAATTAAGTCTTTTAATTTAGTTACATTGTACATATCTTTCATCATATATACTGCATCACCTAGCAAAGTTATTTCATTATTTATGGTTAGTATGCATGAGCCTTGTGAATGAGGTGATGGAATTTCTTTAAATGTAAATTCGATTCCATCTTCTACTTCTAATTCATTCACAACTATTCCATCTATTTTTCTTGATGTGTGTTTACTTATGTAAAGTTTCTCACATTTAATATCTTTAAGGCCTTTGATATGGTCAGGATGGAAATGTGATGCGAAGGCATATTTAATGTTAAGAGCGTTAATTTCTTCAACTGCTTTAGGATTATTTCCACAGTCGAAAAGGTAATAATGACTCTTACCTTTGATTATTAAAGAATCTGCGGCTAGTTCTGGTTCAGTAACTTCCCTTATAACATATAGATAATCATTGATTTTTTCCATAATGTCTATATTATATCACCCACTTATTTTGAATAAGTTCACTTTTTACCAACATTATTGAAATCCAATGTGTTAATAAGGTGTAAGGCATTAGCCTTTAATTCATCTTGGAGACATCATCTTATGTTTATAGATATCATCTTTACAGCTATCTCAGCTGATTCTTTACAAAAACTAAATCTATTTATTCAAATCATTACCATTATGAACCTCGTTATTGGATGGGGTCTTAATGTTATATATTTCTATCAACATTTCTATGCGTTAGTGTCTATTTTTACTAAACCTAAAAAATACCCTAAGGCAAAGACATTACATAAATACGCATATTTAATATGCGCTCACGGCGAAGATAAAGTAGTCGGTAATTTAGTTAGATCAATCCTTGAACAAGACTATCCTAAAGAGTTAATGCATGTTTTTGTCGTTGCCGATAACTGTACTGATAACACGGCTAATGTTGCAAGAGAAGCTGGTGCAACAGTATTTGAAAGAACTTCTGATCAAAAAGGTAAATCTTGGGCGCTTGATTATGCTTTTAAGAAATTAGTAAAAGAATATGAAAGTGAAGGATTTGAAGCATTGTTCTTATTCGATGCTGATAACTTAGTTTCCAAAGAATACACAATGAAGATGAATGATTTATATGATTCAGGTGTTAAGGTTGGAACAGGTTTTAGGGATTCAAAAAACTTTGGTTCAGGTATTATTGCTGGATGTGCATCTATGATGTTTTATCGTGAATGCTTAATTATGCACCACTCAAGAAGTTTACTGAATGTTGGAACATATGCATCCGGAACCGGTTTCTATATTTCTTATGATATGGTTAAAGATATGAATGGATGGAATTTCCATACATTAGATGAAGATATCGAATTTTCTTTAGATTGTGCGTATCGCGGAATAAAGATTAAATATTGTGAAGATGCGGTATTCTATGATGAACAGCCAACAAGTGTGGACGCTTCACGTAAGCAACGAATGCGTTGGGCAAGAGGCAACCATGAAGTGTTCTGGAAATACTTTATCTGCAAAAAGGATAAACCTAAAGGTAAATTAAAATTCCAAACTCTTTATGAAATGGTTATTCACACTACTCCAATCCCTGTTTTATCAATCCTTTGGTTTATTGTGTATATCTTATTTAATTTAATATGGTTCTTAGTAACTGACGCTCCTATAAGCGATTTCTTTGATTTTGCCGCTGTTCCAACATTGTGGTTCTTAGGCATGGTCTTTGGAGTTGTTTTAATTCATTCAATTATTGTTTTATGTAAGTACGGAAGAAAGATTAAAGCACCTTGGTATAAGAAGATCATCTCTGGCTTCCTCTTCCCATTCTATGCAGCGATATTTGCGTTTTGGTCATTTGTCACTTTATTTAAGAAAGTATCCTGGGCAAAAGTTGAGCACAACACCTCTACTTCAATTGAGGAACTTGAAGATAAAAAATAAGCCTTTTCCATAAATATTTTTTCCCACTATATTTATAGAATTTATAGCTTATTTTGGTCGAAAATTTGTATTGTGATTTTTTTATCAAAATATTTTTAAAAAGATATATGAAATATATAAAATTATTGCGAAATTTTTTTATGCGAGTATTTTAAAAAGTGCTTGAATTTATCCCCCTCTCCTGCTCTATAATAATTGCGTCAATTGAATAGATTGACTTCGTATAATTCCCTAATTGGTGGGACGTCTCTACCCTAGGCCGTAACCTAGGACTACGAATTAGATCTTTAATTCCTTAAATAGCATCATTATTGGTGCTTTTATGGTTTTTAAGGTTTTAATTCTTCTAGTAGAGGCTCTAACAAAATTGGAGCTTTTTATTTTTTACAGGAGGATTTTAAAAAAATGAAAAAAGGAACACGAATCGGAGCACTCTTAGTTTTATCAACAGGAGTTCTCGCACTCTCAGCTTGTGGAAACAAAGGCGGTAACAACGATAAACCAGCAAAGGATTTAAAGGTTGGTTTAATCACATTACACTCACACGATGAATCTACTTATGATAAGAACTTCTATGATTCAATGATGGCTGCACAAAAGAAGTTAGGCTTTGACTTAGTTGTTAGATTAGCTGATGAAGATGAAAGCTGCTACAACACAGCAAAAGCTCTCGCTGATGATGGTTGCGATATCATCATGGCTGACTCATTCGGTCACGAAGACTACATGATCCAAGCTGCAAGAGAATATCCAGATGTTCAATTCTGCCACGCTACAGGTACTCAAGCTGCTGGTGTTAAGCTCGCTAACTTCCACGATGCATTCGCTGCTATCTATGAAGGTCGTTATTTAGCTGGTGTTGTCGCAGGACAAAAGATGGCTGAAGATATCGCTGCAGGTAAGTACACAGCAGAACAAGCTAAGATTGGTTATGTCGGTGCTCACCCATACGCTGAAGTTGTTTCTGGTTATACATCATTCTTCTTAGGTGCACGTTCAGTTGTCCCAACAGTTACAATGGACGTCACATATACAAACTCTTGGTATGATTACTCTGCAGAAGAAGCTGCTGCTACTTCATTAATCAATAGCGGTGCTAAGTTAATTTCTCAACACGCTGACTCATATGGTGCTCCAAAGGCATGTGAAACAAAGGGTGTTCCAAACGTTGCATACAATGGTGCTACTGATGATGAAGCCCCAAACACATACTTAGTTTCTTCTAAGATTGACTGGGCTCCATACTTCGAACACATCGTTAACTGTGTCCTCGAAGATAAGGCAATTGAAACTGACTTTGTTGGTACACTCGCAGATGGTTCTGTTAAGTTAACAAAGTTTGGTAAAAACGTTTCTGCAGAAGCTAAATCAAAAGTCGCTGCTGCTGAAGCTGCATTAAAGGCTGGTACACTCCACGTCTTTGATTGCTCTAAGTTCACTGTCGGTGGTGCTGCTCCAACTGAAGAAAACGTTAAACCAGGACCATTCACATATACAGATTATCCAGCAGGAACAGAATTCCTCAAGGATGGTTACTACCACGAATCTGAATACCGTTCAGCTCCATCATTCGATGTTAGAATTGACGGCATCACAGAACTTGCTTAATTTTAATTGATTAAAACACTTTTTAGCGGGGCTCTTAATGGGCCTCGCTAATTGACTTTATAAAGGAGTCCCCCATGAGTGAAAATAATATTGCACTTGAACTAAGAAATGTTACTAAAAGATTCGGAACTATTGTTGCTAACAACAATGTATCTATGAATGTTATGCAAGGAGAAATTCTTGCTATTTTAGGAGAAAACGGTTCAGGAAAGACTAGTTTAATGAATGTTATCGCTGGCATTTATTATCCAGAAGAAGGCGAAATATTCGTTAAAGGTGAGTCTGTACAAATCCATTCACCAAAAGAAGCTTATCAATACCACATTGGTATGATCCATCAACACTACAAACTTGTTGATGTTTTTACTGCTACTGAAAACGTTGTTCTTGGTCTTTCAGCTAGTGAATACCAAGAAATCATGGGTTCAGCTTCTAAGAAGTTAAATCTTCAAGAAGCTGCTAATAAAATTAAAGAAATTGCTGATTCATTTGGTTTCCAATTTGAACCTAATAAAAAAGTTTATTCAATGTCTGTTTCTGAAAAGCAAACTCTTGAAATTCTCAAGGTTTTATTTAGAGGTGCAGAACTTTTAATTCTTGATGAACCAACTGCGGTTTTAACTCCTCAAGAAACAAGACAATTATTCAAAGTTCTTAAGAATATGCGTAAGGCTGGTAAGTCAATTATCATCATTACACATAAACTTAACGAAGTTATGGAAATTTCTGATAGAGTCACTGTCTTAAGAAAGGGTCAATATATTGACACTGTCTTAACTAAAGACACTAATGAGAATGCTCTTACAGAAATGATGGTTGGTAAAAAGATTGACTTAAATATTGACCGCACTACTCCAAAAAATCCAAAACCACGTTTACTTGTTAATGGTTTAACTATTAATGATGGCGAAAAGAAGATTCTTGATAACATCACTCTTGAAGCAAAGTCAGGAGAAATCCTTGGTATTGCTGGTATTGCTGGTAGCGGACAACGTGAACTTCTTGAAGCTATCGCAGGTTTACAAAAATATAACGCTGGCGAAATCTCTTATGTTGATTTCAATTCTAGCACTCCAGTTAATTTGAAAGAACTTAGCCCTGCTAACATTCGTGAATTAGGTATTAGATTATCATTTGTTCCTGAAGATAGACTTGGTATGGGTCTTGTTGGAACATTTGACCTTGTTGATAACGTCATGCTTAGATCTTATACAAAGAACACTAACCACCACTACATCACTACTGATAGAAAAACTCCTAGTGATTTAACTAATAAGATTGTTAGTGAACTCGAAGTTGTTACACCTAACGTTCATACAGAAATCAGAAAACTTTCTGGTGGTAACGTTCAAAAGGTCTTAGTTGGTCGTGAAATCGCTTCATCACCAACCGTCTTAATGGCTGCTTATCCTGTAAGAGGACTTGATATTAACTCTTCTTATTTAATTTATAATTTATTAAATGCTCAAAAGGAAAATGGCGCTGCTGTTGTCTTCGTTGGTGAAGACTTAGACGTTCTTATCGCTTTATGCGATAGAATCGCTGTCTTATGTGGCGGACGCCTTACTGGTGTTGTTGATGCAAGACACGTTACCAAAGACCAAATTGGTACCCTTATGACTCAATCTGAATCTTTAAAGGAGGAAAACTAATATGGTAAAAGCTAAAAGAGAACCTTTTATTCGTATTGACCGTAAGGTTTTTATGCCAGCATGGCAAAAAATCCTTTTTAAGGTTGGTGCTATTATTCTTGCATTACTTATTTGTGCAATTATCTCTGCAACTGTTGCCACTAAAGATGGATCTTTCTTTAGAGAAATGTTTGTCTCAACATTTGCTTCAACAAAAAGAGGTGTTACTACATTTAACTTAAGTAAGACCACTACATTATTCTGGAACACTGCTATTTTATTCCTTATTGCATTAGCTGTTACTCCAGCCTTCAAAATGAAGTTCTGGAACCTTGGTGGAGAAGGACAAGTCTTAATGGGAGCATTTGGTTCTCTTATTATGATGAAGTTCGTTGCTCCTAGCATTGGTAATAACTTCGCATCATTATTGGTAATGGCTGCTCTTGCTGTTGTGTTTGGTATTATTTGGGCTCTTATTCCAGCAGTCTTCAAATGTTTATTCAACACCAATGAAACATTATTTACATTAATGATGAACTACATTGCTACTGCTGTTGTTGGTTTCTTCTGTTATAAATGGAGAGCACCAGGCGGTACAATCATTGGTATTGTTAATAAGGAAACACAATTAGGATGGTTCCCTACAGTTCCTCTTTGGGATGGTAAAGACTATAACTATATTATTGCTATTTTATTAATTATTGTTGTTGGTGTTCTTATTTGGGCTTACCTTAAGTACACAAAACATGGTTATGAATTATCGGTTGTTGGTGGTTCAAGAAATACTGCTAAATATATTGGTATCAACATCAATATGGTAGTTATTAGAACTACCATTCTCTCAGGTGCCTTAGCTGGTATCTGTGGTTGGTTACTTGTCTCTGCAGGTTCTCACTCAGTTACAGAATCTCTTGTTGGCGGACGTGGCTTCACAGGTGTTCTTATTGCTTGGCTTGGTCACTTCAGCCCACTTCAAATGGCTGGATATTCATTCTTGGTTGCTTTTGTTCAATCAGGTGGTGAATATGCTTCAGGAAACCTTGGATATTCTCCTTCAATTGTTTCTGTTTTCGTTGGTGTATTCTTCTTCCTCGTTATTGCTAGTGAATTCTTTACAAATTTCAGCGTTCACTTCAATTTTAAAAAGAAAAAAGAAGTTGATGAACCAACTGATGTAAAGGAGGCTAAATAATTATGGTCAAGATTCTTAGTTTTATTACCATGGCATTAAACCTCACTACTGTCTTCGTCTTTGGATGTACAGGTGAAACAATTACAGAAAAGTCTGGACACTTAAACTTAGGTATTCCTGGAATTATTTGTCTTGGAATGTGTGGTTCAGTAGTTGGATGTAACATCTATTTATCAATGGGTGTTAATAGCGGATTCTTAGCAATCTTCTTCGTCTTACTCTTTGCAATTTTATTCTCTGGACTTGGTGGTTTATTATTCGCCTTCTTCACAGTTACACTTAAGTGCAACCAAAACGTTACTGGTTTAACTCTTACAACATTTGGTATTGGCTTCAATACATTCGTTGTCTCAACAATCGGACGTAACTCTGGTTTCACTACTGTATCTCAAAATTATTTCCAATATTTATTTGGTGCAAAGCTTGCAACAATGAATGCTGCAACTAACTTCTTCTTCGGTTATGGTTTCTTATTCTATCTTGCTATTGCATTAGCAGTCGCAGCTACACTCATCATGAAGAAAACAAGAATTGGTCTTAACTTAAGAGCATGTGGTGAAAACCCTGCTTGTGCTGATGCTGCTGGTATCAACGTTAATGCATACAGATATATTGCTACTATTATTGGCGCTGTTATTGCAGGTTTCGGCGGAACATTCTTATTTATGAACCACTATAAAGGCGCTATTGAATTCGACGTATCTAACTTCGGTTGGTTAGCAGTTGCCTTAGTTATCTTCACTATGTGGAACCCAATTATTGGTATTGCAGGATCATTCTTATTCGCTATCTTATACTATGTTCCATCATACTTCAACTTCTTTGAATATGGAAAACTCGCTACTGCACTTCCATATTTAGTTACAATTATTGTTCTTATTATTACTTCGGTATTTAATAAACGAGAGACTCAAGGCCCTTCTGCTCTTGGCTTATCATACTTTAGAGAAGATAGATAATATCTAAAAGGAGAAATATTATGCGTTTCTTAGAAGAAAAAATCTTACATGATGGTCGTATCTTAAATAACGACATCTTAAAAGTTGATAGTTTCTTAAATCATCAAATTGATGTTGAAACTATTAATGAAGTTGGACGCGATATTGCACGTCAATTCCCTACCGCTAATAAAGTAGTCACTATCGAAACATCTGGTATCGCAATTGCATACGCTGTATGTTTAGCACTTAACAACTGCAAATTAGTTTTTGCTAAAAAGCAAGCTAGTAAGATTACTGGTGATAACAACTACTTATCTAAAGTAAACTCATTTACCAAAGGTAAAACTTATGATATTTCTATTGATAGAAACTATCTTAAACCAGGTGATAAGGTTGTCATTGTTGATGACTTCTTAGCTGCTGGTAGCGCAGGTTGTGGATTGATTGATCTTTGTAAGCAAGCTGGTGTTGAAATCGTTGGATTTGCTGTCGCTGTTGAAAAGGGTTTCCAAGGTGGTCGTGAAGCTATTGAAGCAACAGGCACTAAAGTTTATTCATGTGCTTGTGTTAAGGCATTTAAAGACAATAAACCTGTATTCTAATATTTATATTAATAACAAAAAAGATGCTTACTCATGTAGGCATCTTTTGTTTTAGTTATTGGTGTAGATTATTCGCAAAGATAGTTGACTGTAACGCTATACAATGTAGTAGCGTTTGTACTCCAGATACGGAGAACATGAGCGTTAGAAGGATTAGCTACATTAAATGTTTCAGTGCGTACTTCGTTATAACCACTACTTATATCAGGAGCCATATTGAATCTTTCTTCATTCGAAGTGTAGATATCACTATCAGATGGTGCAACGTGTAGTTCAATCGTTCCTTTTGAAGCATATTTATATGTGATTGTAACAGATGTAATGCTTTGGTATACGTTATCAAAGTAAAGACCAGCACCATTGTTTCTAAAATAAACCATATAGCTATCGCCACCATCTTGAGTGTTACTGCCATAGCAAGTAAGTTTATTTCCTGCTGCAGTTGTTGCCGAATAATGATTAGATGTAGTTCTATTACTCATATCCCAAGTAACTGATAATGATTGTTGTTCAGCTTTAGCTGTAATTTCAAATTTGTTATTAAGTGCAAATGCTGATGCGGCGACTGCTAATGTTGCAATAGCACCAACAGCAAATAATTTAGTGTTCTTTTTCATTAATTTTTCCCCCCGAAAAAATATGTTTTAATTATATCAATGATATAAAAAGTTACAATAGAAAATTAAAAGAGCCTTTGAGGCTCTAATAATTATTCGAATTCGATTGTTGATGGTGGTTTAGAAGTTACGTCATAGAGAACTCTATTAACGTTTTTAACTTCGTTAACAATTCTTCTTGAAACAGTATCAAGAACATCATATGGAATCTTTGCCCAGTCTGCTGTCATACCATCAATTGATGTAACAGCGCGGATTGCAACGTTATACATATAGCTTCTTTGGTCACCCATAACACCTACTGATTTAGTGTTAAGTAAGACTGTAAAGTATTGCCATACTGTTCTATCAAGACCTGCTTTCTTAAATTCTTCTCTTAAGATAAGGTCTGTATCTTGAACAATTTGAAGTTTTTCTTTAGTAATATCACCAATAACACGGATAGCAAGTCCTGGTCCTGGGAATGGTTGTCTATAGACAAGTTCATCATCAAT
>JAKSVY010000021.1 GCA_024413875.1 Bacilli bacterium
ATATCAATCGTAATTTTTGTTCCGTTATTCCTCGTGATGATGAGTCTTATTGTTACTTATAATCTTAAATTCGATAATTTGATTAAAAATAGCCTTGTTATCGTGTTTAAAAATATTTTATGGTATTTAATCTTTATTATTAGCTTAGCCCTTCCAATCGCCTTATTTATGATTCCTTATTATTTTATAATATATATCGTTTTATTTATTTTATTGGTTATTTATTATCCAATCGTTTTACTAGCAAATTATCTTTTTAATTACGCATCATTTGATGAATATATAAATAAAAACAACCAACCTGATTATTATCATAAAGGCTTATTTTAGATCTTAGATTTTGGCCATATAAAAAAGAGCCAAGGATTATGATCCCTAGCTCATTTTAATATGAATAATCGATTAAGCGACTTGCATATTTGTGATGTAGATATCGATTGGATATGTACCGATAGCACCACCAATGAAGAAGTAACCGTAATCTTGTAATTCATCATTACTTAAATCAACAGTTAATCTGTACCAGTCGTTTGCATAGAAGCCGTTTCCGCTGCCACAAGCATTTGTACCTAATTGTGTAAATACTGAACCAGCAGCGACATGTGAAGTTGTACCGCCCATTGCAGTAACATTGTTGTAGTGGTCTGCCCATGCATAGTCTTTGTTAATACCGCAGCCCCAATAGAATCTATTGTTGAAGTTGTTTTCACTCTTAACATAGAAGTCGATTGATAATTTTGTTTTACCGTTTTTCTTCATATTTGCAAGAATGCCATTAAATTTAACTTTGTAGTTTTGAGCCCAACCAGCATCAGATGTATTTAAGTTTTCGGTTTGATGAATTTGAGCACATGTTTTGCCATCGAATTCAACGCTCTTTGTTAATGTGTAAGAGTCTTGTTTTGAAGCAGAACCATATGACATATCAACAAGTGAGACATAGCTTGTAACGACTTCACCACAATCTGTACAACGTGTACCACAGTTTAATGGTTCGTTGAATGCTTCAGTGTTTTCGTGTTTGCAACCTGGAGCTTTGAATGTGATGTCTTTAATTAAGTTAGTTGGAACGTTAGCATATGTTCCTGATGGATCTGCATCACTATAGTCAGCAGTAACTTGGACTTTTGAAATCTTTGTTCCAGAAAGGATTGTAGCAAAATCCATTTCAAATCTATAAGTTTGACCAAGTGTTAATCCACCTTCAACTTCTACACCTGATTCTGTATAAACCTTACCACCAGCATTGATGAAGTCTGTGACACCTTGAGTGTTATAAATGTGCATATATTTATTAACTTCTTTGCCTTCATCGTTTGTTTTAACGACGTTGAGGTAGAAAGCAGGACCTGACCATCTCCAAGCACCTGGTTTAATTGTGATTGATAAGATGTTACGATCGATAGATTCACTTCCGATTGGGAATGTTAATGTTGCGTTGTAGTAACCTGTTAATGAAACACCTTCTTCAGTAACTGCGTATGATGATTCATGAGCTGCGTTGCTAACTGTTGCAGCGTGTTCTGTGAATTGAACATTGCTTAAATCAGCATGAGCCCATGGAGCGCGTTCGCAATTTGTTTCATCTAAGATTTCACCACAAACTGAACAGACAACACGTGAGCCAGCCCATTGATATTCATGAGCTGTTTCAGCACCTGTTTCAGTAACTTCTGTATGTGCTGTTTTTTCTTTAGCAATCTTATATTCAACGCTATTGCAACCTTCATGGTTACAGACGTATTCATCATAGCCTGCAACTTTACATGTAGAAGCAACTGAAGAACCTAAAGCTGTTTCGCTAGCTGGGTGTCCGCAGAGAGATTCTTTAGCAACGATTGATTTAACTGTAATAACATCTGGATTTGCAACAACACCATTAGCACCGTTAATAGCGAATGTTCTTGGAGCTTTTTCAAATCCTCTGAAGTCAAATCTATATGTGAATTCAGCTTCTCTTGCAGATAATTTTGTAACTTCAACACCATTTTCTAAAGCAGTGTATCTATATTGAATTCCTTTAGCATCTAAGAATGGGTTGTCACCTAAGCAGAATACTGAGCCTAAACCTTCACCCATTTCATCAAAGAAGAAGAATGAGCCTTGGCCACCCCAAGATGGACCACCAGCAACGACGACTGTGATATCAAGAACTAATCTTGTTTCATCAACAATGTCGCCAATGTTGAATTTAACACCATCGTTATTATGATAATTAGAAGATGTTAATGTGTGTGTATCTCTATCATATGCTGCTGAATCTTCGTGTTCGACAACAACTGCGTTTTCAGCTTGGAAATCAAATGCAGCCCATGGAGCTTTAGCATTGATTACTTCGTCTTTATGAATGTGACAAACTTTACATTCATTCCAAGAACCATTTGAGTTGAATTGGTAAGCAGCACCTGAGTTTTTACTTTCCCAATCGTGACCTGTTGCGTCAACTTCTTCAGTTCTTGTTCTGGTACATACTGAACATGTGAATGTTTTTACACCTTTTTCAGTACATGTTGGAGCAGTAGTGACAACTCCATCATCCCATGAGTGTGAAACCATTGGAATTTCTTCTGTCTTTGAATAATTACATACTGTACAAACCATGACTTTAGTACCTTTAGTAGTACATGTTGCATCAACATGTTGATCCATGTCTTCTTGCCATGTATGTGCAGCTTTGTTTAATTCTTCGTAACAATCATCGTGAACACAACTGTGCCAGTGATTTGTTTCATCATTTTGCCATTCTGTTGCAGCTTCATGGCCAAGAGCTGTGATAGCTTCTGTCTTAGTAGCACCGCAAACGCATGTGTAAGTCATAACACCATCATCTGTACATGATGGAGCGGTTGTTTGAACGCCTTCACCCCAAGCATGTGGGACTTTGCCATCTACTTCTCCACATTCACAAACATGCCAGTGTTCATTTTCATCGTGAACATATTCTTCGCCAAAAGCGTGAGTATGCTGAGCACCGCATGCTGAAAGAATCATTGTGGTAAATAAAGGCAAAGAAAACAAAAATTTCTTGTTCTTCATATACATTATTTTCCTTTCGATACTTTTTAATCGATAATTTATTTTAAAACAAATTAATGCCTAATTCTATAAGATAATATGTCAATTTTTTGTGATTAGATGTCAAGAAACGAAAAACCTTTTTAATTATTTATTAATAATATATAATTGTCTTAATCGTTAGGAGAACTAACTTTATGAACAAAAGAATTATTAGTTTTATCACGGCATCTTTTGCTGTTTTAAGTTTGACTGCTTGTGGTAACGAAAAACAAAGTGGCGGTCATCACTTTACTGAGAATTATTTATTTGATGCTCAAAAGCACTGGAAAGAATGCACTGATGATAATTGCTTTCAACAAAAAGATGTTTCTATTCATGAATTCTTAGAATGGACAACTGTTGAAGATTCTACATGTAATAAAGTTGGTAAAGAAATATCAAAATGTAGCGTTTGTGAATATGTCATTGAAAGAGAAATCCCAATGAAAGATCACGTTGTCGGTGGTGAATGGGTTACTGATGAAAACTCACACTGGCATAATTGCGCTAACGATCCAGAAGAGAAAGTTGATTTCAATTCACACTCATTAAAATGGGTATATAAAACAGAACCAACATGTACTGAACCTGGTGAAGGACATCAAGAATGCGAAGTCTGTGGCTACAGATTTGCAGATCAAACTGTTCCTGCATTTGGACATGATTGGAAAATCGATGAAGAGCATACTCAATATGCAACATGTACTGAGCCTGGTACAGTTACACACATTTGTGGACGTTGTGGTGTATCTCAAACAAAACCAGTTGCTGCTGGTCATAACTGGAGACAACCAACATATGATTGGAGTGAAGATTTAGGAAAAGTTACTGCAACTAGAATTTGTGATAACAATCCTGACCATGTTGAAACCGAAACAGTTACAACAAATAAGTCACATTTAGCTCCTACTTGCGAAGCAGAAGGTAATAATACATATACAACAAATGCATTCACAAACCCTGCATTTAAAGAACAATCTAAAGTAATTAAATTAGAAAAATGTAGTGAAACTCTTGAACACCATTGCGAAGCTGAAAAATACGTCGCCGGTGATATCTATGATGAATGTAAATTATGTCATACAAAATATAATGTTGTATCATGTTCTGCGCCTTGGGAAGATTTCGATTTCGGTACAGAAATGGAAGAAGTCGTAGCTGAAGAAAATGGTGCTGGCGTTACTTCAACATATGATGCAACAACAAAAACATTAACATTAGCAAAACATAGTGGTAGAAGTGCATTTATTTCATTCAGATCTAAACAACCTGTTGCAAAATCTGCACATAAAAACTATTTCGTCTTAACATATACACTTTTAGAAGATTCCGGTGGATGGTGGGATACATATCTTACAGTTTCTGGTAAAGGAACTCCATCTAAGATCAGGTTTGGTCAAATCAATGCTGATGCAGTCGCAAACTACGATATGAGCATTGTAACATTCGTCGTTGATGATGAAGTTGTTGGCTGGAATGCAGTTAAAAAAGGCGGAACAGGTACTCTTTTCCTTAACCTTGGTGGATTAAAAGATGGTGCCAACGATATCATGTTCAGTTCCGATGGTGGAGCTAAATTACGTATCGATTATGCTGGATTTAGATCTTCAATGTGTGACCATGATGCTTCTTGCTATAAAACATCTTATGGTTCAACATGTGCTGGATTAATCACTACAACTGCTGATCAATGTCAAGAATGTCACAAGACTGTTAATGAAAGATCTTCTGGTCTTCCAAAAGGCTATCAAGCTCTCGATTTAACTCATCCATTAGGTGTTAGATGGGAATCAAAATATTTTGATTATTCTAAACATATCATTACATCTGCAAGTACTTACTTAGGTGGTCCTAAATACGAAGCACCTAAAGGTACAAGATTAATCATCCAAGCAAATATGACATATGATCCAACTTGTGTTGCATCAGGATTTGAGGCTGATCCAGATCCAGTTAATGCTGGCTTTGAAATCCGCTTTATGAATAATGAATTAACAACTGCAGGTTCAGATAATATGTATACTCATTTCTACAAATTTGTCTCTACACCTACAGGTATTGTTACTGATAATGCAGGCATTACAAATCCTGCTTCAGTTAATGATCTTGCTAAGTTATTAAATAACGAAACGGGTGAACAAATTTCACATGTTACTATAGGCGAATCATTTGTTCTTGATATCGATATTAGTAATAAAACACTTTCTGACTTTGCGCAAATCCTTATGTGCGGCACAGTCGGTTCTATCATTACAATCGAAAACGTCATTTACTGCTAACAAATAATTTTTATTTGTCTATATCGAAATATTTACCGGTATGTCATTCTCGATATGCCGGTTTTCTTATGAATTGTTATATTTAGATATAGAATTATCATTTTTTGTAAAAAAGTATAGCAACGATATATTCATTATAGTAAACTATAATAGATATCTAATATATTCGGAGGAATTTATAATATGAAAAAACAATCACTTGCATTGTGTCTTGGTTCCCTTGCTATGCTTGTCACTCCATTATTAACATCATGTGGTGGATCAGGTAATGGCGGTAAAGGTGAAAAGATCGATACGACTAAAACACAAATTAAAGTCGGTACATTCAACGGTGGCTTCGGTATGGACTGGCTCAATGAAGCAAAAGCTAGATTCGAAGAAAAATACGCTACTACATCATTTGAAGAAGGCAAAACAGGTGTTCAAGTTCTCGTTTATGGTAATAAATCAGACTATACCGGTACTTCTTTATCAGGTAGAGCTTTAGATAAAGACATCTACTTCACAGAAATGGTTGATATCTTATCATTCATCAATGCTGGCAAGATTGCTGATATTACTGACATTGTTAAAGAAGACTTAGGCAACATCACTGATGGTGCCGAAGCTGGCAAAACAATTGAAGGCAAATTAGATCCAGCATTCAAATCATACTTCACACAAGTTGATGGCAATTATTATGCATTACCTTTCTATGATGGTGTTTATGGCATCGTTTGTGATGTCGACTACTTCTCAAAGAACCAATGGATGTTCGATGAGGATGGCGATTTCTGTAGCGAGAAATTTGCTAACGCTGGTTTAGATGGAATCAAAGGTACATATGATGATGGTTTACCAAGAAACGTCAATGAATGGCAACAATTATGTGCAAAAATCAAAGACTCCGGTGTTATCCCATTCTGTTACTATGGTGCTGATGCTGAAAGCTATGTTAACGAAGCTGCTAAATCAATTTGGACAACAGTTGAAGGTAAAGAAAAATTCAATACTTCATTATCATTCAGAGGCGAATTAGATCTCGTTAAACCGGAAACAATCAATATTGCAAAAACTAACGATCCAGAAACAGGTGCTGAATTAACAAATGGCACATATGAAACTGAAAAAGTTCAAATCACAGATGCTAACTTATACGAAGTTCAACGTACTCCTGGTAAGTTAGAAATGTTCAGATTCATCGACGAAGTTGTTCTCGGCGCTGGTAACTATAAGAAAAACAAATCTACATTCTTAGATATGCAACGTAACTTCATTGAAACACCTGAATACGCAGATGCTGAAAATGATAGATATGCTATGACATTTGATGGTGCTTGGTGGCAAAACGAAGCAAAAGACGTCTTCCAAACATTAGAAAACGCTGGTAGAAAAGGTGCTATGGAAAGAAGATTCGTCTTCATGCCTGTTCCTACACAAAACGGCATTAAAGACCAAGTTATTATGTCTGCAAACGAATCCTTTGCATTCGTAAATAAAAACGCTGAACACTTAGATTTAGCTAAATTGTTATTCCAATTCTTACATACAGATAATGAAATGCAATTATTCACAAAATCAACAGCTACTTCTAGAGCACTTAACTATTCAATCCCTGAATCATGGTTAGAAGGTAATGATTTATCATACTTCACAAAATCTATGATTTATTTAAAGAACCACAGCGAATTCGTTTATCCATATTCTGCTAACCCAATCGTTGGTAAAAACTATTCTAAATTTGACTTCCGTGGTGAATGGCCATTCTCTTCAACAATTCATGGTACAAACACAAAATCACCATTCGTCTATTTAAGAGACAATCAAACAGATGATGCTGTTGATTACTTCAAAGGTTCTCTTGCTTACTTCAATACTGATTGGTACAACAAATTAATTAAGTAATTATTATCACAAGCTATTTATGGAACTAGTAAAGCCAATAGACAACGGTTCTTATAACAAGAACAATAAAAGAAAAGGATTCAAGGTTAATAAAGACCTCCTTTTCTATTGTTTATTGCTCTTATGGCCTGTCTTACAATTCTGCGTTTTCTATATCTTTGTTAACTTCAACTCTATCCTTTTAGTTTTCCAACATTATGATGGCTTATCATCTAAATTCGTTTGGAACGCAAAAGGCGAATTATTTAGTAACTTTGCAAACGCTTTTAGTAACACAACTGCAACACCTAAAGAATTTATCTCAATGATTGGTAAATCAGCCTTATCATGGGCATGTGGTTTATTCTTTGGTACATTCTTTGCAGCGATCTTCTCTTATTACATTTTTAGTAAGAGAAAGGGTAGTAAGATCTTTAAGTTCATCTTATTCTTACCATCTGTTATCCCTTCAATTCTTTTAACTTTAATTTATTACTACATGACTAAGGATGCGATTCCTGAAGTTATGAAAATAATCTTTAAAGTTAATGATTTTAAGGAACTACTAGACCCATCTTATAAATCATTCTATCCAATGGTTTTAGTGTTTAATGTTCTTACTGGATTTGGTAGCCAAATCCTTCTCTACTGTGGTGCAATGGAACAAATTAATCCATCCCTTATGGAAGCAGCAAAACTTGATGGATGCTCACCATTTAGAGCATTTATCCATATTGTCGTTCCAAGCATTATGCCAACTTTAGGAACATTCTTAGTTGCTGGAGTTGCATTGTTCTTTACAAACCAAGCTAACTTATATAACTTCTGGCAAGCTCAATTAGGTAGTGACTATCGTACTCAAATGAACATTGGTTACTTCTTATTCTGGTTTGTTACATGCGGAAGCGAAACTGCAAATAAGGCAAATTACCCAGTAGGTGCAGCATTAGGTTTAATCTGCACAGCTATTGCAATTCCTTTGACATTATTGATGAGAAAATTCGTCAAGAGATGGGAGAACTAATTTATGTCTGAAATAAATACAATTAAAAGAGGCAAAAATAAAGTTGAAAGAAACTGGTTATTCACAGTTATCTTTATTGTATTAGTTTTATACATTGTTGTTTTGGCTATTCCATTCTTATGGGCTTTATTAAATGCTTTTAAAACACCAGATGAATTCCATGGAACTTTTTTAATTAAGAAGAATCCTTTAGGCTGGCCTAAAAAGGGATTTACATTTGATAACTTCAAATACTTATTTAATGATGAAGTATTCTTTGGAACTAACCGCGGATTAATGAATAACCTCGAACATCCAGATGAATTATCTGGTCGTATTGGTATTATTGGTAGAATGGGATCTGACGGCATGTATCATCCTGGTTTATTAACAAACTCTATTTTATACGCGGTTGGATGTGCAATTGCCGCTACATTAACACCATGTTTTACAGCTTATGCAGTTGCAAAATTCGATTTCAAATTCTCTAAAGTTATTTATACAATCGTCATCGTTGTTATGGCTTTACCTATTGTTGGTAGCTTACCTTCAGAAATTAAAGTCGCTACTGATTTAGGTATTATCGATACAATGCTCGGTATGTGGATTATGAAAGCTAACTTCTTAGGTCTATATTTCTTAGTCTTCCATGCACAATTTAAATCTATTTCTAATACTTATAGTGAAGCAGCACGTGTTGATGGTGCTTCTAATTTTAGAATTATGTTCCAAATCATTTTGCCATTTGCTTTTGGTACAATGATCACAGTCTTCTTATTAACATTCATTATGTTCTGGAATGATTATCAAACACCAATGAACTATTTACATAACAATCCTGTTTTAGCTCAAGGTATGATCAACTTCTATCGTTCTACATCTAATGAGTTTAAGGTTGTTCAAAAAACACCTGTTAAATTAGCTGTTATTTTATTGGCTGCAAGTCCAATTATTTTACTTGCATTATTATCTAGTAAAAAACTTACACAAAACCTCTCAGTAGGTGGCGTTAAAGAATAATCAAAAACAAAACAAAGGAGGATAAACAATGAAGAAAAAGAATTTAAAAGTTGCTATACCATTGTTTATTTTGGCATCTGGCTTAGTAGTTGGATCAAGTGTATTGGTTTCAAATGCTATTAAAAACGATGCAAAAACTGCATTAAAAGCAGAATACTACATGAACGATACTGTTTATGTCAGTAAAAAACAAGTTAACTGCAATGGTGTCATGAAAGATGGAAACATCACTGTTAAAACACCTAGCGGTAAATCATTCTCAGTTAAGGATTCTTTTAAAACTACAGAATTCGGTAGATATGAAGTTATCTATTCCGCATCTTACGAAGGCGCTACATATTCAATGAGCGAAAGCTTCCTTACTGTAAGAAGAGCAACTGACTTATTTACTTTAAGTGAAGGCAATTTAAGCGATGCAAGTTTAGCTCAAGATACATATTTGTACGATGGTGCTTATTACGGTGTAAGAGCAACAATTTCAGCCGGAGCATCTGTCTGCTTCAATCAAATCATTGATTTCAATAACTTATCAATGGATCGTCCTCTTTTATCAGTATTAGTTGAACCACACTGCGCTAGCGGTGCTGACTGTTCACTTCTTGAATTTGAGTTCACTGATATTGATGACCCATCAAATGCTATTGTTATGACATATAGTGCAGGTGATGGCTATGGCTATTTAAGAAGTGGTCAAAAAGGTGGAGACCAAAAAGGATGGCAAAACTATAGTGCATCTAATATTTCTAAATGCCACACAAACCAATTTGGTAACCCAATGTTCTTATCTTTTGATAGAAAGAACTGTGAAACAAAGAATAGTGCATATCCATTAGATATGTATTTTGAACCTGAATCTTGCCAATTATATGGTGCAAGAACACGTTGTTATCCATGGGGAACAACTCCTTCATATGTTATCGATTACGATAGCACAGCAATCTGGGGCGAAAATGCTTGGAAGGGCTTTACAAACGGCAAAGCAACTTTAAAAGTTACTCCAAAGCAAACTGCTTCTCCTAACGTCACATTATTCTTTAATAGTATTTATACATATGATTTATCTGATGACAAATTCATCGATACAGAAGCTCCTATTCTTTCATTAGAAAAGATTGCTCAAAGAAACGTTGCTCCACAAGCAAAAGTTGGAGAACCATATAGAATCTTTGATTGTTCTGCTTTTGATGGATACGATGGTTCAGTTGAATCTAAAGTTGAAGTTAAATACGTTAACCCAACAAACCACGCTTTAAGCGATGTTAGTATCAAGGATGGTACATTTATTCCAACAATCCCTGGTACATATGAATTAGTTTATAGTGCAACTGATTTATCAGGTAACACAAATACAAGAACTGTTAGTGTTGTTGCATCTAATAACATTTCTCCATTAGAAATTGCTATTAATGATGAAGACAAAGTTGCTGAAATTTTCCAAGATGTAAATATTCTTCCAGCAAGTGCTGCTAAAGTTTCTGGCGGTAGTGGCGACTACAATGTTTTCAGAACAATTTATAAACCAAATGGTAGAATTCTCGATACAAAAGAAGACTTTATCTCTTTAGATGATGTCGGTGATTATAAAGTTGTTTATGAAGCAATTGACTACTTAGGACATCATGGTAGCAAAACAATTACAATCAAATCTAATAATAGAGATAAACCAAAGATCATGGGAACATTCTCTTTCCCTGATGCTTTATTAAAAGGATTTACATACGAAATCCCTACATTATATGCAAAAGAATGTACAAGCGAAGGCGTTATTACTAAAGAAGCTGTTGTTTTAATCAACGGCAAACAATATAAAGAACCATCATTCGTCGCTGATGGTGAAAGTGTTCGTATTCAATATGTTGTTAAAGGTTCTAACGGAGCTGAAGAAAGAATTACTCATGAATATGAAGTTAGAGATGGCGAAGAAGGTAGAAGACAAGATAAATACTTCTTATGCGAAGATTCTGATGTCGTATTAGAAAGAAACTATGTTGAATACAACACAACATCTGATACTAATAAGACTTCATTTATTAATAAAATTAACTCTCGTTCATTTACATTAGTTTTCAACTATGACTTCAACACATTCAACGCTGATGGAGTTAAAGTTACTCTTGAAGACGAAACAAGAACACATTCATACACATTAGACGTTGCAATTAGCAAAACTGATAGCAAACTTAACTATCCAGGATGTGTTAACCAACCAACAATTGCAACTCAATATGATAACGGAACAAATAAGATGAGACTTTCTTATAACTCTGCTAAAGGCACAGTTACTGATATTGACTCTAACGTTTTATGTTCTGTTACTAAAGATGATAATGGCAAACCATTTGCTGGATTTAATGGTTATATCTATTTAACTATTTCCATTGTTAAACCAGATCCAGTTGCAGGTTCCAGAATCATGATTGAAAGATTATCTAACCAAACATTAGGTTATAGAGCTAAAGATATCTCTCGTGCTGAAGATACAATCTCTCCAGAAATTTATCTTGATTACGAATTTGATAGAAAACAAATTATTGGTTCAACATTCGTTGTTCCAAAGGCTTTATCTTGTGACGTTTTAAACCCAATTGAAACATTCACAGTTGAAATGTATTCAAGAACTGAAGACGGCAAAGTAAAAGATACAATTATCGAAAAGACTGATGCTGGTGTTGAACATATAGTCAAATTAGACAAATTTGATAACTACTTAATCAAATATACCTCAGTTGATAAAGCTGGTAACGATGTTGTCTTAACTAGACTTTTATATGTCGTTGAAAATCAACCTCCAATGCTTGATGTTGATTTCTCTAAGATTCAAAAAGCATATTACTTTGGCGACGCTGTTGGTTTACCAACATACAAAGTCAGCGATAACTCAGGACACTATGAAGTTGATATCTATGTAATGGATCCACATTCAAGAATGTATTTATTACAAACAGATATCGATGGACAAGTTAAATCAATGTTAGATACAGACCTTGGTTTATACGAAGCTGATTTCGTTGTCAATAAGACACAATGGATGCCTGAATTTGTTGGAGAATACAAGTTTATTGTTGTAGCTAAAGATAGCTGCCATAACTATTCTTCATCAGAATATGTATTCCATGTTGTTGAAAAATAAGGAGGAATGAAAGATGAGAAAAGTTAAAAAATTAATTTCTTCAATTATCTTAGGCCTTACTTCTATTACCCTCTTAGCAGGATGTGGAAATAAAGATGAAGGTCCTATCTATAATCCTGAAACAAAAGAAATTCCACAAAGCCAATATTACTTCGTTAATAATGGCGTTACTGAATACGAAATTCTTTATCCAGCATCTGACAAAACTTCTTACATGTCCTATGCTATTACAGAATTAAGAACATTCTTTGAAAAAGCTACAGGAACTGCAATCAATGCGATTAATGATAATGATTTAGTAAATCCACATGGATATTACATTTCATTAGGTAATACTACTTTATTTAAAGAAAGTGGTATCACTCCTACACAAGAATTAGGATACTCAGGTTATGGTATCAAAATGATAGATAAAGTCGTTTATATCTATTGTGGTGATTTGCATAAAAACGAAGGTGTCCTCAATGGTGTTTATCGTTTATTAAACGATGCATTTAAATTTGAAGTATTCGCTTCTGATGAAATCTATGTTGAACCAACTCACACACGTAAATTATTCAAATATGATGAAGAGTTCTTACCAACATTCGATATTCGTGAACTTGCTTTCAATGGCTTATTCACAGACTCTGACTATTTAAAGAGAATGAGACAAATCACAAGATTTGGTGACACTAAAGAATGGTTTCCAAATTTCTATGCCCACTCTCAAATTAACATGCTCTTAAAAAGAGAAAAATATGAAGCTGAACATCCAGAATGGTACTTACCAATTATGTCACGTTATGGTAACCTCCACTGGGGTTTAGGCATTACATATAATGAATCAACAGGTGAACTTGAATTCTCTGCAGCTGCTGATGAAATTAGAGATGCAATGGCATTTGAAGTTATCGAAGTATTAAAGAAATACACAGAACAAACAATTATTACTATTGGTGAAGAAGACGAACCACAATTCTGTTCATGTGATAACTGCAAATACTTAATGGAAAAAGTTGCTGGTTATCAATCTGGCTTACAAATCATCTTCGTCAATAGAGTTATCGAAAAAGTTGAAGAATGGATTGCAGAAGAATGCCCAGGAAGAGAAATGCAATACGTCATTTTCGCATATCATGGCGCTACTATTACTCCTCCAATTAGAAAGAATGCAAATGGACAATATGAAGCATTATCTAAATATGTTTGGCCACATGAAAAGATGTATATCGAATATGCTCCTATTTCTGCTGCATACGATCATTCATTCTACGATTATCAAAACGCATCCTATAAAGAATACATTACAGGTTGGAACTTCTTAGCTCCAAATAGAATTACTTTATGGACATATAACACAAACTTCTCTAACTACTTCATTAACTTCAATGACTTCTCAGTATTTGAAGCAAATGTTAGATTCTTCGCTGAAAATGGTGTTGGCTATTACTTTGGCCAAGGTAACCACAACGCAAAAGCTCCAACATTGCAAGAAATGAGAGTATTCGTTGAAAGTAATTTAATCTATGATGTCGATAAAGAATCATATGATTCATTAGCCCGCCGCTTTATGAAACATTACTATAAAGAAGCTGGTGATGATTTATATCGTTACATGGATTTATTAAGAGAAAATTATGCTCATTATCAAGCAGCAGAAAAAGATGTATATGGCAGCATTTATTCATCAATTTGTAATACTGATTTATATCCAGAATCATTTGTTGCAAAACTTAAAGGTTGCTTAGATGATGCTTTAGCTCATATCGCTGGTTTAATCACAACAAACCCAGATCAATACGAATTATTAAAGAACAGAATTATGGCTCAATACTGTTCCGTATATTTCATCATCTTGAAATTACATAAGTCTATGTATACAGATGAACAAATTGCATATTTCAAAGAAAACTTATATAAGTATGCAGAAATGTTCAAATTCGACCACGCTAATGAAGCTGGCGCATTTGACAATACATATTTCGGTTAGGGAGGAAAAAGAAAATGAAAAAGATTACTAAATTATTAACATTATCACTTCTCTCTTTCCAACTTATCGCTTGTGGCGGTAACAAGAGCGGCCAAGAAAATAACAATGAAGTTGAATCATCTTGGAACGATGAATCAACAATTAAATTAGAAGAAATGAGTTCATCAATTGCCGTTGGTGAAACTTATCAAATTAAAGTCACTTCTAGCGGATCATTTACATACACTTCTACAAATGAAAGTGTTGCTACTGTATCTAGTAGTGGTTTAATTACCGCTGTTAGTGAAGGCGAAGCTGCTATTAAGGTCAGTAATGATAACGATTTCGTTTATTTCCGTATTTCCATCGGAAACACTGCTGGAGGTCAATCTACTGACAAGGTGAGTATTTATCTTCCAACAACTAGTTTGTCCTTTTATATCGGCGAAAAATACACTTTAAACCCAAAATTAATGGTAGAAGACAAAGAACTTGAAGGTGCTACATTCGAATACGTATCTTCACGTCTTGGTGTTGCTAATGTAATTGATAGTGTTATCACGGCTTGTAATACTGGTACATCAACAATTACAATTACCGCTACTAAAGGTAACGTCACAGCAACAACTACAATAGAAGTTAATGTTTTTGAAACTTTAACTTATTTAGTTCCTGATTTTGAAACAAGACAAGTTGTCTCTGGCTCACCATTAGATTTATGCTTTGTCCTTGTTCAAAATTCAGAAATGATTACTTATGGAATTAGCGATCCAGTTTATACAGTAAGCGATACAAATATTGCTTATGTTGATAACAACCAATTATTCGCAATCCATAAAGGCTATTTCACACTTAACGCTAGTGTTACTTTTGATGGAGAAACTTATTCTTGTGATGTTGAATTAACAAGTAAAGAACTCTACAAAGTTACATATACTGTTGATGGTGTTAAAATTCATGAAGAAGATGTCATAAGTGGTGACTATATTTCTTATGACGTAACTCCAACTAAGAAAGATTGCGTTTTCAAATGCTGGGCAAATGGTGATGTAACTATTACAAATGAAACACCTATTAACGAACCATTAAACTTAACAGCTAAATGGTTAGCATATTCTGATGATGTTAATAGTGAATTAACAACATTATTATGGGATTATTCGACAGGTACTGAAATCACAGTTGATAATGGTGGTGGTACATTCCTTTGGGAAGACTATCGTTTCCCAGATACACATATCAACGTATTATTAGTTGCTAAACGTAGTGAAATTTCAAATATCATTATGCCTAAATTTGAATATGCATTATTCCCTGCTGTTAGCTTCTATTTCATCATGCAATTTAGAGAAGCAAAATTTGTCTATGGCAACTATACTTCTCCAACGGTTAATGAATTTGCTAGATGCCAGGTTTCTATCGTTGGTAACAAAGTTTATTTCAATGGTGTAAATACCGGTGAAACAGTTTCTAACGATGTTTATAATGCAGCTGAATCATTTGCATTCAAGATTAAATGTCCTGCAAATATCGGTGGTAGATTATTCGTAACTGGTTTCTACGCACATTTATCTGAAATTTAATTGTTTATATATGAATAAAAAATACCATTCTTTAGTCCTTACTATATTTTCATTGCTCTTATCATCTTGTGGTAATGGCAATACTTCAAGTAATGAACCTGAATGGTTTTTTTCTGCCACTTTACATTGGCAAATGCAAGACGGCGTTAAAGTAAATCAAGGCACTCATCAATTTAGTGATTGGGTAATTGATCACGATGCAACTTGTGTTGAGGATGGAAGTAAATCTTCAACATGTAAAATCTGTCATTATAAAAAAGAAGAATCACTTCCTAAAACTGGCCACTCCTATGGAGAGTGGACTACTGAAGGAAATATTTCTACAAGAACATGTTCTAAATGTGGGGATGTTCAATCTGTAGAAAGAAGTGAATCAATTTCATTTCAAAATCCATTTAATGGAGCAACAGTAGATCTATGTCATCCGGTTATTAGAGATTTAATTAATCATAAAAATGATGATGATTATGTCGCTACTCACCTGATGCAAAATCGTACATATAGTTCTGGTAAATCATATGACTATCAAACATACATTGATATTAATATCGTTGATTCCAAAGCTAGAACAACCACATATACACTAAATTTAGCAACTGATAATGAGTTCACAAATATCATTGATACTTATGTTACTAAGAGCTCCTCTATTAGATTAGATGGCATCCTCATTCCGGGCATGACATATTTCTATAAAGTTGAATCCGATGATGGCGATTACTCCGCTATTGATAGCTTTGTTACAAAAGATGACTCTGTTAGATTTATTACATGCGGGGGAGTTCAAAATGTCCGTGATATCGGAGGAAGAGAAACAATTGATGGTAAACATATAAAATACGGTCTTGTTTATCGTGGAGCAGGTCTTAACGATGGAACTGTTTCAGCGATGGATGCAAAATCACGAGAAGTGTTTAATAAGCTTGGCATGCGTGGAGAACTCGATTTAAGAGAAAACGCTTCAACATTAAATGCTTGGAATCCATCCCTACCACATATTTGCGTTAATGGAGGATGGTATACATATTTATATGATACTCAAGAAAAGATTGATGGTTTAAAACAAAGCCTAATCTTCTTATCTAATAAAAATAATTATCCAGCATATTTCCATTGCACATATGGGATGGATAGAACTGGTACTTTAGCATATATCCTTTTAGGTTTATTAGGCGTAAGCGAAGCCGATATATATTTGGATTATGAATTAACTGATTATTCTTCGGTTGCAGGAACATCTACCTCACACTGTGAAAGAGCGGTTATTGATCCAATTGGGCAAGGACAATATGCCTTTAATTACACGGCATCTAAGTGGAGCGATGGAGAAACATTAAGAACCCCAGTTTATAAATGCATTAACCAATTTAAAACAACATATAAAGGTGAAAACTTACAAGCTAGTATTACTAAATACTTACTTGAAAAAGTAGAACTACCTCAAATATATATTGATAGATTAAAAGAAAACTTACTTTTCTGAGGTGAGATAATATGAGCGATATTGAATTAAGCGTATTTTATTTTCCAAACTTTCATAAAGGCGACAAGCATAATGAAGCTTGGCATGGACACGATTGGACCGAATGGAATTTGATGAAACATGCTAAACCAAGATTTGAAGGGCATGAAATCCCAACTCCATTATGGGGTTATGAAGATGAAAGTGACCCTGATGTCATGGAAAAGAAAATTAAAGCAATGAAAGATCATGCAATTACCAATGTTTTGTTTGACTGGTATTGGTATGAAGATGGTCCGTTCTTAAATAAATGTTTAGAAGAAGGGTTCTTAAAAGCAAAGAATAATAAAGATATTAAATTCTCTTTAATGTGGGCAAATCATAACTGGCTTGATATCCATCCAATTTCATTAGCCTATTATCATCATCAATTAGTAGAACTATCTGGTCACCAATCAGTAGAATCAATCTATAAAGCATTTGCTTACATAATTAAAAATTATTTTTCGCAAGATAATTACTATAAAATCGAAAATAAGCTCTTTTTCTCAATTTATGAAATAAATATGCTTGTTGATTCTTTTGGTGGCTTAGAAGAGGCAAAAGAAGGCTTAAAAGTGTTTAGAAATATGGTTAGAGAAGCTGGACTAGGCGAACTTCATTTAAACGCAGTAGTTTGGGGATGCCGAGTCCTTCAAGGAGAAAGCGAAAAAACAATTGATGGAGAAGCATTAAAAGAAATTGGCTTCGATAGTGTTACTTCTTATGTTTGGGTACATGAACATCCAATTCCTACATTCCCAGCATATGAATATAAAGATTTTGTTAATGACGCGAAAGGTGACTTTGAAAGATTAACAAAACAATATAAAGGATTACCTTATTATCCAAATATTTCAGTTGGTTGGGATGCCAGCGCGCGCGCTAATCAAACAGATAATTTTGTTAATGTTGGTTATCCATTTGGAGGTGTAGTAATTAATAACACCCCTGAAGTATTTAAAAGTGCTTGTGAAATGGTTAAAGAAGAAATATTAAAAAGTGATTTAAAAACAAAGATGATTACTATCAATGCTTGGAATGAATGGACTGAAGGTAGTTATCTAGAACCTGATACAAAGTACGGATATAAAAAATTAGAAGTATTAAAAGAAGTGTTTGGAAAATAATCTAAACAAGAAAGGAATTATTATGGCTATTATTTGGTTACCAAAGAAAGGTTATGAAAATTATCAATCATCAAAAGTCTCTCCATTTAGTGAGAAACCAATGAATTATGTTGTTACTTCTTTTAAAAAGACATTATCTTTTGCTAGTGAAGTAAAGACAATTACTTTTAAATATACATGTGATACATCAGCAATCTTATATATCAACGATGTACTTGTGGCTAATTCTAACGTTAAAACACATGGTGATTTTATTTTTGAAGAAAGACCAACAACAGAATTTTATTGGACAGAAAATACAGTTGAAGTTAATTCAAAAGAAGTTAATTTATTAGCTTATGTTCAACTTAGCCCAACTAAGTTTTTAGATTTCTCTTCTGGTTTTGGTGGTTTTATTTTAAAAGGCGTTGCTACTTTAAAAAATGGTGAGCAAATTATATTTGAAACAGATAAATCATGGGATGTTAGATTAGAAAAACGTTATTATGCCCCAAGAAGTTATGATGCTAAAAAGGAATTAGGTGAATATATCAAAGCTGAAGAAAAAGATTATAAATGGACTATTTATGAATCTAATATTCGTTTACCAATCGAAGAAGAAATAACTTTTGATAATAAGTTTGAAGTCGAAGCAAATAAAAAAGCTCGTTTTGTCCGTGATTTACCTATCATTTATTCTTCGTATATTGAACTAGAAGTTAAATGTTTAGGTGAAGTTGATGTTCACGTTGATACTTACGAGAATAAAAATAAAACAGGTGAATTAGAAGCATCTTTTACAAATAATGAAAAAATTAGAATCTTTGATATGTATAGTGTTGGTAAACTCGATATCAAAGTTAAAAATAAATCATCCTCTAATGCTGAAGTAGTTGTTCATTTATATCATTCACATACACCTACTCCAAATTTAGGAAGTATTGTAACTAATAACGAAAGACTTAATGATTTATTTAAAAAGTGTCAGTTTGCTGCGGTTAACTGCAGCCAAACTTTATTATTAGATTCTCCTATGCACTTAGAACCAGCTGCCTCTTGTTCTGGCGACTATACAATTATCTCTTTAGTATTAGGATTTTCTACTGGTAATTACGATTTGATCAAACATGCTTTAAGAGTGTATTTCCGTTTGTTATTAAATAACCATGGTAGAAATGCAAATGGTGATTATGCGTTAATTCCTTTTAGATGGCTATGGCATTTCTACATGATTACTGGTGATAAACAGTTATTAAAAGATTGTTTACCAGGATTAAAAGCAACCTTAGAAGAATTTGCTACATATGTTGGAGATAATGGTTTAATTGAAAAATCATATAACTATGTCTTTATGGATTGGTTAGTGGTAGATGGCTATAACTTATTCTGCCCTCCAAAGAATTTAGGACAATCTGTTTATACAATGTTCTATTACGATGCATTAGTACATGCTTCTAAAGTTTTTGATGCATTAGAAGATGAAAAGAATGCAAAGAAAACCGCCAATAAAGCAAAAAGACTTAAAAAAGCAATTAATGAATTACTCTTTGATAAAGAAAGAGGATTATATATCGAAGGACTTAATACTCCATTACAAAATGGATTTAGAAAAGTCTATCGTGGAACAGCGGTTCCTCCAGGAGTAGAAGGCAAGATTTATTACCGTAAGCATGCGAACGTTCTTGCTACTGCTTATGGATTAGCTAATAAAAAGACATCTAAACAAATCTTATCTAAGATCTTTGGAGAACTAAAAGATTTAGAAATCCAACCATATTTCCAGCATTATTTATTCGAAGCTATTCATAGAAATGGTTTAGATAATAAATATGCGATGAAAGTTGTTAAAGAATGGACTAAACATGTCAAAGTCAAAGATAAAGGTTTACCAGAAGGATTCTATAAACCAACCCCTACTTATATATTTGATTTCTCACATGCTTGGGCATGTTCCCCATATTATTCATTTATCATTGCAGCTTCCGGACTAGAAATATTAGAACCAGGAATGAGAAAGATTAGATTAAATATGTCTAACTTAAGACTTAAGGATGTCACATATTCTATTGGAACACCTTTTGGCTTTATTAAGATTAATAACTGCAAAGTAATTGAAAAACCAATTGAAATTGAAATTGTAGAATAGAGACTATTATGAAGTGGTATAAAGGTATTTATCGTAGAAACTTAGTTGATATGCACATCAATGATACAGATGAAGAATATTTATCTAAGTTTTCTGCTACAGATTATTTTAATTATTTAAAAGAAGCACATATCAAAAGCCCAATGATATATCTTCAATCTCATATCGGCTTATGTTATTTCCCTACTAAAGTTAGTAAAACACACGCTTTCTTTATTAAACATCCAGATGAAATACAAAAGCTTATTAAGTTATGTCATGAAGACGATATGAAAGTAGTGGGCTACTACTCACTTATCTTTAACAATCAAGCATTCTTAGATCATCCTGATTGGAGAATGATTGATAAAGATAAGAAAAACTTTGTCGAACTCGGACAAAGATATGGTTTAGTTTGTCCAAATAACCCAGATTATAAAGCATTCTTAAAAACTCAATTAGAAGAATTATATGCACATTATCCTGATTTAGATGGCATCTTCTATGATATGCCTTATTGGGAGATGATGTGCCACTGTGAACACTGCCAAAAAGATTGGGCAAAGATTAGTGATAAACCAATGCCAACAAAAGTCAATTGGCTAGATCCAGAATGGAAGAAATATGTTTCAATGCGTCAAAAAGAAATGGGCGACTTTGTTAAATATGTAAGAGAATTAAGCGAATCCATTCTTAAAGGTGTTACAGTTGAATTTAACTTTGCTGCCGCGGTTGCCTGTGACTGGCTTGCTGGTTCAACAGAATTAATTAATGAAGAATGCGAATTCACAGGTGGAGACCTTTATGGCGATTTATATAATCACTCATTCACTGCGAAATATTATTATGGCATTACCAAAAACCAACCTTTTGAATATATGACTTGCCGTTGCAATCATAATTTAAGAGAACATACAGTTACCAAAAGTGAGAATGCATTAGAAAGTGAAATTATGCTTTCTACTATGCATCACGGGGCAAGTTTAATTATCGACGCTATTAATCCTGATGGTTCATTAGATCATCGCGTCAGTAAAAGATTAGGAAAAGTATTCGAAAAACAAATGCCTTATGAACCATATATGGATAAAGGTGAATTAGAAGCAAATGTCGGAGTTTATTTTGATACGACAAGTAACTTTAGAATTGATGATGTTGCCTCTAATAGAGAATGTGCAATTCAAGCAACAAGAACATTAATTGAAAACCATGTTCCAGTTACTGTATTAGCAAATAAACATCTAAATAATCTCAATAGATATCAAGTTATTGTTGCACCTCAATTAGGTTCAACAAAGAACGATGAGATTAATAAATTAATTGAATATGTTAATAATGGAGGAACTTTATATCTATCTGGTAGAAGTGATGAACTATTATTAAAAACATTCTTTGATGGATATATCGAAGGAACAACTTATGGAGATTCATCATTCAAACATGTATATAAAGGTTATGATGAAGTTCAATGCTATATCAATCCAATTACAGAAGAATACAAAAAAGCATTTAACGAATTTGATGAAAAATATCCATTACCAATAACATATAAATTACCTATTATTAAATTTAGTAAAGGTGAAGTAAAAGCTAACATTGTCTTACCTTATACAGATCCAGATAACAATTTAGAATTTGCTTCAATTCATTCCAACCCTCCAGGAAGAAAAAGCGATATACCTGCAATAGTAGAAGTTAACTATGGAAAAGGCAAAGTTATATATTGTTCTGCTCATATTGAAAGCGATACAAGATATAACTTTAAAGAAGTATTTATGAATATGTTAAAGCCATATATCAAAACTACTTTTGAAGTTAAAGCTTCTAAATATGTCGAATCAATCTTATTTAAAGACAATAATGACTACTATTTAAATTTATATGATTTAAATTTTATTGAAGATATCGTTGAAAGAAAGTTTGAAATTAAGCTTCCAAAAGGTCATTATGAAGTATATGAATTACCTAATATGAATAAAGTAGATATTGATAATGGCTATATCAAAGGTAAGTTTGAAAAATATTATAGTTTATATATAAAGGAACTTAATTAAGGAGAAATAAAACTATGACATTAAGTGAAAAATTATTTAAAGAAGGTAAAGGTATTCTTAGACTTAAACCAACTTGGGTTCCAAGAAGCTTCTGCCGCCCTGGAAAACGTATTAAATTACATCCAGATGATTATTATGTTTTAGGACTACAAAAAGGTGGCATCGATGAAAGATGGTTTGCCTCAACAACTTGGGCTGAAAATGGTCCTGGCACTCCAGAAGATGAAGGTTTATCTTATGTTGTTAGTAAAGATGGAACTGAAAAGGTCCTTCTTAGAGATATGGTAGATGAACTTAAAGGCGAATTAATTGGTAATGACTTATGGGATAAATATCATAAGTGGCCAATGTTCTCTAAATTCTTTGATAATGCTGGTCCATTACCACATCATATCCATCATAGAGATCAACACGCGAATAGAGTAGGTTCTGCTGGTAAACCAGAAATGTATTTCTTCCCATCACAAATGAACAATCATGGTGGTGAATATCCATATACATTCTTCGGTTTAAATCCAGAAGCTAAAAAAGAAGATATTAAGAAGTGCTTAGAAAACTTTACAAAAGGTGATAACCACTTATTAGATCATTCCCAAGCATACAAGATTGAATTAGATACAGGATGGGATGTCCCTCCAGGAGTCTTACATGCACCTGCATCTTTATGTACATATGAACCTCAATTTGCTAGTGACGTCTACGCGATGTATCAATCAGTATTAGCTAATGGCCAATGCTTAACCCCAGATTTATTATGGAAGAATACACCTAAAGAAGAATTAGGTAACTATGATTACTTAATGGATGTTATCGACTGGGAAGCTAACGTTGATCCAGATTTCAAAAAGCATCACTTTATGAAACCAGTTGTCATCCATAGTGGAACTGATTATGTAGAAGAATGGATTTGCTATTTATCTAAATTAGTATGTGCAAAGCGTTTAACTGTTTATCCAGGACAAAAAGTTGTCATCAAAGATAATGCAGCCTATGGCTTAATCATGTTACAAGGTCATGGCAAGATGAACGATTGGGATATTGAAACCCCAGCTTTAATTAGATACGGCCAATTAACTAACGATGAATATTTCGTCAGTGAAAAAGCAGCTTCTGAAGGTGTTGTTATTGAAAATACATCAGCAACTGATCCAATCGTTATGTTAAAGCACTTTGCAGAAAACAAAGACTTAATTGCTTTCTTTAAAAAATAAAATGACTAAATTATTATTGCTCGGTAACTCTTTTAGCGATGATATGGCAATGTATATGCCAGAAATCGCAATGGAATATAACATTGATATTGATGTTCATATTTTAGGCTACCCTGGTTGTTCCATTGATCAACATCTCGACTTCATTACAAATAACAAAAATGTCTATGTCCATCGAACATATGATTTTATTAATAAGAAATGGTTATTTGAATATAATGTCAAACCAGTAGAAATAATTAATAAAGAGAAGTGGGATTATATATTTATTCAACAATGCAGTTCTCTTTCTGGTGAAAGTGACTCAATTAGTAATGTTGATGAATTAATCGCATTAGTAAGAGATAACCTATTATCAAAAGATAGCAAATTCGTTTGGCATATGACTTGGCCATATCCATCATTTAATGAATTTGCAATCTTTAATAACGACTTTAAAAGAAATCCAGAAGCAATGTATCAAGGAATATTAGATAATGTTCAAAAACATATCGTTAATAACAAAAACATATCTCTTATTATTCCTAATGGAACGGCAGTGATGAATCTTAAGTTGGAGCAATCTGAAAGAGATATCTATCGTGACCCAGTCCACTTATCTTTCCATTTTGGAAGATTTATGGCTTCTTTAGTAGCGATGAAAAAACTATTTAATTTAGATTATAGGAATTTAATCTATCGTCCATTCTCAATGATGGATAATAACCAAAAGGTATGTGTAGATGCTTGTAACTTAGCAATTGAAAAACCTTTTGAAGTAACAAAAAAGTAAAAGAGTAATTATGAAAAACTATCCAATAACCGCGACATTTATTGATGAAATCACTTATGATATCGTCCCTCAATACTGGCAAGAAGAGGAATGGAAAAAAGACTTTGATGCTATGCAAGAAGTTGGCATTGATACAGTAGTTATCATGAGAGGTGTCTTTTATGATAAATGTCTTTATCCAAGCAAAGCATTTAAAGACAAAAAAATGGACTATAATGATTTTATAGGATTTGTCTTAGAAGAAGCCTCAAAACGTCAATTAAAGGTATATATCGGACTTTATATATCTAATCTTTGCTGGAATGATGGGGATTATGAAGGTGAAATTAGAAATAATAAACTTTATATCGATGAGATATTAGAAAGATATGGCCATTACGACTGTTTTATTGGTTGGTACTTACCTCATGAAACAGGCCATAATTCTTATAACATCAAAGAAACAAGCCGTGGACTTATAGATTTAATCAAAGCAAGAACACCAGAAAAGAAGATTATGCTATCTCCATTTTTCCGCGCGTTAGATTATTATCCAGAACCAAGATTAACTCCAGAACAAACATACGAAGTTTGGGATGATATATTAGGCGTTTTTGGTGATGACATTGATGTATGTGCATTCCAAGATGGTACTTGTACAGTTGAAGCATTAGATTCATATCTGCAAGTAGTTAAGAAATTATGTGATAAATATCATATTGAAATGTGGAGCAATGTCGAAACATTCTTTAGAGGTGAAAATGGAGCCTTACCTCCACAGGACTTTGATATAATCACAAAGAAAATAGAAATAGCAGAAAAATACTGCACAAAGTTAATTACTTTTGAATTCTCTCATTTCTTATCTCCAAATTCTTTATATGAGAAAGCAAGAGATAATAACAAAAAATATAAAGAATATTACAAACCAAAAGCTAATAAAGACTTCTATAACAATACAGTAGATGCAGAACATCAAGTTGGCTGTCGCTTTGTTAAAGATGGTGACTTTGATAATGCATCAAATAAAGTAATGTTTATTGGTAACTCAATCACATTACATGAATATAAACCAGAAATTGGTTGGTTTAATGAATGGGGTATGGCGGCTTCTTCTAAAGAAAAAGACTATGTCCATATTGTTTCTAATTACATCAAATCAAATAATCCAAATTCATCATTCCTCATTCTTAATGGGGGTAAATGGGAACTAGATTATAAAAATGAAGAAAAACTTTATTCAATTGTCGAAGTTGCAAAAGAAAATAAAGTTAATAAGATCATCCTTCGTATAGGTGAGAACTTTAATAAAGAATATATGAAAGATCCTTCTTTAGATCCTTTTATCTATTTCGATAA
>JAKSVY010000022.1 GCA_024413875.1 Bacilli bacterium
TTTCCATTTGTTCGAATTCTCTTAAACGGAATAAGAAGTTCCCTGGTGTAATTTCGTTACGGAATGATTTACCCATGTTACAAATACCAAATGGGAGTTTCTTTCTCATTGATCTTTGAACGTTTCTAAAGTTAACAAACATACCTTGAGCAATTTCAGGACGTAAGTAGACTAATGTTGTACTATCTTCGATAACACCAATATTTGTCTTGAACATCATGTTAAATTGTCTGATGTCTGTAAAGTTAGATTTACCACATACTGGACACTTGACATGGTGTTCTCTAATGTAAGCAACCATATCATCGTTTGTCATATTGTGTACGTCTACATCTGGGCATTGTTCTTCAATAAGGTTATCTGCTCTATGACGTGACTTACATTCCTTACAGTCAATTAATGGGTCATTGAATGTAGCAACGTGACCTGTAGCTTTCCATACTCCTGGGTTCATAATGATAGCTGCATCAAGACCAACATTAGTTGGTGATTCCTTAACAAACTTCTTCCACCAGAAGTTTTTGATGTTGTTTTTTAATTCAACACCGAGAGGACCATAATCCCAAGAGTTTTGAAGTCCACCGTAGATTTCAGATCCTTGGAAAACGAATCCTGTTGTTTGTAAATGAGTTACAATTTCATCAAATTTTTTCTCCATATTTTCTTCTCCAATCGAAAAATCCTGTAAATAATATTAGTAATTATATATTTTGTCAACCCACTATGAGTGTATTTTTTATTATATAAAAACTATAAAGTTTTTACTAGTTTTGCACTTTTTAAATGTAAGTCTGCATTGTCTGAAGCAAACGCAATTAATTCATTAAATATTTCTAATATTTCGTTCTTCTCAAATTCTACTCTATCCATTTGTTCAGGCTTAACCATAAAGATGTATCTAATAATTTTTAATTTTCGTGCTGAGCATTTCACGTGATTTAAAGGATCGAAGCAATCTGCACATATAAATCCACCATCTTTATAACTAACAGCGGTTATATGGCTTGTTTGATTACAAATTACGCATTCGTCGACATCTAATCCATATCCACTTATTTTAAGTGTAGCAGCAAAATATATTAAATTTAGGGTCATTGCATCGAAACCACTATTTAGTAATTGCAATGTTTTTAGTAAGTACGCATAAAATAATGACGCATTATCTTCTGAGATGAATTTATTGGTTAATTCAGATAAATAATCTAATGTTGCCAAATTAGTAAAGCCTTTTTTTGTGTTTGGAAAATCATCAAGAATTTCTGCATTCTTAAGTGTCTTACCATTTTTACCGCTCATAAGAGTGTAATTACCATAGGTAAAAAGATTAACGCTTGATGCATTCTTTGAATCTATCTTCATGACACCACGAGCCAAAAATGAATACGTTCTATCTTTCGAAAGAACCGTAATCATCATGTCATTATCTTGAAATGGTGTTTGGCGGATTACTAATCCTGTAATTTCCATTATTTATCGTATCCTAATTCTTTAAGAATCATTGGGTTGTTAAGCCAATCTTCTTTAACTGAAACAAATGTTTCAAGGAAAATTCTCTTATTGAAATATTCCTCAAGATCGGTTCTTGCCATTGTACCGATAGCTTTAATACGTTTACCACCTTTACCAATAACAATTCCTTTATGTGATTCACGTGCCACAATAATTGTGCAGCGAATATACACTGCTTCTTTTTTGTGTTTAATATCATCAACTCTAACTGCAAGGTCATGTGGAACTTCATCTTTGAGAAGTTTTAATAACTTTTCGCGAATAACTTCACTGACAAAGAATCTAGAATCTTTATCACTAAAGACTGTTTCATCATAATATTTTGGCCCTTCAGGCATTACTGCTTTAACCTTTTCAATTAATGTATCAACGCCAAAGTTATCAAGTGCCGACATTTCAAATACATCAGCTTCTGGATATTCATTTTTATATGTCGCAACAATCTCTTGAGCTTGTGGTAATGTAACTAAATCAATTTTATTGATTGCAATGAAAAGTTTTGCGTCTTTCGCAATATTCTTTTCAATGAATCTATCGCCTTCATCAAAATGTCTAGAAGCATCAACAACTAAAATGATTGCGTCAACGCCTTTAGTTGAGCTCAAAGCTTCTTTATTCATGGTTCTACCGAGTTCATGGTTTGGTTTATGAATCCCTGGAGTGTCAACAAAGACGATTTGGTATCCATCTTCGTTATAGATACCCTTAACTGAATTTCTTGTTGTTTGGGCTTTTTCTGTAACAATTGAAAGCTTTGCTTCAAGAATAGCGTTAATGATTGTTGATTTACCTGCGTTTGGACGTCCAACAATAGCAACAAATCCTGATTTCATACTATAAATCCTCCTTTGTGAAGGCATAAGGAAGAAGTTCATCAATACTTGTTACCTTCATATCACATTTAAGATTGCCTAATACAATTCTTGTATCTTTTGGCATAAGTTCAGAAATAACTTGGCGGCATGAACCACATGGTGATCCAGGTCTTTTTGTGTCACAAACGACAGCTAGCGCAACAAAGTCTTCTTTTTTCTTACCTTCCATCATGGCATGGAAAATAGCGTTTCTTTCCGCGCATACTGTAAGTGAATATACAGCATTTTCAACGTTAGCACCTAAATAGGTACTACCATCTTTACATAAAACAGCTGCACCAACAGCAAAATGCGAATATGGAGAATATGATAATTCTCTGGCTTTGATTGCTAATTTAACTAATTCTAAATCTGTCATTTATCTCGCTCCTAATATGTCATCTTGTAATTTAAACATTACAACTTCATCTTCTTTTTCCATATGGTCATAGCCAAGTAAGTGTAATAAACCATGAACAAATAAGAATGAAAATTCTCTTTCTGATGAATGTCCATATTCTTTCGCTTGTTCTTCCGCCTTTTCAAAAGAAATAATAATTTCTCCTAAATCGGTTGGCATGCCTTTAACTGGTTTGTTAGCTTCGTTATCAAGTAATGCAAAGCTAATAACATCAGTTGGTCTATCAACACCACGATAATCACGATTGATTTCGTGAATCTTTTCATTATCCACTATAGTGACACTCATGTAGTAGTCACCTTTGAGTTTTAAAAATTTAATAGTTTTATCGAATAAAGCATTATACTTTTCTTCGTAAATTTCATATTGGCTTGGGCCTTCATTGCAAAAATCTAATTCCATAGTGAGCATATTATATCACAAAATTGTTTAATAAACAAAAGTATCGATAAAATGTGCTAATAGTTTTTCATATTTATCTTTTTCGGTTGCAAAACCAATAGTTTGATCAAGGTGTTCAACATATATATTGAGCATAAAGAACTCAAACAAAAGTGAATTAACAGAAAGTACACCTTGCAGCATAATCATCACAACAGCGCAGCAGATAACAATAAAGTTATAAACGAGTTTTCTAGCTGTTATGTTGAAAACATAGTTATATGTGTTTTTGTGAATTTGATCCAACATGACATAGCGATTTCTAGAATCAGGTTCCTTTAGCAATAAAGCTTCTTCTCTATCGATTTGTTTTCGTTTTTTCTCATTATTCTTTTGTAAAACGAAACGGTCAATAATGTTAACAATAAGTAGAACCAGTAACGGAGCAGCATGATATGGTGAGTTAAGAATTAATAACACCATGATAAGTCCAACAATAAGAAGGTTAATTACAAAGTTCTTTTTATAAGTGAAATGAACCTTCTTGAATTCGTTATAATTTCGATACTCACTTTCGAATTCTTCAGTCGGAATTCTTGCTAAATTTTTAAGATAAATACTGTCAACTTTTTGAAGCTGCTTAATTGCAAATATTCTACTGACCAATTCCATTAATGAATAGCCTACTAATAGTGCTAATGGGATGATAATGTTTGTCTTATCATTCAAGAAAAACAAGCCTATTACAAGCATCAAAATTGATAATAAAGAAATAATCAATTCGTAGTTTTTTAGTAGTTTGTTAGTAATGTTTACCCTTGGTAAATGAAATTTCGTTTTTTGGACTTCTATGATTTCTATCGTGTATCCTGTCCATACAGATAAGAAGTTCTCAAACTCCATTTCATAGATTCCACTCTCACTATCATAAATCTCTAGTTGATAGTCCGTGAATTTGTTGATCATGACAACGTGATTATTGTCTTTTTCAGTCTTAATAATAGCCAAAAATTTTGATGAATCTTTGTCAATTATATCGAACTTCCTTTCATACTTAAAAGCTTTGGTGAGAAGACCGTTTTCTTCCCCTATTTTAATGAGATCTTTTATTGTGTAATCTCTTCTTTTGGAAATAGGCTTTTTCAGACGCAGATAATCTTTGTTCTTATGAGATTCCGCTAAGAGCATTTTCATGGCTGCAAATCCGCAATCACCACTATTTCCCTGGTATGTAAAATACTTCATACATAATTTCTCCTTTATGTATTAATAGGTGTGAAAAACGAAAAAGTGCCGAAAAATTTTTAAAAAAATAAAAGGGGTTACTATGTAACCCCTAATTTTGTAACGGCAATCTATTAATAAGATTTACGTCTAGCCATTTCGGATTTTAATTTACGTCTTAAGCCTTTTTTGAGGTAGAACTCTCTCTTACGTGATTCTTGGAGAATTCCAGCCTTGTTGACTTGACGTTTAAAACGACGAAGTGCTTCATCTAATGTTTCGTTTTCGCGAACAATTGTCTTTGGCATATCTTTTTCATCTCCTTCCTTACGTGACGGGACAAGTATACTACTTACCGTTTACGATTTCAACCCCGCATGATGCGCCGATACGATTTGCACCAGCATTTACCATTTCAAGGGCTTCTGCTAAGCAGTGAATTCCTCCACTTGCTTTAACACCAATGTTTGGACCAACTGTTTGTCTCATAATGCTTACAGCGTGAGCTGTTGCACCACCTTTTGAGAATCCAGTTGATGTTTTAACGAAGTCTGCACCACCTTTAACTGATGCTTTTGAGCATTCAGCAATTTCTTCATCTGTTAATAAGCAAGTTTCAAGGATTACTTTAAGTAATCTTCCGTCACAAGCTTCCTTAACAAGGGCAACTTCTTTTGCAATATAGTCGTAATCATGTTCTTTTGCCATAGAGACATTAAGAACCATGTCGACTTCTTCAGCCCCCGCTTTAACAGCAAGCGCTGCTTCATTTGCTTTAGCTTCTGGTAATGTAGCTCCGAGTGGGAAGCCAATTACTGTACAAACCTTTGAATCACTACCTTTTAATAATTTTGCAGCGAGTGGAACGAATCCAGGGTTTACACAAACTGAAGCAAAGCGATATTCAAGTGCTTCATTACATAACTTAGTAATAGCAGCTACTGATGCATCTGCTTTAAGTAATGTATGATCGATCATTCTATTAATTTCCATTATATTGACCTCTAGCACATTCTTTGAATGCTTTTATTATTTTGCTTCTTTAGCAACAACTGACTTGCCGTTGTAGTAACCACATTTTGGGCAAACGTTGTGTGATTTAATTGTTGCACCACAGTTTGGGCATGTAACTAAACCAGTAACAGCTAATTTGAAGTGTGTTCTACGCATTCTCTTTCTTGTTTTACTAACTCTACGATATGGGACTGCCATGATTTTTTCCTCCTATTTAAGACGACATAATTTTAATTATATTTCGATAATTGTCAACAAATTTTGAGACAATGTCCAAATAATTACCAATATTATTCGATTACTTCATATGTTATCTCAACAACTTTACCTTTGTAACTATCAGGTAAATCAACATTAACAGTTAGGTAATTTGAAGTATGTCCACTTAATAAGTGGGTTTGTCTATTTCTTTCTTCAAGAATAACTTCAAGCTTTTGTCCAATAAACTTAGATGCATATTCTTTATGAAGTTTATTTGATAATTCTATTAACGTTTGAACTCTTTGAGCTTTTATTCTTTCATCAACTTGATTTGGAAGACTTGCCGCAATTGTTCCTTCACGTGGTGAGAATGGGAAGACATGTAATTCGGAAAATCCAACTTCTTTAATAAAATTAACAGTCTCTTGGAATTCTTCTTCTGTTTCACCAGGGAAACCAACGATTACATCGCTTGTGAGCGCGATATCTGGTTTCACTGCTCTAATCTTCTTAACTTTTTCTAAGAAGTCTGAAACGGCGTATTTTCTATGCATTCTCTTTAAGACAGTTGGTGAGCCGCTTTGAAGAGGCATATGTAAGTGATTAGCGATATTTTTATAATTTGCTAACAGTGAAATGAAATGATCATCAATTTCGCTTTCTTCAATCGAAGACACTCTGACTCTATATAAATTTGGGATATTAAGAATATCTTCCATTAAATCAGAGAATTTCTCGTGAATATCAAGCCCATAATGTGCTGTATGAATACCTGTAATAACAATTTCCTTATAGCCATTGTTTACAAGTGTTTTAATTTCATTAAGGATAGAATTTTTGTTTCTACTTCTCGATTGTCCTCTTGCGTATGGAATTGTGCAATAAGAACAGAAATTGTTACAACCATCTTGAATCTTAACAAAAGCACGTGTTGATTTAGGAAGCGCAACAACACCAAAATCTTCATATTGGAGATTTCTAACATTGTTATCAATATTTGCTATCTTTACTTTTGTGCTTAGATATTGCTTTAAACACTGCATAACTGTATTACGACCAGATGTTCCTAAAACAATATGCGCTCCACAATTATCTAAAATGTATTGAGCGTTCTTTTGTGAATAGCAGCCCATAGTGATAATAACTGCATTAGGAAATTCACGAGCATACTTTCTAATGTGTTGTCTAGATTTTTGATCAGCAACTGCAGTTACACTACAAGTGTTAATCATAACAACATCAGGAGTTTTTGACTCAGTAAAACCTTCCGCTAAAAATTGTTCACGGATAGCATTGCTTTCATATCCATTGACCTTACAGCCAAGTGTAATAATTTTAAATGTCATATTATTTTTCCAAATAATTTCCAATTACGCTTAAAGCGTAAATAGATGCAGTTTCTGCTCTAAGAATACGTTTGCCTAAACTAATTTGTTTATATCCATTAGCCATAGCAAGTTGAACTTCAGCTTGTGAGAATCCACCTTCTGGTCCAACCATAATAGCGACTCTAGAACCTTTTTTGATATTTTTAAGTTCAGCATTAAATGAAGAACATTCTCCCGCCATGCCTTCGTAAGCAATCATCTTGATATCAGCTTTTACTTCAGCAAGGTTTTTGATATCAATTACCTTGTTTAAGAGGGGTTGTCTTGTTCTCTTAGATTGTTCGCTTGCCTCTTTGATAATACGTCTATAACGGGCTAATTTATTATCATTGTTATCATTACTCATTTTAACAATTGTGCGTTCTGTCTTTAAAAAGACAATTTCTTGAACACCAAGTTCGGTTGCCTTTTGAACAACCCAATCCATCTTTTCACCTTTAATAAGAGCCACAACTAAAACAACATCATTTTTCAATTCATGATCTTCAGTAATTTTTGAAATGAGTTTTATTGATAATGGCTTAACACCATCAACTTCACAAAGATATGGAACTTCTTCTGAGACAACTTCAATGCGGTCACCTTTTTTAGCACGCATTACTTTAGTAATATGAAATTGGTCGTCTTCAGATAAGAATGCAGCACCTTCGCTTACGTTTCCGAAATAGCGTTGCATTATTTTAAAATCTCCCCTCTTCCATCCTTAAGGTCGTGTCTTACAAAGAATGTAACACCAATCCAAATGTTTAAAGCAAGGATGATGAAATATGGAATGAGATATCCCCAGACACCTAAACCTGTAAAGAAGAATAAGATTGAGCCAAGTCCACCAATACCAACAGCGGATTCAAGGAGATTAATTAAAGCTAATTTGTATTTTGCAAGATAGAAATTATGAATGCCTAAGAAACCAAGAAGAATAGCTAAAACACCAGAAAGGATTCTGCTTTTGCAAACTACTTCTCTTTCTTCATCAACGGCATTGATGACATGTGTATAGTCAACAGTTTCATCAGAAATACCTTCTAATGGTTTTGTGTGTCCACAAAGTGGACAAACTTCTTTATCTAATCTATTAATTTCGCTACCGCAATATCTACATTTTGGCATATTTCTTCCTCATTTCCGTTAATGTTTTACATTAGCTTTTTCTTTTATATTGTAATCAAAACTTTATTAGAAACAAAATCAAATTTATTAATTTAATTTTCTTAGGTAATAGTTAAGTGAAAGCATTATAACAAAAAAGACATATAACGCAAAACAAAAGAGGTCCGAAGACCTCAAATGTAATTATTTTTTGAAAGCTTTTCTGAACTTATCGAATAAAGTCTCACCCTTACGTTCGATTGTACGATACTTTTCGAGCAATTCTTTTTGTTCTTTATTCATATTTGTTGGTGTCTTGATAACGACATGAACATATTGATCGCCTGGAGTGCCTCTACGCATATCCTTAACACCTTTGCCCTTAAGTTTTAAGACATCATTAGGTTGGGTTCCAGCTGGAATCTTAACTTCAACATCTTCATAAACTGTTGGAACAACGATTGTTGTGCCCAAGGCACAATCTACAAATGATAATGGAACTTCAATGTGAATATCATTTCCATCTCTCTTGAAGCTTGTATCTTCTGCGATAACAATCTCGATATATAAATCACCGTTTTCGCCACCGTTAACGCCGCGTCCACCTTTACCATGAACACGAACTTGTTGACCAGCGTTGATACCGGCTGGAATATTGAGTTCAATATCTTTCTTAACGCGTTTATAACCTTTACCGCCACATTCAGGACAGTATTCAGTAATCTTACGACCAGTTCCACTACATTCAGGACATGCTGATTGTGATTCCATTACACCAAACAATGTTCTTTGTTGGGTTCTAATATAACCAGATCCGTTACAACGTCCACACTTGCAAATAGAACTTTCTGATTTAGCACCTGTTCCGCCACATTTTGAACACTTTTCATCGTATGTTACAGGAACTTTTACAGTTTTACCTGTAATTGCATCCATGAATTTAACACGGACTCTCATTAAAGTATCATCACCACGTTGTGGTCCAGTATTAGCTCTTTGGCGACGAGAACCACCACCAAAAAAGGAACTAAAGATATCGCCTAAATCAACATCACCGAAACCTTGTCCACTGAATCCTTGGCCGCCGAAGCCACCACCGCCACCAGCGCCTTGTTCAAAGGCAGCGTGGCCATATTGGTCATAGGCAGCACGCTTTTGATCATCATAAAGGATGTCATAAGCTTCTTGAACTTCTTTAAACTTTTCTGGAGCGTCAGCGTCATGGTTAATATCAGGGTGATATTTCTTAGCTAATTTACGGTAAGCGCTTTTAATTTCATCCTTAGAGGCAGATTTACTAACGCCAAGGACTTCATAAAAATCACGTTTATTTGCCATAACTACCTTTCCTTTCTCTTAACGGGAAACGATGAAGGTTAACAACCCTCATCGCCCGAAAAGGATAATAATAGAGAATTGAATTAATTTTATTAATTCTTTTCTGTGAAGTCAGCATCGATGACATCATCATCTTTGCCGTTTGATGTTGAAGATGAAGCATCAGCTTGTGAGTGAGCACCACCAGTTTGTGTATTTGCCATCATTTCAGCTGCTTTTTCAAGTTCATTTAAACGAGTACGAAGTGTTTCAATATCGTTATTATCGAGAGCTGTCTTTAATTCATCTCTCATCTTTTGTGTTTGTTCTTTTTGTGTTGGATCAAGTTGATCGCCTTTTTCTTGTAAAGCTTGGTCAATTTGGTTGATGTAAGCTTCTGCTTTGTTCTTGATTTCAACTTCATCTTTACGCTTTGCATCTTCTTCAGCGTGTTCTTCTGCTTCACGAACCATGCGGTCGATATCTTCTTTAGATAAACCGTTTGAACCTGAGATTGTGATATCTTGGCTCTTTTGTGTATCTAAGTCTTTTGCAGTAACCTTAACGATACCGTTAACGTCGATTGAGAATGTAACTTCGATACGAGGTTCACCACGTCTTGCTGGTTTAATACCAGAAAGTTGGAAGTGACCTAAGAGTTTGTTATCGTGAGCCATTGGACGTTCACCTTGGTAAACCATGATGTCAACAGCAGGTTGATTATCAGCAGCTGTTGAGAAGATTTGGCTCTTAGTTGTTGGAATTGTAGTATTTCTTGTGATGAGAGGTGTCATCATTCCACCAAGTGTTTCAATACCAAGTGTTAATGGAGTGACATCGAGAAGGACAACGTCCTTAACATCACCTGAGATAACGCCACCTTGGATAGCTGCACCGATAGAAACAGCTTCATCTGGGTTAACTGAGAGGTTTGGAGTCTTACCTGTTAATCTCTTAACTAATTCTTGGACAGCTGGCATACGGATAGAACCACCAATTAAGATAACTTGATCAAGGTCGTTAGCTGTTAACTTAGCATCGCTAAGAGCACGTCTAACTGGTTCTTCTGTACGATTTAATAAGTGCTTTGTTAAATCTTGGAATTTAGCTCTTGAAAGTGTTGTTTCAAATGAGATTGGACCATTTGCAGACATAGCAATGAATGGAAGTGAGATAGTTGCAGAAAGTGAGCTTGAGAGTTCAATTTTTGCCTTTTCAGCAGCATCTAAGAAACGTTGTTTTGCCATCTTATCTGTGACATCAACACCATGTTCAATCTTGATTTGTGCTTGAATCCAGTCAGCAACAACCTTATCCCAGTCATCACCACCGAGCTTGTTATCACCAGCAGTTGAGATAACTTCGAATGTACCATCGCCAATATCAAGGATAGATACGTCGAATGTACCACCACCAAGGTCATAGACTAAGATCTTTTCTGATTTTTCTCTATCAAGGCCATATGCTAATGCAGCAGCTGTTGGTTCATTAATGATACGGCAAACTTCAAGACCTGCGATTTGACCAGCATCCTTAGTTGCTTGTCTTTGAGCATCATTGAAGTATGCAGGAACTGTAATAACAGCTTTGCTGATCTTTTGACCAATATTGTCTTCTGCGTATTTCTTCATGTAAGCAAGAACCTTAGCAGAGATTTCTTGTGGAGTATAATCTTTATTTACGCAACCAATGTGTACCTTTTCGCTTGTACCCATTTTACGCTTAATAGATGAAACTGTATCTGGGTTAGTAACTGATTGACGTTTTGCAGCGTTACCAACGATTTCTTCACCACTTGCCTTGAATGAGACAACAGATGGTGTAGTCATTGTTCCTTCTGGGTTTGGGATGACTTTGACCTTACCGTCAGCTTGAAGATAGCTAACTACTGAGTTTGTGGTACCTAAGTCGATACCTAAGATAATTTCTTTTGCCATAGTAATTAATTCCTTTCTTAAGCGTCTATTTTGACGTCTTCTTTAGTTTCTTCTTTTTGTTCTTTTGCTTTAGCAACAACAACCATTGCAGGTCTAACTAAGTGGTCATGTAATTTGTAACCGTTAGTCATAACTCTCACAACAGTGTTTGGTTCTTGATCACATTCAACAGTATCAATTGCTTGCATATGATCAGGATTGAATTTTTCTCCTGCCTTAGGAGCAAATTCTGTTACACCTTCATTTTCTAATACACTAACGAGGTTTTTGTAGATGTATTGGAATCCGATTAAGTAATTTTTAAGTACTGGATCAGTTGGTTCATTTTGAAGTGCCATATGGAATCCATCAAGAACTGGTAATAATTCATCAATGAAGCCTTCTGCACGATACTTGAGAGCGTTACGATGATCTTTTTCAATATCCTTACGGAGATTTTCCATATCAGCGTATGCCTTATAGTACATGTTTTTCCAGTAAGCCATGTCAGCGTTAGCTTTATCAACCTCCGCTTTCATTTTATTTAATTTATCTTTTTTTGATTCTTTAACTTCTTCTTCATTAGTTTCCGGAGTCTTTGTTTTCTTCTCTTCCACTATTCAAGTCCTTTCCTTCAGTGTTTTCACCGAAATATTTTTCAAGTTGTTTAACAAGATATTCCATTGTAGATACGACTTTGTCGTAATCCATTCTCTTAGGACCTACAACTGCAATGTTACCTTTTTGTGAGTTAGGCATTGAGACTTTAGCGGTAATGATTGAGACATCACTATCTTGGTCGCTTTCACCACCAATGTGAACTGAGATGTCATCTTCATTTCCAACTTCACGGAATATCTCAGGAGTTTCGAATAAATCGAGAACTCTTTTAATCTTTTGAGCGTCGTTAGCGAATTCAGGTTGTTCGAACAATTCTTCGCGACCATAAGTTTCTAAACGATCCTTAGTAAATTTTAAGAAAGTTTCAAGTAATGCTTGATAGATAACATCGTGGTCAACAACATAATCCGTTAAGAGAGGCCTAATTAACTTCATCTTAGGAACAAGTTCTGAGATTGAAGTGCCTTGTAAACGTTCATTGAGAAGTTTGATGCAATTTTGAACATCTGATAATGAATTATTGCCATCCAAGACAAATGTCTTGTTTTCAACATATCCTTGGTCAGTTACAAAGACGCATGTAGCAGAATTTTTAGAAATTGGAATCATTTGAACTGAAACAAGTTTTTCTTCTGTGACGTTTGGTCCAAGAACAATACTTGCTAAGTTAGTCATTTGCGATAAGATTTCACAAGATTCTTTGATGACATCATTAATAGATTGAACTTTTTGATCAAGAATGGTTTGAACTTGATATTTAAATTCTTCATCAACACTTCTTTCACGAAGGTTTTCGATATAGTATCTATAACCTTTAGAAGAAGGAACACGTCCGCTTGATGTATGTGTCTTTTCAAGTAATCCATCAACTTCAAGAGCATTCATTTCTGCTCTAATTGTTGCTGATGAACAATCAAGACCATATTCTTCAATCAGAGTTTTACTTCCAACTGGTTGAGCGGTTTTGATGAAGTGTTCAACAATAAGTTTAAGAACTCTATCCCTTCTATTCATTGTTGCACCTCCTTTTGGCACTCGTTCTATCCAAGTGCTAACTACAAGTATAAACAAAAAATTAGCACTGTCAACATCTAAGTGCTAAAAATCGTGAAATATTTTATATATCTTTATTTATTAATTAATTATGTATGCGATTATAACTTCTGATGATTAATAAATTAATCAATTAAATCCAACACGATTGAATCCATAATCACAAGTCCAGTGTCAGTTAAATGAATATTTTCATCAACAATGCATAAATCATTAGCGATTAATTTATCAAAAACAGCCTTTTTAGCCTCGTATAAATCATAATTGAAGATAAACTTGAATTCTTCCCTCTTAAAACCATTTTCAAGTCTTAGATTAAGCATTATGTAGTATTCAAGATAATCTTCTTTAGTAACCTTTTCAGATTCTTTAATGTATCTACCATCGCAATAATCATTAAGATTCTTTGTATTAGTGTATCTAATATCATTAACGTAACCTGACGCTCCTAAACCAACTCCATAAAATTGTTTGTTTTTCCAGTATGTTTGGTTGTGTTGACTATAGTAACCTGGTTTAGCAAAGTTACTGATTTCATAACGGGCATAACCGTGTTCACGCATAATAGAAACAATCTCATCATAAAATAAACGAGAATCATCTTGGCTTTGTTCTTCTAGTTTATTGTTATGCATCATCGTGCCTTCATGAATTGTAAGTGAATAAATAGAAATATGTGGAGTATCTAATTTTATTAGATTTAATACATCTTCTCTTAAATCTTCAATAGTTTGACCTTGATATCCATAGATAAGATCGACATTAATATTGCTAATCCCAAATTCTTTAGCTTTATTCACTACTTCAATAGCTTGTTTAAAACTATGATGTCTATTAAATAGCTTAAGTGTTTCTTCTTTAGTTGATTCCACTCCTATCGATAAACGATTAACACCATACTTTTTCATAATGTTAAGTTTATTTTCTGTTAGGTTTTCAACATTAGCCTCAACAGTAAATTCATAATCTTTATCTAAGTAAGTTGATGCCTTATTTAATAAAGAATCAAAATCTTCATCACATAGTGATGTTGGTGTTCCACCGCCAATATAAACTGTCTCCACTTTATCAATATTGTAAGAATCAAGTTCGCAAAAAACGCTTCTCAAATAGCGAGAAGCGAATTTTTGATTAAATATAAGTTTAGTGAAATCGCAGTACGAACAAATATGACTGCAAAATGGAATATGAATGTATAAAGAATTAATCTTGTTTTGGTTCATCTTTAGTTTTTTCAACTAATTCTTCATCAACATCAACAAGAACACGGCTGAGTTCTTCTTGAACAGCTTGTTCTTCAGAAATTTCTGGTTTTTCAATATCGAATTTATGGAATTTCTTTTTAAAAAGAATAACTCCTAAAACGATAATGCCCATGAAGGCAACAACTCCAACGAGAATGAGAATGCTTTGTCCAGCTTCGCTAATGTATAATGGTAAATTTTTCATGGTTTTATATTACTCCTTTGGAATTGGTGTGTAAATAAACTTATTCTTTAAGTTTTCACGTTTATAGTAACCGCGTTTAGCTAAGTTATCCATTGATGTACGAGCAGTTTCGTAAACACAGCCAGTTGCTTTTTGATATTGGGCAATTGTGTAGAATTTACCAACTGTGCAGTGTCTTACATAGAAAGCAGCTTGTCCTGGTTTAAGGAATGGATCACTTTCAAGAAGGTCCTCTGCTAATGCATCATAATCTTTAGATGCAACATGTTGAACAGGGGCAACATGAACAACTGGTGTTGGTTCATATTGTTGTCTAACAGGCTTTGGTTGAGGGTTATTAGATAATCTTCTAATTGGTTCTTCTTTTTTCTTTTCTACTACTGGAGTTTCTTTAATATAGGTTTTACCTATTTCTTTTGCAAATGCTTCTTCATCATCGCCTTGATAGAATTCTGTTTTGATTTTTGTTAATTGAATTTGTTCAAGTCTTGTTGAGAAGATAGAAATAGCTCTTTCAAGTCTACTCAAGAATTCAAGTAATAAATATGTAAGATCACGTGTTTTAGCAGCTTCATTGAAACCTCTAGCAAGTAAATCAGGTCTTTCGTTAAGAACTTCTTCTAATGGAATTAAAGAAACTAAACCTTCAATGCTTTGTGGAGCAAGAATCTTCTTTGCAATGATAACTGAAAGTTCTTCATTGTAATCGTCAAATGGTTTGATTGAATTTAATGAATAATAGGCTGCGAATGCTTTAACAACATAATCTAAAGATGAACCATTGATAAAATCAATAGCGTTATCTAAAAGTGGTTCAATTAATGAAACTGGAGCAGATGTATATTGTCTTCCAACTAAAGCTTTTTGTTCTCTTGTTTGAATTTCCTTTATTCTATAGAAAGAAGTTAATTCTTCAACACCTTGCATAGTTGTAAGATATTCACCTAAAGCGTCTTGAGAAACTGGAAGAAGATAATTCTTTTCTAAATATTTTAAAGATGCAAAGTAGTTAATTAATCTTGCGTTTTCATCCGAAACTGGGCGTTCAGTAATGATATTTGCGATAGTAACATCAGATGGTCTTACACCATTTGCTAAAGCAACTGCCTTTAAAATGCGTCCATACATTTCGCTGCGAACAGTTACTCTTTCAGGTGCGTCATTTGGCATCTTACTAACTTTAATAGCAAGTTGAGTTAAATCGTTTTGGATTCTTGCAAGGCTATCTCTTAATTGAGAAGTCATTGTGAAAAAGTATGGTGACTTAGAAATTGCGAAAAGTGATAAAACCTTTCTTAAGCCAAGTCTATATTTGTTGATATTTTCCCAAATTGGATCAACCAAGCTTGTCTTAAGGTCTTTGGCAACTTCAGCCTTTGTAGCATACATTGTTTCTGTGTATTTAATAGCTAATTCTTTATCTGTCATAAAAAAGAACTCCTTCCGTTATCTAAATTATAACATCTTGAGTTCTTATTTCAATAAGTAATACTAATTTTTTACTAAATAGACACTAAATAACTACTTTTGCTTATTCATCTTCATCAATTGATAAGACTGACATGAAGGCTTCTTGTGGGACTTCAACAGAGCCTACTGCTTTCATTCTCTTCTTACCTTCTTTTTGTTTTTCTAACAATTTTTTCTTACGTGAAATGTCACCACCATAACACTTAGCAAGAACATCCTTACGGACAGCCTTAATATCTGTTCTAGCAATAACTTTTCCATTGATTGCAGCTTGTACAGGGACTTCAAATTGTTGTCTTGGAATAATATCTTTAAGTTTTCTTGTAACAATTGATCCACGTTGATATGCATCAGCCTTATTTACAATAATTGATAAAGCATCAATACATTCTCCATTGAGAAGAATATCCATTTTTACAAGGTTACCAGCACGATAATCACTGTACTCATAGTCGAATGATGCATAACCTTTAGAATATGATTTTAATTTATCAAAGAAATTGTAAACAATTTCAGACAATGGTAATTCATACTTAATAATCATTCTAGTATCATCAAAATACTCTAAATCAATGTAAATTCCACGTCTTTTTTGGCATAAATCCATAACTGGTCCGACATACTCTTTAGGTGTCATGATTTGTGCTCTTACGTATGGCTCTTGAATCTCTTTAATCGTTGTGACATCCGGTAATTTAGATGGGTTATCGAGTTCAAGCATTTCATTATTTTTTGTTAAATAAACATGATAAATAACACTAGGTGCAGTCAAAATAAGATCGAGATTATATTCTCTCTCAAGTCTTTCTTGCACTACATCCATGTGTAAAAGGCCCAAAAAGCCGCATCTAAAACCAAATCCGAGAGCTTGTGATGTTTCAGCTTCAAATACTAAAGATGCATCATTGAGTGAGAGTTTTTCTAATGCTTCTTTCAAATCAAGATATTTTTTACTATCAACTGGGTAAAGACCACAGAATACCATCGGGTTTATCTTACGATAACCTGGTAAAGGATTTTCAGCTTTATTATTTGCTAAAGTAACGGTTTCACCAGGGAATACATCTTTAATATCTTTGATTTGTGCTGCTAAATAGCCTACTTCACTAGCATCAAGTTTATCTGTTTTAACTTCTTTAGGAGTTCTAATTCCCACTTCTGTAACAAGGTATTCTTTACCTGTTTGCATTAATCTAATTGTGTCACCAACTTTAACTGAACCATTCTTAACACAGATGTTAATAACAACACCACGATATGAATCATAGAATGAATCAAAGATTAAAGCTTGCAATGGAGCGTTAACATCACCTGTAGGTGCAGGAATATCCTTAACAATCATTTCAAGGACTGAATCGACGCCTAAACCTGTTTTAGCACTAACTTTACATGCATCATCGCAAGGAATGCCAATACGACGTTCGATTTCATCAATTGTGTTCTCTACTGATGCAGATGGTAAATCAATTTTATTGATAACTGGAATAATCTCTAAGTCGTTATCAATTGCTAAATAAACATTTGCTAATGTTTGAGCTTCAACACCTTGAGTTGCATCAACAACTAAAAGGCAGCCTTCACAAGCAGCAAGAGATCTACTTACTTCGTAAGAAAAGTCAACATGCCCCGGAGTATCAATTAAATTGAAAAGATAATCATTACCATCTTTAGCGTGATATTTTAAGGATACAGCATTAAGTTTGATAGTAATTCCTCTTTCACGTTCAAGGTCCATGGAGTCAAGAATTTGATCTTTCATTTCTCTTTTTGAAACAGTTTCAGTCAACTCTAAAATACGATCAGCAAGTGTAGATTTACCGTGATCGATGTGAGCAATGATAGAGAAATTTCTAATAAATTTTTGTTCCATAGCGTCTAATTATACCAATTATTAAGTGTAAATCACTTATTTTCCCAGAAATTTTTAATAGTTTTCTTTAATTCTTTGTTATTCATAACGATTTCATAATCATACCAGTCACCTGAGAAGATGCTTGAGTAAGGTGCTCTACAATATCTATCATCAATGAGTAAAGCAACACCTTGGTCGGTTTCTGTTCTAATAAGTCTTCCTACTGCTTGCATGACTTTATTGATTGCTGGATATACATAAGCGTAATCAAACCCATCTTGTTCATTTTTGTTCATGTAATCTTTGATTAAATCTCTTTCAAAACATAATTGAGGAAGCCCTACACCAACAACAATAACGCCAATTAAACGATCACTAACAAGGTCAATCCCTTCACCAAAACTTCCACCCACAATAACAAGCCCTACTGTTGTTCTAGTTGGATTAGATTCAAATTGTTGAAGGAAGATGACTTTGTCTTCATCTCTCATATCTTTATCTTGTACAAGCAAATTAACGTTTAATTTTTCTAAATGCTCTCTGATTTGATTTAAATATTCATAACTTGGTACAAAAACAAAATAGTTTCCTACTTTTCCAGAAATAACTGTATCAATGTAATCAACAACCTTGTTTAAGGTTTCATTACGTTTTTTGTATTGGATAGACGCTCCTGGTGCAACCAAAATCTTTCTATTTTTATGGTCGAATGGAGAGTTTAGTTTCAAGATTGGAGTGTTTTCATCACCACCAAGAGTTTTAACATAATAATCTGTTGGTGTCATAGTAGCACTAAAAACAATTGAGCCCTTAATTTGTTTGAATGTTTTTCTTAAGTGTGGGCTTGGATCTAAACAAAATAAATTCACCACTACATCTTTTTCATCTCTAGTTACATACAATGTAAATGAATCGTCAAATAGTTCTAAAAGTTTATTAAACTTATTGATTTCAAAGAAGAAATCTAAGAATTCGTTCGTTGCATATGTGTGATGATGTTTATTAATGTCTTGGCACGCTAAAACATAAGCTTCAATACCATTTAAATGAGTTGGGGCGAACATTTGGATAACTGTATTGCCATCAGGAAGTTCTTTTAACTCTTTAAACATATTGTTTATGCGTTTTGCGGCGTTTTTATATTTTTTATGGTCTAATTCCTTTACTGCTTTCTTAGCAGCCTTAAATGACTCATATGAGAATGAACATGAATACATTGCCCTACCACGATCCACTAAGTTATTAGCTTCATCTACTAACGCTAAAGTTTTGCTTCTATCATCATCAAAATAACGTCTTAAATAGACTTGAGGATCAAACATATAGTTATAGTCACAAACAATAACATCAACAAATAAAGATAAATCTAAAGATAATTCAAATGGGCACATTCCATTTAATGATGCAATTTTAAGTATTTCTTGATATCCAAATTTATCGTATCCATGAAGTGATTCCATGATAACTTTCTTAAGTTTTGTATAGTAGTTTTTAGCAAATGGACATTCATCTGGATTGCATCCTTTTCCAGGGCAATAACAGACTTTTTCTTTCGCGGTTATTAATAAATTAGAAATTGTTAGTCCATTTTTCTTTAATAATTCAATGGTAGACATCGCCATATCTTTGCCACTACTTTTTGCAGTTAAATAAAAGATTTTATCGTTTTGATTATCCGCAAACGATTTGATGAATGGGAATAATGTTGAAATGGTCTTTCCAGTGCCAGTTGGAGCTTCAACAAAAAGTTGTCCACCTTTCTTAGAGATTCCATAAGCATATTTTGCTAGTTCTCTTTGACCTGGCCTAAATGATGGAAATGGGAACTTCAAATCTTTCGCGCTTTCATTTCTTTTTTCAGTTCTATCAAAGATAAAACGATAGAAATCTAAGTAATCAGTTAATAATTTCTTAATTTCTTCTTCGAGTTCATAAACATCATACGAAAACTCTTTAATCATTTTCTTTTCATCTATTTGATTGATGTATGTAAGCCTTACTGTCGCTCTTTTATAGCCTTTTTCGTGAGCATACATCAATGCATAGCACTTAGCCTGTCCTAAATGCCATTCTTTTTGTGTTTCATAAAACTCTTTTAAATCCGCGACGGTAGTCTTGATTTCATCAAGAACAAATGAATCTTTATTAATAATAAGGCCATCTGCGCGGCCATCTAAAGTAATCTTAAAGTCATCAACAACAAAGGTTTCTTTAAGATAATATTCAGAAATATAGAATTCCCCCATCTTTTGTTGATAGTAAGCGTGAAGTCTACTTCCTTCATTCATAGTGGCTTTGTTAAAAACACGATTATCAATATCGCCTACTCTTAATAAGAAATCGACCAATTGGTGAACGCTTAACTTGAATTCTTTATTCATGATTATGATTTTACAATAATTCTTAGAGATTAAATAGTTTTAATATTATTAATTTTTTTATTAGAAAAGCCACTTTATCGCAAGTGGCTAATTTTTAGTTTACTTTGTAATGGTTATAAATCTTTGATCCGTTCGCGAATGATTTACCGTCCATTCTCTTTTTGCCTTCGAGTTGAACTTCATCAAGAACGATTTGAGCATCTTTCAATTGAAGAGTTACAACTTTCTCCACCGTTATCTCTCCGGCTTCCATATTAACGTTCTCATTAACTTTATGAGCTTTAAATATCTTAAACTTCTTATTATCTAAGATAACGTATCCACCTGGTTCATTTGATAAGCCGCGAAGATAGTTTAAGAATGACTTTGTATCTAAATCTAATGATAATTTTTCATCCTCTGGTTTAATCTTCTTCGCAATTGTTACTTTCGTCTCATCTTGTTCAATTCCTGATAACTCACCAGCAATATATTTAGGTAAATCTCTTTGAATAATTGTGTCACATGCTAGGACGAGTTTTTGGACTAAAGATGTATAATTATCACTCTCTTCAATAGTGACTTTTTCAAACGAATACATCTTGCCTGAATCCATTCCTTCCGCCATTTCCATAAGGGTGATTCCGGTTTCTTTTTCACCTTCCATAATAGCGCGTTGAATAGGCGCTGCACCTCTATATTTAGGAAGGATTGAACCATGTAAATTGATGCATCCAAGAGGTGGTAATTCTAACAATCCAACAGGTACGATTTGACCATACGCCATAGTGAGAATTAAATCAGGGTTAATTTTATTAACAAAAGAAAAATCCTCGCGAATTTTATGAGGTTGAAATACAGGAATGTTATGAGCTTCTGCCACTACTTTTGTTGGAACTTTTTCAAGAATGTGTTTTCTTCCAACGTATTGATCTTCTTGAGCAACAACTCCAACAACATTGTAGCCATATTTTAAAAGGGACTCTAAAACAGCAGCACTCATGCTTGGTGTTCCCATATATAGAATACGAACTTCTTTAATATCTTTCATCTTTGAAACCTCGTTAATCATTATATGATAATCATCTTTAATTTTGAATATAAATATATAAAACGTAACCAGTCAAAATATATTTACTTTTATGCTTATAGTAATATTTATAATAAGCAAGCATGTATATTAAATCGTTATTTTTCGTTTGTTTTTAAAAAAATAATGATATGATTTACTACGTTAAACACCTTTATGGTGGACTCAATTGTTTATACAAATTGATTGTAAAGGAGTAGTACTATGTACCCAGAATATCAAAAAGTTAAACAATTCTTCTCTACTGCTGAAGACTTGTTAAAAACCAATTGCACTATGGCGGATATCTATGAATTCGCTACATCTAAAGATCACAAGAGAAACAATGCTGTTACAGTATTAAATGAAAAAGGAAAACCTGTTTCATATAATTACGCTAAATATAGAGTTAAAACAAACGAAACAGCTGCTAAATTAGCAACACTTTTAAATGGTGTTGAAAAAGACTCTGTTGTCGGCTTAAAAGTTAAGAACTCACCACAATGGGTTCACATCTTTTGGTCTATTTTAATGAACGGTTTCCGTCCATTATTAATCGATGCAAAGCTTGCAAAAGAAAATACTGAAAATTTATTAAGAGATTCTAAAGCTGTTGCTATCGTTACTAACGAAATCTCTTCTTATAGTGTTAACACTATTAATGTCGATGCTCTTGAAGAAGCAAAGATGCAATTATCTTTCTCTCCTACATGGGCAAATAACCTTATGTTTTGTTCAAGTGGAACAACAGGTAACATTAAGTTAATGGTTTATAGCGGAGAAAACATTTGTAATCAAATCGCTGCTGCTATTTCAATGCCAGAAGAAACAAAGGATATTATGAACAAGGATGAAATCAATATCTTGGCCTTTGTCCCATTCCACCATATCTTCGGTTTCGTTGCAGTCTTCTTATGGTACACATTCTTCGGTAAGAACATTGTCTTCTTAAAAGATATGTCTACATCAGAAATTCAAAAGACATGCCAAAACTGTAATGTTACTCACATTTATTCAGTCCCATTATTCTGGGACGCAATTGCTCAAGGTTTCTTAAGAAAAGTTGCCTTAGCAGGTGAAGATAAGCTTTCATTAGTAACTAAGATGATTGATTACAACCATGGTAAGATCACTGCTAAAGAAGCTGGCCTTGCTTCAACAAAGATTGCTGCAAAGAAAGTTCAAGGAATGCTTCTTGGTCACCACGTTAAATACTGTATTTCAGGTGGAGGCGGTATCTCTACTGAAACATTAAGAATCATCAATGGTATCGGCTATCCATTATATAATGGATATGGTATGACAGAAATTGGTGTTGCCTGTGTTGAATTATCACCAAAGCTCGAAGACAGAATGCTTGGCAGTATTGGTAAGCCATTATATGGATACGAATTCACTATCGATGAAAGTGCTTCAAAAGTTCCTGGCGAAGGTGAATTATTAATCAAATCAAAAGTTATCCACATTCAAGAAATCATCAATGGAGAACTCCAAGATGCTAACCTTGATAATGGTTTCATGAGAACTGGTGATATCGCTACTAGAGACGATACAAATAGATACTACATTAAGGGTCGTATTAAAGACGTTATCATTAACTCAAATGGCGAAAACGTTTATCCAGACGAAATCGAAAGCTACTTTGCTGAACTTGAACACGTTAACAAACTCGTTGTTCTCGGTGTTAAGAAAGGTAATGCTGCTAACGCTACTATCACATGTGTTCTTGAATTGAAGTCAGATGTTGATGAAGAAATCTTAGAAGAACTCAAAAATAAATGTAAAGAAATTAACGACACTCTTTCTAATGAAAGAAAGGTCGGAGAATTCCTTATCGCTGTCGATAAACTTCCTTTAACAACAACAATGAAAGTTCAACGTTTCAAAGTTAAAGAAGCAATTGTTAACAAACCAGAACAATTTATTGGTTTCAATGATAAGAAAGAAATCAAGTCATTCGACGGCTACGATCAAGCAGTTGTTGAACCAATTGTTAAGACACTTAGAAAGTTATTTGCTAAAACATTAAGCTTACCAATCGTTAAGGTTGGTGATAATGACCACTGGATCAATGATTTAGGTGGTGACTCAATGTCTTACATTGAAGTATGTCAAAGTGTTAATGAAGAATTCTCTATCCAACTTCCTGAAGAAGTATATGGTAAATTGACAAATATTAATGAATTTGCCGAAGAAATTCTTCTCTTAAAAGGAATTAGCAAAAAATAAAGTATTGAAACAATAATTTAAGTTTGATAAACTTATGAGCGTTAATCACAAAAGAGGGTAAATAATATGGCACAAATCAAATCACAAATGAAGAGAATTGGCACTAACGAAAAGTCACGTCAACGTAACGTTTCAGTTCGTAGTGAAGTTCGTACTGCAAGCAAGAAGGTCCGTGTTGCTGTTGAAGCTAAGGATGTTGCTGCAGCAGAAACAGCACTCAAAGCAGCTATCAAGTTAATCGATAGCTCAGTTTCAGCTGGTGTTACAAAGCGCAATACTGCTGCTCGCCAAAAATCATCATTACAAAAATTAGTCAACGGATTAAAGGCTTAATTAATTTATATTAATTAGGAAAATTGATTAGAAATAATTCAAATCCATAAAAGCGGTCAATTTGGCCGCTTTTTATTTGCGAATCTAATTTATAAAGATTGTCTAAAATTCTAGTGAGTTCACTAGGAGAAAATCTATTGTTACGAATATTATAAAGATTGGCCTTAACACGGCCTTCTTTTACTTTTAATTCATCAGCAATTTGTGCTGAAGAATATCCAAGTCTATTTAAATATAAGCATTGAGACATGAATCTAAAGTTGTTTGCTAATAAAGGAATTAATGAATCTGTCGCTCTTGAACCAAGAAGTTGTAATCCACGATAAATGTCTAATGCAGTCGCCTTTTCGCCTCTTAAAAGAGCGTTACTAAGTTGAAAAACGTCATCTTCAATAGGTTTTGCAACCATCAAAGTAATATCAAATGCTTTAATATGATTAGAATAAGAACATAATTTAGCGCCTTCGTTTAAAAATCTTGTTAAATCACCGTCAACACGAATTACTAGTTCCTCTACTGCATCATTATCGATTTCAATTCCGCGATCATTAAAATACTTTTTTACATATTTTGGCCAATCTTCTTTAGAAATATTGTTACATTCAATGATTTGACCATTTTCTTTAACAAGTTTTACAATATCTAACTTTTCATTAATTTCGCCACCACGAACAATTAAATAAACATCAATTTCGTCTGATGGTACTTTGAATAATTCAGTATATTGTTCAATAACTTCCTTGCTACCACCCTTTGATAAGAAATTAACATTATCAATAACAACAGCTTTTCTATCGATTCCTAAAGGTAAGTAATAACAATCATTTAATGCATCGATTGGATCATCTTCTGATAAATCATACTTCATTACATTAAAATCATCTGGTTCGCCAAGGCGCTCAGCTAAAATACGACTAAGTCGTTTTTTAATCATTGGATATTGTTCACCAAATAAAATGTAATTCATATAAAACATTTTATTACAAATATCAGGCAAACTCCACAAAAGATATTGTTCCTTCTAAATCTGTTCTTCTAATTTCAATATTTCTTCGCCTTAACCTATTAATCACTTCGTCATTTGGGTGACCATAATAATTATTTGCACCGACAGATATAATTGCGATATCAGGCGTTGTTGCTTTCAAAAATTCATCGCAAGTTGAGGTTTTTGACCCATGATGCCCTACTTTTAGCACATCGCAGTCTATGTCAATATTTTTGTCAATCAAAAACTTTTCAACTGTTGTTGAAGCATCCCCTGTAAATAGCCATTTTCTATTCATAAAATTTAATGTTAACACCAAAGAAGAGTCATTATCATCCATTGTCTGATATGTGTTTATATTGGTTAAGGTGATGTCACCAACTGTATATGGAAACTTATTTTGTGAATTTATATATTCACCAACTTTATAATTCTTCATTAATGATTCTTTTGCGCCACTATGATCAAAATCATCATGACTAGTTATTAAAGCATCAAGTTTATATACATGGTTCTTTTTTAGAAACGGGATCAATGTCTTTACCGCCATATCAAAGGTCTTATTACCACCTGTATCAATCATTACTGCATGAGTTCGATTTCTGATAAGTATTGAATCTCCTTGCCCAACATTTATAAAGTAAACACCATTAGTGAGTATAGTTTTTACTGGAATTACGCTCCCAACTATTACTGTAGCCAAAACTCCTAGTGTTATATACATATGTTTCCATCTTTTAGATTCAAAATAGAATAACGATAACGCTAAAGAGATGTAATAAATTACGATAAAAACAGTTGATATCTTGCCTATAGGAACTGATAAATCAATATACGATAAATCCTTATAAAATATAAGGATACCCTTTGTAATTCCGTTTAATATATACTTAAATGGATAAATATAAAAAGAAATTAGTGATAACACAACATACCCAATATGGATTGGCATTAACAATAATTGAAATATCGGTGTAAATAAATGTAATTCATTAGTGTTACCAAGTGATATTGGAAGCATTAAAAATGTAATTGCCAAAACAATTATAAGCGGTTTAATTTTATTATTTACTTTCTTGCTATATGTTCTTATATAAATAAGCACAAAAGAAATTAAAAAGCCGAGATAAAATGCCTGCTGATATATTAGAGTTGAATCAACAATCAAAAAGAAAAATAACTGGATGGACAATAATTCTATATACGATCTTTTCTTAGTGAATACTTCTTTATTCAAATAGGA
>JAKSVY010000023.1 GCA_024413875.1 Bacilli bacterium
TAGAAATAATATCAATTATTTAGTAGTATATTTGAGGTTGTTAGTTTATTAACATAAAAATTTGAATATGAAAGCATTAGAAAAGATCATCACAGGACGTAAACAACTAGCGTTCTTAGACTTAGAAGGCACTCAATTTTCACACGAAATGATTGCTATTGGTTGTGTTAAGGTAGACATCAGAAAAGATGGTTCTATCAGAAAGATTCACAAGGGTTATCATAGCCTTGTTATCGCTAAAAATAAAATCGGTAAAGTCGTTACTGATTTAACAGGAATCACTGAACAAGACTTAAAGGCAAATGGAAAGCCATTAAGAGTTGTTGTTCAAGAACTTAAAAAATATTTAGGAAGTTATTTTACTAAAACATTATTTGTTACTTTCGGTTCTCATGATAACCGTATCTTAGGTCAATCATGTGCATACAATATGGATGCAAATGAAGAAGACTTAAGAATTATGATTAAACACAATTTCGATCTTTCAGAATTCGTCTCTCAATATGTAAGAGATGAAAACAATAATACTTATTCATTAGATAATATGTTAAAACTCTTCAATGTTGAATTTGAAGGAACTAAACACGATCCATTATACGATGCTTTAAACCTTGCATATTTATATGATGCAGTTATTAAAAATAAACCAATCCTTTGCGAGCAATATCGCAATGTATTAAAGAAGATGAGACATCTTCCACAACCACTTCACGAAGCTTTGATTATGCTTCTTGATGGTAAGGTTGTTACTCCTAAAGATTTAGATAGATTAATTAGTGAGGCTCTTGATTAATGATTAATTACCCTTCAGGTATGTCTACCAAAAAAATTAGTAAAACCACTGCAGTTAACAAAAAAGTTAAAGCACCTGCAAAGTTTTCTACTGCTAACAGAGGTATGGGACTTGAAGGAGATATTAATATTTCTAACGAATATTATAAAGAAAAGAACCTTTGTCTTATTACAAAAAGACCAACACCAATCAATGTTGTTAAAGTAGATTATTCAAGAGGTGCGATTATCACAAACGCTTATTTTGAAAAGCAATCCACTACTGACTATAACGGTGTTTACAAAGGAAGATATATTGACTTTGAAGCAAAATCTACGAAGAACTCCACTTCTTTTCCTTTAGCAAACATTACTCCACATCAAATCACACACCTAAAAGGAGTTCTCCATCACGGAGGGATTGCCTTCTTTGTTATTGAATTCGTTGTTCATGATGAAGCATATCTTTTAGATGCTTCTTATGTTATTGAATTCTATGAACACGGAGATAGGAAGTCTATCCCTTATAAAGATGTAAAAGAAAAAGGCCATCTAATTAAGAAGGCCTATGCTCCTAGACTTGATTATCTTCCTGTTGTTGATGAAGTTTATTTCAAGTGATTCTCTTTGCAGAATTCTCTTAATTCACATAACTCGCACTTCGGATTCTTCGCAGTGCAAATAGTACGACCGAACCATATAATTTGATGGTTCGTTTTTATTAATCTTTCACTTGGGATTTGTTTTACAAGCTTACGTTCCATTGTTTCCACAGAATCACTATCTTTTACTAAACGTAATCTCTTTGAGATTCTTTGCACGTGCGTGTCAACAGCAAGCATTGGAACATTAAAGATTTCTGATTCAATACAGTTTTTAGTTTTATTACCTACTCCTGGAAGAGAAGTTAAAGCTTCTGGATCAGAAGGAACTTTACCATTATGTTTCGTCAATAAATCATGGGTAATGCCTTTGATGTTACGGGCTTTATTATTTGCTAGCCCGATAGGCGCAATGATATTTCTAATATCTTCGAAAGAAGCTTTATCTAATTCTTCTAATGTTGGATATTTTGAAAATAACACTGCAGTAACTTTGTTAACAGCGTTATCAGTTGTTTGAGCACTTAACATAACCGCGATTAAAAGTTCATAATCTTTTGAATAGATTAATCCACATTTAGCGTCAGGGTATGTTTTATCCAAAAAAGAAAAAATGGATGAGATTTTATTAGTCATCATCTTCGATCCATTTTGCCTTTGCAATTTCAATTGTCTTATCAATATCTTTGTTCCAAGTATCAGAAATTGCGGTATATCCACCGGTCTTTTCGATATCTTCACGTGCTTGATATGAAAGAAGAATCTTATCTACTGATTTGAGTGTTTTTCTTCCTTTAGCGAGTGCTTCGCGGAGTGCAGCAATAATAACATCATCTGTCCAACCAGCATCTACCCAATCACCAATTAAAGAAAGTTCAACTGGAGAAAGGCTTCTATTTAATTCTGATTCAAATACTTGGTAAATATTCTTTAAGGCTTCACTTTTGTTTTCATCATTAAGTGTTTCTAAGTCACGAGTAAGGTTAACTTGGAATTCTTCATAAAGTTTTTTACGAAGTGGTTTTAATGAAAGCTTAATGTTTTTATTATTATCTAAATCATAAACAATGAATTTCTTGTCTAAGAAACCCACTAAGATTGAATCTAATTCTTCAATTGAAAGATTCATCTTTAAAGATAATAAATCAGGTGTGATAAAAGCATTCTTTTGACTTCTTAAATGATTAATCATTAAAAGAACCGCTAATTCAGTTTCGCTGATATTTAATTTTTTATAATACTCGAGAAGTAAGTATCTGAAGTCGAGTGCTTCCATTTGAACTTGTGACATAGTGTTAATATCTTATATTACTTTATTGTTTATTACTAATCTTTTCTTTTACGAATTTCTTCTTTTACCTTTTCAGGGTTTAATTCCTCTATTAAATAATGGAGTTCATTAATAGCGAGTTCTGTTTCTTTATCAAAGGTAAATCCTAGTTTATCTTTAAAGCGTTCCGCTCTTAAGATACGAAGTGGATCTTCTTTGATACGAGTATATGGATCTCCAATAAATCTTATTATTTTATTATTAAGATCAGATACACCATTTACCAAATCGATCGTTTCCATATTTTCGTTTATATATAACGCATTGATTGTGAAATCTCTTCTTACAACATCTTCTTCAAGTTTAGTGGTAAATTCAATCTTATTTGGATGTCTATGGTCAGAATAACCTTTTTCAATACGAAGAGTTGTAATATCTGTCTTTACTCCATTAACTTTTAAACGAACACTTCCATATTGTTCAAAACGATAATTTGCTTCTGGAATAAATGTTTTCATTTGTTCTGGTGTTGCATCAGTAACAAAATCATAATCAGTAAAATAAATACCTAGAAGAAAATCACGACTGGTGCCACCTATCATATATAAGTGATAGCCATTCGCTTTAAACTTTTCTATTAAAGTATCAAATATTTCGTTTCGCATATTGATATCTTATCACGTTAATGCGTAAACAAAAAGAACTCCGAAGAGTTCTCTTTATAGTTCTTAATTAACTTTTTCTTTTAAAATCTTTGAAGGTTTAAATGAAACAGTGTTATTTTCTGGGATAACAATGATATCACCACTTGAAGGATTTGTTCCTTTACGTTCAAGTCTTGTCTTCTTTGAGAAAATACCAAATCCTGAAAGTTTTACTTCGTTACCTTTAACAAGTTCTCTTTCAATAATAGCGAGCATTTCCTCGACAGCATTTTCAGCTTCGCCTTTTGAAAGATTAGCTCTTTCTGCGACTTCTAAAATTAATTCTGCTTTATTCATAATTTTCTCCTTGGCCCTAGTATAACACAATAACAAGAATTTCGATTAGACCTTTTCTCTTAATGTTATATCTATAGGCGTTCCGTCTAAATCAAATGTATCTCTAAGTCTATTTTCGATATATCTCATATATGAGAAGTGCGCAAATTTAGGCTTATTAACAAACATAACAAAAGTTGGAGGTTGTGTACCTGTTTGGTTAATGTAATAAATTCTAAGACGACCTTTATTGAATTCTGGTGCAGGATTCATAGTTTGAGCATCTTGAATAACATCATTTAAAACACTGGTTGGAATATGTGTTGCGTATGCATAATGAACTTTATCAATAGCCTTAAAAATATTATCAATCTTTGTTTTGTTAAGAGCAGATACGAATACGATTGGAGCATATTCGAGGAATTGGAATTCCTTACGAACTTGCTTTTCAAAATCTGATTGAGCATTTTGAGTATGTTCTACAGTATCCCATTTATTAACAACAATAATAATTGCCTTTTTAGCGTCACAAGCATAACCAACAATATGTTTATCTTGTTCTTGGATACCAGTTTCAGCATCAATAACTAATAAAACGATTTCTGAACGATCCACCGCTGCTAAAGCACGAAGCATTGAATACTTATCAACTGCTTCAAAGATTTTTCCACGTTTCTTTAAACCTGCTGTATCAATAACAACGTAGTCTTGTCCATCTCTTGTAAATCTTGTATCAACAGAGTCTCTTGTTGTTCCTTCAATATTAGAAACAATAACTCTTTCCTTATTTAAGATAGCGTTACTTAATGATGATTTACCAACATTTGGACGACCAATGATTGAGAATGTGATCGCATCATCATATTCTTCATCTTCTTTTTTAGGAAGAATTTCAACAATCTTATCAAGAAGATCGCCAATACCAATACCGTGTTCACCAGAAACCGCGATTGGTTCTCCTAAACCTAAAGCATAGAATTCACCAAGATTAGGAATCATATCTTGGCTATCAATCTTATTAACCGCTAAGATAACTGGTTTACCAGCTTTATAAAGCATCTTAGCAACTACTCTATCATCACGAGAAATACCTAATTTACCATCAGTAACAAAAACAATAACATCTGCTTCTTCAATAGCAATTGTTGCTTGAGCGCGGATTTGTTCTTGGAATGGTCTATTAACGATTTCAACACCACCAGTATCGATAATATTAAAATCAACACCTAACCAGTTTGCTTTATCGTAAATTCTGTCACGTGTTACACCTGGTTGGTCATCGATAATTGAGTGTCTATGTCCAATAATACGATTAAAAATCGTAGATTTACCTACGTTTGGACTTCCAACAACTGCAACTGTTCCAATTGCCATAATTATTCGCCAACCTTTTCCTTAACAATATCTAAGACTGCTTGAATAGATTCTTCGATTGTTAAATTAGATGTATCAAGTTCAACTGCGTCATCAGCCTTTTTAAGAGGAGCGAAAGAACGCCCTGAGTCAATTCTATCTCTATTGATAACGTCTTGTTCAATTTCTTCGTAAGTACATGGAATACCTTTTTCTTGGTTTTCAATGTATCTTCTTTCAGCACGTGTTTTAACACTTGCGATTTGGAATACTTTTACATCAGCGTTTGGTAAAACATATGTTCCAATATCTCTACCATCCATAACGACTGATTTTGAGTCTGCCATTGCACGTTGTTGATCAACTAAGAATAATCTTACTGAGACCATTGCGGCAATATAAGAAACAGAACCACTTACAAGTGGAGTTCTAATTACTTTAGTAACATCCTTACCTGAACACATAACTGTTCCATTAGGATTTAAATCAATTTTAATATCAGGAATTAATTTCTTAACTTCTTCCTCGTTCTTTGGATCTACACCATGATCGATAGCATAAAAAGTTACAGCGCGGTACATTGCCCCTGTATCAATATATGTATAACCTAAACGACGAGCAACCTCTTTAGAGACTGTTGATTTACCAGCAGCTGCAGGTCCATCGATAGCGATACTTACAATTTTACTCATTATAACTTACCTCCAAAATATAGTATTCCAATTGTTATAATAGCGGCGGCTAAAATAACAATGATTGCGATAACACATCCGCGAAAGATTTTATCTTTCTTCTGTTTTTCAGTCAATGGATTTGCTCCTGTCTTTACTTCGTTTCCGTAAATATCAGAAGTATCCACTACATCATCAAAAGAAAACTTAAGGCTTGATGTTTCTCTACTTGCTTGTTGTTTATCAAGCATTGTATCAACCTTACGTGAAACTTTTTCTTTATTGGTAAAAGTAGATTCATCTTCCATTTTAGAAATTTCTTCACGGTATTTCTTATATAGTTCTTTTCTAGTTTCTTCCATAGTTAAAAAGTTTCAAATATTATATTAATATAAACGCTTATTCTTTTCATCTAAATTAGTTTTTATTGATTAAAAAATCATTATTGCTATAATTGAAAGTATCAAATGGAGGAATTTATATGCCAAAGGTAAGAGTTAATGCTGACGCTTGTGGTTCATGTGGACTTTGCGTAGGCTCAGCACCAGAAGTATTTGAATTCGACGACGAAGGCAGAGCAGTTGCTGTTGTCGAAGAAATCGATGCAGAACTCGACTTCGAATGCCCATTCGGTGCTATCGAACTCGAATAATTGAGTTAAATACGAAATGAAAATACCGCTCACACGAGCGGTATTTTTGTTTTATCCAATCTTATTGAAGAGCCAACTAATTCTTTTATAAAGAATAAATGTTAATGCTAAGACAAGTGAGTATCTAAATAAGTTAAATGGAACAACACCTACAAAGATGTAATAAAGCATGTAGTTATCAGCAGTTACAACTGATTCACCATGTACTTTAATATAGCTTAATGAACCAACAATTGCAGGGAGTGGGAATCCAGCAATCTTAATATATGCTGGGATAAGAAGTAACCAGTTAGTCAAGCAAGCTGCTACTGTTGCAGCACCAACACCAATTAAACTTCCGATAAAAGCACCCTTCATTGTTCTATGCTTTTTATAGATAAGTCCGCTTGTAACAACAAGAACAACACCTAAGATTAAGTCAGCAAGCTCGCCAACTCCAACAGTAGATGTTCCAGGTAACTTAACAACAAATCTAATAAAGATAATTAAGATACCTGCCCAAGGACCATAAATGAATGATCCAATTAAAGCTGGAAGGTCAGAAAATTGAATATCTAACCAAGGTGGGAAGAATGGTAATGGGAACTTAGCATAATAATAAAGAACGATACTAATTGCTGATAAAGTGGCAATTAATGTCATTTGTTTAACTGACATTCTCTTAACTTCTTTTTTAGTCATTACATATGCATAGACTAAATACGCTCCTACTAAAGTGAACAATGAACCTACAATATACATAAAGTAGATGTACCAAGCTGGTTCAAACTTTGAACCATCAATTGATACAAAATTTTGTCTTGCAAAGTAGTTAATTACAAACGCTGCAACAATAATTCCAATTGCAACAACCAAAGATGAGATTCCAGAAATAAGCTCAATAAGTGGCTTCTTTTCATTATTTTCCATAATGTACCTCCAAAATAAAAACCCTGAAATCTCAGGGTTATTTTTTGAAAAAAGAATACATCTCGTTTCTTTCATCCAGACTTTACTGTCGCCCCTGGAATTGCACCAGATCCTGCTTTCGCTCGCGGGGTATACCGCCGATTGGGAATTGCACCCTACCCTGAAACTAGAAATAGTATATTCCTATAAAGGCTTTGATGCAATAAGAGAGTAATTTCTTGGATATCTATGCTTAGTTGGTTTAGCTTTCCAAACTAAGACAATTGCGCGGGAATCTTTAGATTCACCTAATGTATATTGATGGCAATCACCAACATGAGCATCTAAACACTTAAGAGCATTTTTAGCTTCATGGATTTCTTCAACATAGTTAGGACCTTTATAGGCAATTAATGATCCATGAACTTTACAAAGTGGAATAGCAAGTTCGATTAAGATGTTAAGTGCTTTTAACGCTCTTGCGGTAACGTAGTCAAATTGATCTTTGAACTTTGCCATATCTTCAATTCTAGATTGAATAACAGTAACATTCTTTAAGTTAAGTTCTTTTACAACTTCATTAAGGAAAGTAATCTTTTTGCCATTAGAATCAGATAAAGAGATATTTGCGTTTGGGAAAAGAATAGCGAGTGGAATCCCTGGGAAACCTGCCCCCGTTCCAATATCTAATACTTTTTTATTAGAAAGATTTACGTATTTACCTAAAATAAGAGAATCAAGGAAATGTTTTTCAATAATTTCTTCTTCATCTGTAATGGCGGTTAAATTGAATTTCTCATTCCATTCTTTAAGCATCTTAGAGTATGTAGAAAACATGGTGAGTTGTTCATCACTAATTTTAATTCCTTCATTCTTTAAATATTCTTGTAATTGTAAGTAATTCATCGTGCTTGTTTCTTTAATAATAAAATAAGAATTGAAATATCGCTAGGGTTAACTCCACTAACACGACTTGCCTGTCCAACTGTTAATGGTTTAACATCATTTAATTTTTGTCTTGCTTCCATTCTCATACCTTCAAGATTCATATAATCAAGGTCACTAGGAAGTTTATAATTTTCAAATTTCAAATAGGAATCCGCCTCAATTTGTTGTCTTTTAATATAACCTTCATATTTAATTGATGTTTCAAGTTGGACAACACCTGCATAATCAAGCTTAATATCTTTTAAGTCATCAATAAGGTTATAGACATCTTCATATTTGATATCAGGACGCTTTAAAAATTCAGCACCTGTAACACCACTTGCTAATGGTGATAAACCTTTAGAAAGAAGATATTCAGTTGTGCGTTTTCCAGCACCTAAGTGATTTGTATTTAAGATTTCAGTTGCTTTAGCAACATCTTCATTCTTCTTAACAAATTCAGCATATCTTTCTTCGCTGATTAAACCAAGTTTATATCCATATGGAGTGAGTCTAAGATCAGCGTTATCGTGTCTAAGAAGTAAACGATATTCCGCTCTTGAAGAAAGAAGTCTATATGGTTCATTAGTGCCCTTAGTTACAAGGTCATCAATCATAACACCAATATATGATTCATTTCTTTTTAAAATGAATGGTTCTTTTCCTTGGACATATAATGCAGCGTTAATACCTGCAACTAAGCCAAGCCCACCAGCTTCTTCATATCCTGATGTACCACAGATTTGTCCTGCAATATATAAACCATCATATTTTTTAACTTTTAATGTTGAATCATATTCAGTAGTTCTAAGTGCATCATATTCAATCGCATATGCGTATTTTAAGAATTCAGCATTTTCAAATCCTGGTAATGTACGAACCATCTTTTCTTGAAGTTCCTCATCAGCAGATGTTGAAAAACCTTGAACATAAATTGATTCACCATCTCTAAATTCTGGTTCTAAGAATAATTGGTGACGGTCTTTATCAATAAATGTCATGACTTTAGATTCAATTGATGGACAATAACGTGGGCCTACTCCAGAAATTGTTCCATTAAAAGAACCATATCTATCAAGATTATCTTTAATTAAATTATGTGTATCTTCGTTAGTGTAAATTAACCAACAAGGAATTTGTTCATCTAATGTAACAGCCTTCTTGGTTGTGTATGAGAACGCTAAGTTACCTTCCATACCAAGTTGAACACTAGCTTTAGAGAAGTCAATTGATGACTTTTTGATTCTAGGAGGTGTGCCTGTTTTAAGTCTAAAGAGTTCAATACCCATTCTTCTTAAAGAATCAGATAAACCAATCGATGGATTTTCTCCATCTGGTCCACCACTAACTGAACTATGTCCTCTAATGATGTGAGATTCCATATATGTACCAGTTGATAAAACAACCGCTTTAGCATAGATAGATTCATTTTCTGACGTAAGAACTCCAGTAATTTGTCTTCCTTCGTGAAGGACATCAGTTACCATACATTCTTTAATATCAAGATTTGGTTCAGCATCTAAAAGCGATTGCATATATGCTGGATAAGCATGTTTATCTTCTTGCGCTCTTAAACATTGAACACCTGGACCCTTACCAGTATTTAACATTTTAATTTGAATAAGTTCGTGGTCTGCTGCGATACCCATCATTCCACCGAGAGCATCAATTTCACGAACAACAATACCTTTAGCAGATCCACCAATAGACGGATTACAAGGCATATTTGATATCATCTTTTTGTTAAGAGTGCATAGTAAAACACTTAGCCCCATATGTGCTGCTGCCATTGAGGCTTCAACACCAGCGTGGCCACCACCAACTACGATGACATCATAGTTTTTCATTATCCAATACTTCCTTCCATGTCCATCTTAATAAGTTGATTAAGTTCGACAGCGTATTCCATAGGGAGTTCTTTTGAGAATGGTTCAATAAATCCCACGATAATCATTTGGACAGCATCTTTTTTAGAAATACCACGAGACATTAAATAGAAGAGTTCATCTTCATTAATTTTTGAAACAGTTGCTTCGTGTTCAATGAAAGATTCTCCATTAAGAACTTCGTTCTTTGGGATTGTATCTGATTTTGAAATGTTATCTAAAATGAGCGTGTCACATTCGACGTGAGCTTTACAGTTTTTAGCACCTTTATGGATACGAACTGTTCCGCGGTAGTTAACAACACCACCATTTTTTGCAATTGATTTAGAAATAATTGTTGAACTTGTATTGCTTGCTAAGTGAATCATACGTGCACCAGCATCTTGATATTGTCCATTACCTGCAACAGCAATAGAAATACAGTTTCCTTTTGCACCTTCACCCGCTAAAACACAAGCAGGGTATTTCATATTTGTTTGTGAACCAATGTTTCCATCAATCCAATCCATTTGTCCACCTGCATCAACCCATGCTCTCTTAGTAACTAGGTTAACAATGTTATTTGACCAGTTTTGAACTGTTGAATATCGACATTTAGCGTTCTTTAAAACAACAATTTCAACAACTGCTGCGTGTAAAGAATCTTGTGAATATGTAGGAGCGGTACATCCTTCAACGTAATGGACATCTGCACCTTCATCAACAATGATTAAAGTACGTTCGAATTGACCTGACTTTTCATTATTGATTCTGAAATATGATTGAAGTGGTTTATCTAAAACAACACCCTTTGGAACATAAATAAATGAACCGCCTGACCAAACCGCTCCATTAAGAGCGCTGAACTTATTGTCTCTAAAAGGAACAACGGTGTTGAAATATTTTTTCACAATATCAGGACACATTTGAACTGCTTGGTCTGTAGATAAGAAAATAACACCCTTATCTTCAACTTCCTTAAGCATATTGTGGTAGACAGCTTCTGATTCATATTGAGTAGTAACACCACTTAAATATTTTTGTTCAGCTTCAGGAATACCTAACTTCTGGAAGGTATTTTTGATAGTTTCAGGAACATCATCCCAATCCTTTTCAACCTTCTTTGATGATCTTGTGAAATATGTATAAGAATCAAAATCAAGGAAATCTAGGTTTGGACCAAAATCAGGCATAGGAAGTTCCTTGAATGCCTTGTATGCTTTAAGTCTAAATTCAAGCATCCAACCTGGTTCATTTTTTAAGGCACTGATCATACGAACAGTCTCTTCAGTTAAACCTTTGCCAGTTGTCAAAATAGACGTATCTTCGTCTTTGAATCCATACTTATAATCAGTTTCGAATTTATTATCTGACATAGATTAACCTTTCTTATTTTTTACAATTTGGACAGTTGCACACCATATCATCAAGAGCAGTCCATCCGATAGTTGCACATCTAATTCTTGCTGCTTGTTTTGCAGTGTTCATGAATACTAAAGCTTCATCAAGAACACTATCATCATATGGTTGTTCATGAACCATGTTATTGAATTGATCAATGATGTATTTAGCATCCTTAAGTGACTTACCTACAACAAGGTCGCACATAATGTCTGTTGATGCTGTTGAAATTGTACAAGCAACACCAGTAAAACAGCAGTCAACGACTATGTCGTTTTCTGCTAACATATAAACCATAATATCATCAACACAGTTTTCTGAATCCATGTGCATGCTTTGATATTGGTCATTCTTTGGTTCGCGTTTATTACGAGGATTATCGTAATGGTCCATGATGATTTGTCTCATCATTTGTGGATTAAGCAAAATAGGCATCGAGGAAGTCACCACTCTTTCTTAAGGCATCAACTAAAGTATCAATTTCTTCTTTAGTTGTATAGAAATATATAGAAGCGCGTACGGTCGCAACTTCATTTAAATAATTAACAAGGATTTTGGCGCAGTGTTGTCCGCTACGGCATGCAACACCTTTACTATTAAGGAATGTTGCTAAGTCTTGAGCAAAGATTCCTTTAACATTGAATGTGATGATTCCAGCATCAGCATTTTTGTTATAAATAATTACATTTGGAACCTTTTCCAATTCAGAAATAGCGTAAGATCTAAGCTCTTTTTCATATTTTTCAATATTATCTAAACCAATTTCCATTAAATATTTTGCTGCAGCATTAAGACCTAAAATACCTTCAAGGTTTAATGTGCCAGCTTCAAATTTGGTTGGTGGGAGTAAATATTTAACATCACCACACATATCAAATTTAGCGTTCATTCCACCACCGCACATTAATGGATCCATCTTTTCAAGTAAGTCATACTTACCATAGATAACACCAACACCGGTTGGACCACACATTTTATGCCCAGAGAATGATAAGAAATCAATGTCAGAATCCTTAACATCAATATGCATATGTGGTACTGATTGAGCACCATCAACAATGACTAATACACCATGTTCATGCGCAATCTTTGCAATAGCTTTTACATCAACTTGATAGCCAAGAACATTTGTTACTTGAGCAATTGCAATTACCTTAGTATTTTTAGTGATAGACTTTTCAACATTTTCAGGAGTTAATCTACCATTTTCATCAAGTGGAATATAAGAGATTTTTGTGCCCTTAACTTCACTGACTTTAAACCAAGGAAGAACGTTACTTGCGTGTTCTGCAACAGTGAGCAAAATCTCATCTTCTTCAGTTAAATACTTCATTCCATAGCCATAGGCTATTAAGTTGATTGACATAGAAGTTCCAGAAGTAAATACTACTTCTTTTTCTTCTGCGTTAATCATCTTTGCAATTGTTTTTCTTGTTTCTTCAACTTGAACATCCATGTTGTAACATAAATCGTAGTCACCACGATGTGAGTTTGAGGTTGAATTTTCATAATAATCTTTAACAGCATCTAAGACACAATCAGGCTTAATAGTTGTTGAAGCATTATCAAGGAAAACAAGATCATGTTCTTGCATTTTCTTATGATTTCTTAACATTGGGAAATCATTACGGATTTTCTTCACATCAAACATATTAAAGGGCCTCCGCGATTGCTTGTGCAATCAATTCTTTTTTATCATCAGAGAAATGGTTACTAATTGGTCTAAGATAACCAAGAGTAATTAATTCTCTAGCTTCATTTTTAGTCAATCCACGTGACATGAGATAGAACATATGGTCACTTGAAAGCTTTCCAACAGCTGCTCCATGGCTTGCCTTAACATCATTTTCATCAATGCGAAGTGCAGGTGAAGCTTTTCCTGTTGCCTTTGGGTCAAAGACAATAATTTTAGCGTTTTGTCTTGTTTCACTTTGTGGGCAATGTTCGTGAATATGGTTAACACCTTTAAATAATAAAGTAGATTCATCACGCGCAACACCATAGTTATCCATGATTGCAGTTGTGTGACCAGCAAAGTGATTGAACGAGATATCGAATTCTTTTACATCTGTTTTGTTAGATAAAGCTGCTAACTTCCAATCACAAGATGCGCCTTCCTCAACTAAATCAACAGTAGATTTGATTGAAACACTTCCTTTGCCGAAGTCAGCATAAATAACATTAAGTGAAGCATTTGAGTGGACTTCTGCATAGAGTTTTCCATTTGTTTCTTCACCTAAATTTAAAATTTTAAGGGTTAACTTAGCGTCGTTTAAAAGAACAAGATTTAGTTCTTCTAAACTTGTGATTTCAATTACTCTTTCTTCTAATGAATTAATAGTAATCTTTTCCATTATTTTTTAAGTGCTTCCCTTGTAGCACATGTACCAATTGAAACAGTGTTCATTGGTTTATCTTCTTTTTCTTCAACAATTCCGTGTTCACTCTTAAGCCATTCATAACCTTCAGTATCAATCTTGGTTACTAATTCTTTTCCACCTTCGAGGACAACCTTACCGTTCATAAGAATTGCTGCTCTATCAATATTTATTAAATTATATAAACGTGCATAGTGAGAAATGATTAAGAACGCTCTTCCGTGTTCTTGCTCTTCTTTGATTACTCTTGCTACAGTTTGGATAGCGTCAACATCAAGACCTGAGTCAATTTCATCTAACATGACAAATTTTGGATCAAGCACTAACATTTGAAGAATTTCATTTTTCTTTTTTTCACCACCTGAGAAACCTTCATTAAGGTTTCTGTTTGACATTTCGAATGGAATTTCTGTTCTCTTATAAGCTTCATCTAATAACTTATAGAATTGGAATAAAGAGACTGGTTTTTCGCGATGTGCATTAATAGCGGCTTTTAAGAAATCTGCATTGTTAACACCTGGAACTTCACTTGGATATTGCATGCCTAAAAAGATACCAAGTTTAGATCTTTCATCTGCTTCTAAAGTTGTAATATCTTTTCCATCTAATTCAATACTACCTTCGGTAATAGTGTAATTTGGATTACCCATAATAGTTTGAAGTAAAGTAGATTTACCATTTCCGTTTGGGCCTAATAAGGCAACAGATTCATTATCATTAAAAGTGAAGTTTAAGCCTTTAAGGATTTCTTTCTCTTTTACTGATACATGTAAGTTTTTAATAACGAGTTGTGACATGCTTTTTTCTCCTAATGCGTTGATAATTTTATTGCGATTAAAATATCTTTTCAACTTATTCGATAAAATATTTATTAAAAATTTAATTTTTAACCATTGTTCACCAAAAACCACAGGTAAATTAGAGCGTTTAGCACATATTAAATTAAATAAAATGCGCGCCATTTACGTGTGTATACGCAAAAAAGTGTTGTATTTATACAATGGCTTTAATATAATTACTCTCGCATATTTGAAAAATAAGGAGGAAAAGCTATTTATGAAAAGAAGTAAAATGACTTTAGGTCTTATTGCTGGTTTACTTAGCGTCAGTGGTCTTGCCGCTTGTAATGGCCCTCAATATTCACCTGAAGGTTATATCTTAACTTACACAAATGCATCTGGTGAAACTCTCCACTATTCTGCTGAAGATCTCTTTGGCTCATATGGAAATGATGCATCTTCTAATTCAACAATTTTCAATGAAGTGTACAAGCTAATTGTCCGTAACTATTTCTTAACAGAATCAGGACAAGAATCAATTTATGCAAAAATCTTAAAAGAAGCAGAAAACGACGTCGACTCAGTCAAAGCAAAGGCTAAAGACAATGCTAATGACAACAAGACAAATTACGACGATGAATTTGACACATTAATCAAATCATACAGTTGTAAGGACGAAGAAGACTTACGTCAAAAATTCATCTACGACAGAGAATTAACTGAATTCGAAGACCAATTCTACAAAGGTAACGTTAATCACTTACGTGACTCAAGAACTGATGATGCAGAAGGAGACAAGTATGAAGGTTATCTTCAATCTCAAGTTCCTTACCACATCTCACATATCTTAGTTAAAGTCACAGATACAAGTGGTACAAACTACAATGACGGTTCAATCTCTGAACAAAACGCAATTAACCTCTACTCTGTTGCTTCAGCATTAGCACAAGGCGACAAGTCATTCGGTTATATTGCAGGCCGTGACCTTAACGAAGACGATACAGCAAGAGCTGCATTCGGTGACTTAGGTATCATGGATAAGAGCACAGGATTCATTAACGAATTCAAACTCGGTATCTACGCTTACGAAAACTTACTCGCTGGCGATGCAAAGAAGACTGCTGCTGAAAGCTCAAAGATTGCAATCAATGATGAAATCTCTGAAAACTTAAAGAACGCTGTTGTTGTACGTTCAAGCGATGCTGCTGGTGAAGTTACAGCAACTGCTGCTGGTGACAAGATTGGTGAAATCCCATACGGTGTCTTCGAAAAATTAAATGAAGTCGCTGATGTCACAAGAGGACATGATGATTCTACAGTTAACGGTGGTGACGCATTCTACTACCCAAGAAATATCTATTTCAACAAATACTTAAATAGACACAACATTTCAGTTATCACAGCTGCTGACGTTTCAGGCGCAAGCAACGTTGGTGATGTTGCAGTTAACGAAAATGAATGGGGTAACGGAACAGATGATTTCGCTACAACAGATAACAAAGGTTTCGTATTAGCAAGCGATTTAGGTATCACATTAAATCACGGATCTACAAAGATCTTAGCTACAGACATTGTTAGAGATGAATCTGGTAACGTATTATCAGCATCTCCAGTATTAGTTGTCCGTGGTGGTACAGGTTCTGGCGATAGCGGTTACCAAGGTATCCACTTCATCGTCATTAAGAAGTCAGGTCTTGAAGACAAGGCTAAATTAAGCGAATACTACACAACAAAATATCCAGGACAAAACGGATATCCAACAAACGAAGACGGAACATATAAGACCACATATGTTAACAACGTCGACCAAGGTATTAAGGACTATAAGACACGTGCTGAATCAGTCGAATCAAAGATTCGTAACTTCGATTCAAATCTCAATAAGTATATCTTCCAAAAATACTATGAATCACAAAAGATTCAATTTGCTGATGAAGCAATTGGCAAATCACTCAACAAGTGGATTGAATCATCAAAGATTAAATCTGAATTCGATGATGTAAACTCTTGGGAAGAAACTTGGAGAACATACACAGAAATGTTAGCTTCACAATCTAACGAACGTGATGGTAACTTATTACTCTCTGAAGTATGTGCTATCGGTTATCAATCAGATGACCACTACGATGCTTACGGTAACTTAACAGGCATTTGGGCTAAAGGAGGACTTTGCGGTGAAAAGAAGTAGAATCTTATTAGGACTCGCTACACTTACATGTGCTATTGCTGTTTCAGGCTGTAACACAATTCGTGTCCTTCCAACAAACTATAAGAACCCTATCATCTTAAATAATGATGGTTCAAAGACAGATGTCTATGACAACCTTATGTCAGAAATCTATGACCAAATCGGCGAAGGTAAGAATGATAGAATCCACGAAGAAATTATCAACATTATCGCTAACGACCAATTCGGTTCATATGATGAACTCAAGGAACTCGTAGAATCAAACGGTGACTTCGCAGCATTTGCAGAAGCTCACAAAGATGTTTATAAGCACGATGATGATGAATCAGTTTCACAAGCTACAGGTAAATCTGTTGCCGAAATTCAAACTCAACGTATTAAAAACACATACAACAGAATTAAAGACCGTGTTAACAAAGTCTTCTATGATGAAATTAAGTCAGGAAGCTATACTGATCGTTCAAAATTCTATGAACAAAGATTAGCAATGGCACACTTCGCTGACCTCTACGACATCGAAGGACTTATTGATGAAAATGGTAAAGTTAATACAGCAACTGAATGGTATGAAAAATACATCGATAACAAAGTATTAACAGAAGAAGACGTATCTGCATACATCCACTTAGATAGATATACAGATTACATCAACAGAAAGATCATCCCTGGAATCATGAGAGATGTTCTTGTTGAACAATACTTATTCGACTATGACCAAGACACAACTCACATCTTGGGTCGTGCTTATGGTCGTAAGGTTAATATCGTTAAGATTGCTGACGAATCAAAATACCCTAACGCTGCTACAAACTTAGTTGACTCATTCGCTAAGACATACGTCACAGAACAAACTAATGCTACTGCAGATGTTGACTTCGAAATGATGGCAGACGTTTGGAGAGGTTTTGAAAAAGTTAACGATGATGGAAAGATCACTCCATTAGGAACTGATGCATTAGCACTCGCAGCAGCTGCTAAGTTAACAACAGTTACTGAAGCTGAATTACAAACAAAGTATCCTCATACAGCTGAACCAGATTTCTATACAAATATGGAAGCTATCTTAGGAGCAAACTTCTCTTACATCAAAGAATCTAAGCTTGGTATCCTCCTCGATAAATATGTTCTTATTGATGAAAACAACAGATTTGCTGCTGATGACGCAAAGACAGCTCTTACAGAATTCACAAGTTCATTAACTTATTCTAAAGAAGTTGGCTTCGCTATGAAGATTGCTGAACTCGGTAACGATGACTACACAACCGATGGTTGGTACGTTAAGAACGGTGGTTTAACAGAATTACCTGATGCTATCCGTAACCGTTTATTCAACATTAACGTTGCTACTGAAGTAGATAACTTCAAAGCAGAAGAAATGGAAACAACTGCTAACATGGGTAGTTACAAGTCAACTAACTATGTTCGTTACATCAACAACCACTACTACTTAACACCTGAAACTTCACAAAAGTATGAAGAAAACCCACACAACTTCGTTATTTACGAAGGCGGTGCTTCTTACATTGTTGAAGTTGAAGAAGCTGTTACAACTTCTAAGTTAGATACAAAGAATGCTTCATCTTCTTACAGCACAATTCGTAAAGATGATGTCGCAGCTAACCCATTATTCGCTGAAGAAATCGCAATGGAAATTGCTCACGTTCTTGGTTCTAAGGATACATATGTAAAAGATGCATACCAACACTATGTAGAAAAATACAATATCCAATACCACTCAACAGCAATCTACGATTACTTCAAGGAAAAATATCCTGACTTATTCGAAGACAAAAAGTAATTTTACTGGAGGACAGCAATGTCCTCCTTTAAAATAAAAGAAAAAGGAGATCAAACTAGTATGATTAAAAAAGACTGTTTATTCTGCAAGATTGGTCAAGGAGATATCCCATCAAGCAAGATTTATGAAGATGATGATGTCTTAGCCTTCCTTGATATCTCACAAACCACTGTCGGACACGCTCTTGTAATTCCAAAACAACACTACGATAACTTCTTATGTATTGATCATGAAACAATGCACAAGGTTATGGATGTTGCGCAAAGAATTGGCCAAGCTGAAATGGAAATGCTTGGAGCGAAAGGCGTTAATATCTTAACTAACGTTAAAGAAGCAGCTGGACAATCAGTTATGCACTTCCATGTTCACGTTATCCCAAGATATGTCTCAAGCGATGGTTTCCAAATCTCTATGAAGGAAAATGAGAATCTTAAGGACCTTAACCTTCCTACAATCGCTGAAAATATCTCAAAAAGCCTTAAATAAGCAATTTAAAACCCTTAGCAATAAAATTGTTCGCTAAGGGTTTTTGTTTGGCTCAATTATCTCTTTTTAGCTTTATAGAATGAAACATCATCAAGAGCCCATACTCTTTGAGTAAAGCTTCCTGGTTCAACTCCATCGTAAGCCTTATCAAGAATCATCATTCTTGAATCGAGCATATCGATTTCTGAAAGAAGTAATGCTTCTCTTGTGCTTGGAAGAACTGGTGAACCAAATTCAAGTGTTCCATGGTGAGATAAGATCATGTGTTCAAGAAGTAATGGAACTTCACTTTCAATATGAAGGTCATCAACAATCTTTTTAAATTCTGCATACATAATTGAAATGTGTCCACATAACTTACCTTCAACTGTTACTGATGGTGTTAATGGTTTTTCATATTCAATTGTTTTACCAACATCGTGGAGGAGCGCACCTGCGACAAGGATATCTCTATCAACTTGTGGATAGATTTTCGCTACTTGGTCAGCAAGTTCCGCCATAGTGACACTGTGATGAAGGATACCATGAGCGAATTCGTGGTGAATTCTTACAGCAGCTGGATAGCTAATATATTTGTTATAGAAATGTTCAAGAACAGTCTTTGTAACAAGTTCAACATCCTTATCGGTAAATGAATCAAGGAAAGCATCTAATTTAGCCTTAAGTGTTTCAAATGGAATTGGAGAAACCTTTTGGAATCTATTTAAATCTAATGTTGAGATATCATTGATAACTTCAATGTTATTAATCTTTAATTGGTTGTTACCCTTATAGACATTTACATTACCTTCTACATAAACAACTGATCCAACAGTAATTGTTTTAATATCAGTTTCAGAAGCATCCCACTTTTTACCTTCAATATTTCCTGATTTATCTTGAAGAGTGATATTAAGGTAAACAAGTCCTTTATCTGTAACACCTTTAGTGACACCTGACACTAATAATTCAGTTGCAACTTTATCGCCATCTTTTAATTCTTTAATCCATGTCATAATTTCTCTATCTCCTTATTATTAATAATATCGTTATATCTATAGCCTTTGCCCATTAAATAGTTTATTACTTTTTCACGTAACTCTCTACCTTTAAACTTGGTTTTATATTTGCTTATTGCTTTAGTAGCGTCCATCTTAAGTGCATTATTCTCTACGCGCGCGTCTTTATCTTTAATCTTTAATAATGCTTGCGATGCAACTTCGTAAGAGAATCCTAATCTAATTAAATTATCGTAAATATGTTTCTTTCTAGACTCATAATTTAAAGAAGCGTATTTTCTTTCAAGGTTAGGAAGATTTGCAACAGCGTCCTCTATTTGATTATCAAATCGAAGTGATTCTATCTTTTCTCTTGCGATACCTTTCTTATATAAGTCTTCTTTAATTTTATTTTCTCCAAGATGCTTATATTTCGCTATCTCAAGATAATCTTCAAGAAGTTCATCATCATCAAGAAGAGATAATCTTTTCATCTCTTTTACAATGAAGTTAATTTGCTTTTGATTCGCTCCTTTTTTATTAAGCTTTTCAATAAGTGTTTTCTCTGATATATGAGACATGCTTAATGATTTTAAAGCATAGTCCATATACGAATCTAAAGCATCTCTATTTTGAATTTCTTTAAACTCTTTTTCAGTTAATACTTTTCCTTGGAATAAATGGAAATCCGTATAAGTATTTAAAGTAATATCTAACTTTTCATCATGAAAGAAGATTGTTACTTTCTTTTTGCCAATCTTAATACGAGTAATTGTTAAGTCTTTCATCATATAACAATATCCTCCCAATCTTCCTCTTCAACTTTAACCTCTTGTTTAGGTTTAATCTTTTTAGCTTTCTTAACCTTTTCTTTCTTTGGTTTTTCTCTTAATTCTCTTCTTTTATGAATCTCTTCATCGAAGTCACTTAAGTCGTAGGCTGAACCTTCTTTAATGAACACTCCATTACGACGATCTAACAGCGTATCGTATTGGAGGGTTAACATAGTGTTCCTTGAAATATTGATGACTTCTTCTTTCTTTGGAGATGATGAATATGACGCTGAGAAAATACCTGTCGCTACTAAAACAAGATAATATGTCGCACTTCTCCAAATAATTTGTGCAGCAGTTGTTACAGATGGATTAATGAAATAGTTTTCAAAAATAATGTTAAAGAAGATTTCTGAAATACCTGCTGAACCAGGTAATGGAATTAAACAAGAAGTCATTTGGTGATAAGCGCTTAAGAAAACTGATCCCCAGAATGAAGCGTGGTCAGGTTGACCAGTTGTAGGTAATCCAGTAATCTCAGAAATACCAAATCCATTCAAAGCAAGTCCTGCAAAGAATGGTAATGAATACTTCAAAACAATAATCACACAGCAAACTAAGAAAGTGAAAATAAAGACTGGAACATTAGTGAACAAACGTCTTAATTCAATTCTAAAGTTTTCAACTGATGTCGAAACATTTTCACGAAGTTCTTTTGGTTTTTTAACAATCTTAATCTTTGCTAAGAAGTCGATAACAACATTACAAACAAAATGATGGAATCCTTTCCAGTAGCTTAAAAGAATTAAACCAAATGTAAATACAACATTATAAGCAAAGCCAATAAGAGTTAATGGCAATGCTGGAATATCAAAAGCTTTTCCAAATGCTGAGATATGGAAATAACCAATTGAAATTAGAAGTGGGTATTTAAAGATAACACCAAGCAAATCAATAAGCACCATCGCGAATTGTTTGATGATGACATACATAACAACGATTGATGTCGCGTTACTAACATTAAGCCCTTGTTTCTTAATGGTCATAATTTGCATTAGTTGTCCGCCTGTTGCACCTGGAGTAACAGAATCATAGAAAGAACCAACAAGCGACGCAGCAAGACCATGCTTATAGTGATATTTTCTCGTATATAAACGAACGAATAATAAAATTATTATTCCTTCAAGGAAATAACAAATTACAACGAGTCCAATGATTAATGCAAGATAACCAATATTCGCGCCTTTAATAGAATTAATAACTTCATGGAAATTATCTTTAAGGGATAAAAATAACGCTAAGCCGGTAAAGACAATGACAAGAGTGAAATAAAGGATAAACTTTAAATATGGATTCTTTTTCTTTTGAACTACTTTTTCCTCACGAAAACCTTCGATAGGTTCGATATCTTCAATAATAAATTCAGTTCTTGGTTTTTCGTGGTTTTCCATACGTAAAATATGATATCACAAAACACTCGCGTATAAAATGCGGGAAGTGTTTTATATGCGTACTTGAGAGTCTATTCTTATGCGAAAAGAAAAAATCTCCCCTTTAAAGAAGAGATTTTCTTTGTTTTCAATTAATTAGCGAGCTAATTTATCTTCGCATCTCTTAATTGCTTTGTTCATTTCGAAAACAAGATTTAACTTGTTATCGTTAGCAACTTTTTCGAGTGCTTTAGCATTCTTATCGAAGAACTTATCGTTTGAGATGTGGTTTGCTGTAAATGATTCTGGAGTTTCGCTTGCGTTTAATTCAATAACTTTTTCAGAAACAAAAACAAAATCAAACTTATCAAAAATGTTACGTGTGTTGTCGATTGCGCCTGCTAACATGTAGTCAACTGCAACTGCCTTTGGGTTGTTTGGAATTTTTGAGAAAACAACGTGAACCATTGTTTCCCAGTTTGACTTATCAAGATCTTCTGTAAGATCTAACTTAACAGACCAGAAGTTTTCACTGATAATGTTTTCTTTTTTGAATGTAATTCTTTGTAATCTAGAGGCCATAATTTTTCTCCTAATTGATTGATTTTATGTATCCAAGTTCAAGGACTTGGTTTTCTTTACTCTTGTATGCGAAGTTTATTCTATCAAAATCTTTACCTAAAAATAAACAAATTTCTTCTCCAAGCATTGCTTGTTTGCAATATTTGATACCTAATTCAAATGGTTTTGAGTAAATATTGAGTGTTTCCTCTTTGGAAAGTGACTCTGCAAGAGGGAGAACTGCTTTCGCATTGTTAAGATGATTTGATGAGTCTACAAGAGGCATTGAAACCTTAACGTTTCTTAAGAATTCCACATCGCTATCATTAAAGTCATAAGATGTATCAACATCTTCTTCTTTGTGAGGAAGTTTTAATTCGCTTGTCTTTAAGAACTTGAATGTTTCATAGTCAATCGCACAGCATTCAGTAACACCTGTGAATAATGCTTTTTTGTGTTTATCAACCACATCGGTTTTAACATAAACAAGTAAAGGTGTAACTTTTACAATACGACAGTTAATGAATACTTGTTGATTCCAGTGAGGACGTTCATGGACAATAACTTTATTTTTGGTAAATACCCAAATCGCGTGATGTTTTTGTCTCATCTCACCATTGGATAAATGGATTTCACCAAATGTAAGGGTGATGAAATCTTGCATAATACAAAATAGATTTTCGAGATTTACTCTACTATCTAATCCGATTTCTGACATTGTAATAAACTTATTGGCTTTCATACTAGATATATTATATAGAACTATTTTCGAAAGAAAATAAATAAATATAAATATGTCGCAAAATATTAATCTTTTTAGGGTTTTGATATTAATTTCTTTTATTGAAATAGTTGGTGCGTTTTGTAACCTTTATTTATAATTACTTGATTATTATTAATATTCGTATAAAAATATTTTATAACCTAAGGAGGGATGGGCTATGAAAATCTTACAATTAAGATACTTTGTTGCCACTGTTGATCTTGATAGTGTTTCACGTGCAAGTGAGTTCTATCACGTATCTCAACCAGCTGTTACAACCGCTATCAAAAACCTTGAAGAAGAATTTTCTCTTAAATTATTCACAAGAAGAAATAACAAACTTACATTAACCGAACATGGTAAAAGATTCTACGAAGAAGCTCTTATTGTTTTAAACACCGTTGATAAAATGGAAGAAAGAGTTCTTCTTATGTCTAAATCATTAAAGAAGATTTCTATTGGTATCACTTCAATGATTGGTACTTTCTTATTCCCTCGCTTAATTACTCTTTATAAAAAATCACATCCTGATATTGAACTAGCCATTACAGACTCAATTTCATTAAGAGCTTTCTCTCAAGTTCAAGATGAAAAACTCGATTTAGCGTTAGTAACATTATCTCCAGATTATTCAAAAGAAAATGTCAACTTTGTTGATCTTATCGATGAAGAAATTGTCTTCGTTGTTGGTAAGTCTCATAAGTTTGCTAACAAATCATCTATTGATATTGCGGACCTTGATAATGAAAAAGTTATTCTCTTCACCCAAGGAAGTTATCAAAACCAACGCTTTAACAAAGAATTTGAAGATGCTGAGGTTCATCCACAAATCTTCTTATATTCTTCAAACCTTACTCTTATTCAAGAATGCTTACGCAATAACGAAGTAGGTGCATTCATCTATAGAGACGTTGCAACAAGCTTAAGCCAAGACTTAGTAGCAATTCCGTTTAGCAAAAAGATTTCTGCAAAGATTGGTCTTGTCTATAACAAGAGTTCATACTGTCGTGAAGATGTTAAAAAATTCATCATGTTCGCGATTAAACAAGCTTCATATTACAAACAAGAAAAGGATGCTGGCAAATAGCCAACATCCTCTTTTTTATTTTGTTTATTACTTCTTTTCTTTAACAACTTCTGAAACTGTTGTAGCAAGCGCAGCAACATTTTGAAGATCACTTGGAATGATAATCTTTGTTGCTTGTCCATCAGCAACTTTTGCAAGAGCCTTATATGATTCAAGTGTTAAGACAGCTTGGTTAGGATTTGATTCACGAATCATTCTTAAACCTTCTGCTTCAGCTTCTTTAACTTTTAAGATAGAAGCAGCCTTACCTTCAGCTTGAAGAATAGCGGCTTGTTTTTCGCCATCAGCGTTAAGAATCATAGATTCTTTTCTACCTTGTGCAAGTAGAATTGCAGATTGCTTTTCACCTTCAGCAAGTAAGATCTTTTCTCTCTTTTCACGTTCCGCTCTCATTTGACGTTCCATTGATTCACGGATATCTTTTGGAGGGAGAATGTTCTTAACTTCAACACGGTTAACTTTAATACCCCATGCATCTGTTGCTTCATCAAGGATTGCTCTCATACGAGCATTGATTAAATCTCTTGATGTAAGAGTTGAGTCAAGATCAAGTTCACCAATGATATTACGTAATGTAGTAGCAGATAAGTTTTCAATAGCCATCATTGGATTTTCAACACCATAAGCATAGAGTTTTGGATCAGTGACTTGATAGAAGACTACTGTATCAATTTGCATTGTAACGTTATCTTTTGTAATAACTGGTTGAGGAGCAAAGTCCTTAACTTGTTCCTTCATTGAGATTCTATCAGAAAGTCTATCAATAAATGGAACAAGCATATGGATACCTGTATTCCAGGTTTTGTTATATGCACCTAATCTTTCAACAATACCTTTTTCTGTTTGTTTGATGATTCTAATTCTTGTGATAAGAATTAATAAGACAATAAATACTACGATTGAAATTACGAGTA
>JAKSVY010000024.1 GCA_024413875.1 Bacilli bacterium
AAGTGGAATAATATCCTTCTTACCTAACTTAAAGTTTTTATTAAAGATAGAAACAATTAAGTAGAATGCAACAGTGCCAATAATGAATAATGCAATAGGGAGAAGCTCAAGGCCTCCAAAGAAGGAAGTTCCAACCATAATTGCGATAACAAACATTGCCCCATATGTAATAAATCCAAACAATGGATTCTTATGTCCTGGTTGTCCAAAGTATTCACCAGATGGATCTTTTAACATAATGCATAGAGGAACTGCTCCAAATCTTGCTACCCATCCAAATATCATTGAAAGTGTTTCAGAGGTAACAAATTCAATGTTCTTTGCAGATAAATCAATCATAGATCCAAGCACTCTATCAATATAGATACAATCCATGATTGGACCAGATATAAAGTTTTCTGGATATAATCTATCTACCGCATTTATTACATCTTCTTCTACATAAATAAGTTCATCAGTATAAAGGAATGTAAATGGACCAATCGCAGAGACAATTAATGTTCCTGCGATTACATAAATTGCAGATGTAAGGAAGTTATTTCCTAAAGATACAAGTAATGAGTTAAAGAAGTAAGTTCCAATTGCGGATCCTAATGTAAATAAGTATGAGTAGAGATATACATTCCAGTTGATATTATATCTTTCATAGAATACTGCATCGGTTGAATATTCTAAGTTAACATAACTCCATGTTCCTTCAGCAGGGAAAGACATTACTCTTGCAAAGACTATCAATACACCAACCCAATACACGACAGTGATAATTGACACAACAATTCCAAGGCCAATTAATAACTTAATGTTCCTAATTTGATTCTTCTTAGAAGGGAATTGTAAGTACGCATCAGAGCCAGTCTTATCAAATCGATAAGAGAAGACAAAGAAAGGTATTACAAATGTAATAAGAGTTGAAAGTATTCCAATATTGAGTAGTCCACCTTTGAATTGAGTGCCCCAGTAGTAAGGATAAGGATTTCCATTAATGTCGTCATACATTGTATCCTTGATAACATCAATGTTAATCATGCTAATCCAGAAGATAGCAGCGCATATAAGGAATAACGATAAGATAATTGGTAACCATTTTTTAAGTTGCCACTTAATAAATCTACTTGTTTTCATGTTCAGCCTCCTTTTTAGCGATAAGCATATTAAGAGTGATGATTTCATTGATATCAATAGGGACTCTTTCTAAGAGGATAGTAGGGGAAACTTTATTAATAAGTTCTTCTACATTTTCTTGTTCAAGTACGACGATATTACAAATAGAACCATATTTTCTAAATGACACAACATTGATACCAGAGTTAGTTAAATCTTCCTCAGCAACATCGTTTTGGAATAAAACTTGGAACTTAACATAGTTTTGTCCAATGTTTTCATTTGTGTCATTTCCGGTGATTTTACCTTTGGTAATCATAATGAATGAATCAACAAGCTTTTCAAGAGTGTTGACGTTATGACTTGATGCAACGATAGTTCTTCCTAAATCCTTTGTTTCAAGAATCTTTTCTTTAATAGTTTCGAGAACGAGAGGATCAAGACCATCAAATGCTTCATCAAGGAATAAGTACTTACATTCAACCGATAAGGATAATGCGATGAATGTTTGCCTTAACATACCCTTGGAGAATTTTCCAATTCTTCCATCTCTTGGTAATTTGAATAATTCAATTAATGAATAGAATCTCTCGGTATCGATGTTATAAAAGTTTGAATATAAATCAATCATATCTGATACCTTTGAGTGCTTTTCAAAGTAAGGTGTGTCAGGTAAGAAGAAAATTAACTTCTTTCCTTCTTCTGAAGATGAGTCATATCCATCGATGGTAATTGAGCCAGCGTCTTTTACATAAATATCAGAGATTAATCTAAATAATGTTGATTTACCTGCGCCATTTTGACCAACAACGCCATAAATGCCGGTATCAAATGTTAAACTAAGATTATTAACCGCAATATTAGTGTCGAACTTCTTAGTTAAGTTTTTAATTTCGATCATTATTTATCTCCTTTCTTATTTAGTATTTCTATAATTTCTTCTTTTGTGTACCCGTTAGAGAGTAGTGAATCAATAATGCTATCAAGTTTCTTTGAATCTTTTTGAGGAACTTTATCTCCTTTCGAAACGAAATAGCCTTTCTTCGGGATTGATTCTAGGTATCCATCTTGAACTAAGATATCGTAGGCTCTTGCAACAGTATTAGGGTTAACACCATTAGCGAGCGCAAATTCTCTTACCGACCACATAGCGTCACCATTTTTGAATGTGCCATTATCGATAAGATTTTTGATATAGTCCGCGATTTGGATGAATATTGGATTAGTGCCTGTAAATTTCATATCTGTATTAACTGTATTATCTGTATTAACTGATTGCAAGTACTTTTTTATTATTTTTTCAACAACTTGTTCTTTTTCGTATCAAAAACAGAGTGTAAACAAAACTTTACATCAAATATGTTTGACACACTTATTTATAAATAATATAACTATTGATACACGCAATTAATGGTTGCGAGAGGTATTTATATGACAATTGGAGAAAAAATCGTTCACTTAAGAACTGTTAATTCAATTTCCCAAGAAGCGCTAGCGAACTTACTTAAAGTATCTAGACAATCTATCTCTAAATGGGAAAGTGATGAGGCAATTCCACAAGTAGATAAAATCAGAGAACTCTGTAATATTTTCAAATTAACAGCGGATGAATTAATTAACGAAGACATTGTTTTACATAAAGGTGCAAAATATGACCTTGGTATGCAAAGTGAAGATGGATCTAAGTATTTTGGTATTGATGGTTTTAAAGGTGAGGCTAATGTTACATTAACAGCAGATAATGCTTATAAAATTGGTCGTTTCCTTGGCTGGTTCTTTTCAAATCCAAAATATAATCACAAAAAGCCTGGCTATAGACCAAGAGTAGTTATTGGTAAAGATACAAGACGTTCATCATATATGCTTGAATACGCTGTTGCAGCAGGTTTATCCGCATCAGGTGCGGATGTTGAACTTCTCCATGTTACAACAACACCTAGTGTTACCTATATTACAACTTTAGATAATTTTGACTGTGGTATTATGATTACTGCGTCACATAACCCATATTACGATAATGGTATTTACATCATTAACTCTAATGGCGAAAAGATTGAAAGTGGAGTTACTTCATTAATTGAATCCTATATTGATGGCGACTTATCAAAGTTTGAACTTGAAGGCAATGACTTAGCATTTGCTAAAAGAGGCAATATTGGCCGTATTTCTGATTACTCATCAGGAAGAAATAGATACATTGGATATCTCATCTCTCTTGCGAGATATTCAATGAAGAATCTTAGAATTGGTCTAGACTGCGCTAACGGAGCAGCTTGGATGATTGCTAAATCAGTCTTTGATGCCTTAGGAGCACAAACATTTGTTATCAACAATACACCTAGTGGAGTAAACATTAATGATGCTTCAGGAAGTACATACATTGAACCATTAGTGAAATTTGTTAAAGAAAATTCTTTAGATGTTGGTTTTGCATTTGATGGTGATGGTGATAGATGTATTGCAGTTGATGAATTGGGCCATGTTGTTGATGGAGATAAAATTCTTTATCTATTAGCATCTAGATTCCAAGCTAAAGGCATTTTAAATAAAAACACAATTGTTACGACATCAATGTCTAACACTGGATTATATTCAGCATTAAAAACATTAGGGGTTAATGCTGTTCAAGCCCGTGTTGGTGATCGTTACGTTTTAGAAAAAATGAATGCTTTAGATTTAGATTTAGGTGGTGAACAATCTGGTAACATCATCATGAGAAAATACGCTACTACAGGTGATGGATTAGTAACTGCATTAATGGTAGTGGAAGAAATGCTTTTCAAGAAAACAACCTTGTCTTCAATCGTTACACCTGTAAAACTTGTTCCTCAAAAACTTGTAAGTATTGAAGTTAACAATAAACTAGCAGCGTTTAATGATGAAACATTCCAAGAAAAGATTAAAGAAGTTGAAAATAGTTTATCAAAAGATGGACGTGTAGTTGTTCGTCAAAGTGATACTGAGCCAAAAATTAGAATTATGGTGGAATCAAGTTCTTTAACAAAATGTGATGAGGAAATTGAAAAATTAGTAACCATCTTAAAAAGAAAAGGATACGTCGCTGAATAAATATAACTAGGCTTAAGCCTAGTTTTTATTTAATGGTTTCATTTAGGTTACAAAAGAGTATAATATGTATCGTTTTATAAAAGGTGGAACAAAAAATGACAACTAAGAAAATCGTCGGCACTGCGGTATTAAGTGCATTAACAATCGTGTTAACTCTCATTTCTAACTACATTACAGTAGGTGGAACAATTTCAATAAACTTGGCTTTACTTCCAATCGCTATCGCTGCAATTATGTATGGCCCTTGGAGCGCAATGCTTGTTGGTATGATTAATGGTGGATTTATTATCCTTGCCCCTTCAACCCAAGCAATCTTTATGCCTATCTCTCCAGTTGGAACAATCGTTGTTTGTTTATTAAAGACTGGTTTAGCAGGTTTAGCAGCAGGATTTATTTATAAAGCATTTAAGAAACACGAAACAGTTGGAATGATTGTATCTTCACTCGCAATCCCTGTAATTAACACAGGCTTATTCCTTCTTGGCTCTTACATCTTCTTCAAGGGAGGATTTGGAAACTTTATCGACTTATTCATTACAGTCAACTTCGCTATTGAATTTGTTGTAACAGCAATCCTTTCTCCAACAACAGTAAGAGTAGTGAACCTTTCAAGAATTAGAACTTCAAACTAAATCGAAAACATTTTTATATTTAAATAAACATTTCGAAAAGTTTGAATTATAATAAAAATATAAATCTCAGGAGGATTCAAAATGAAAGATCTTTTAAAGAAAGCTTTTGCTGAATGCCTTGGTACTTTTGTTCTCGTATTTGTTGCATGTGGTGTCGCTGCAGCTACAGGCGGTTCATTAGTCGCTACTGCATTAGCATTTGGCTTAGTCATCTGTGGTATGGCATATGCAGTCGGTAGAGTATCAGGCTGTCACATCAACCCAGCAGTATCAGTTGGTTTACTTGTTGCTGGTAAGATGAGTGTCAAGGATTGCTTAGTATACGTTTGTAGCCAAGTAGTCGGTGCTGTCTTAGGTGGTGTTGCTCTCTTCGGTATTGCAAAATTATCTGGTTTAACACTTCTTGGCGACGCATGTAACTACGCTGTTGGTTCAGGCGCAGCTGCAACAGTTTACCCAGGAGCAGGCGCTATTGTTGGCGCTCTTCTCATGGAAGTTGTCTTAACATGTATCTTCGTCTACGTTATTCTTAACGTTACAGATGAAAACGGTACAGCTGGTAAGAAGGCTGGTCTTGTTATTGGTTTAACATTAACTCTTGTTCACCTTTTAGGTATTAACTTCACAGGTACATCAGTTAACCCAGCAAGATCAATTGGTACAGCTTTAGCAGCATTATTCTTCAACGGCACAACTGAAGCATTAGCAGAAGTTTGGATGTTCGTTGTTGCACCATTAGTAGGTGGTGTCTGTGCAGCATTAGTCTACAAGGCATTACACGGTGCTAAAAAAGAAGCAGCAGCTGAATAATTGCATTAATCAACAAACAAAACGCTCGCGAGGGCGTTTTTTTGTATGCGTATGTGCTCATATAAAAAATATTAATGAAGTAATTAAAAAATATCATAAATAAATTTATGGGGTATTTCAGTATAACACTCAGACAAAAAGTCATTGCCTTTATAAATTATAAAAGTATAATTAACCCAAGAGTTATGGAAAAGAAGTGTAGTAGTTTCTCTAAAATTAACTTTTTAGGGGGATTCCTCCCTTCAAAAGCCATTTCACCATCATTTGTTGTTAAAAAATAGAAGCCACTTGTTTAGAGGCTTCTTTTTTTAAGCAAAAAGGAAAAGGAGGAACACATATGAATGGTAAAAATTCACTCGTCTTAGATGTTGAAGAAGTACCTAGCAAGGTTAGCCACTGGATTATCTTTGCTATTCAACACATTCTTGCAATGTTAGTTGCATGTATTACGGTACCATTATTAACAGGTCTCCCAGTTGCTGCTACACTCGTTTCTGCAGGTATCGGTACAATCTGTTACTTACTTATCACTAAGTTCAAATCACCTGTTTTCTTAAGTTCATCATTCGCATACTTAAGTCCAATGTTCGCTGCTCTTGCAGTTGGCGAAGTCTACAAAGTAGCTGGTGATCCATTATCAGGAACTTCAGTAAACTACGCAGCAGTCATGATCGGTATGATTATGGTTGGTGCAATCTACGGTATCATCGCTTTAATTATCAAGTTTGTTGGTACAAAGTGGATTAACAAAGTATTACCACCTATCGTTGTTGGACCAGTCATTATGGTCATCGGTCTTGGCTTAGCTGGATCAGCAATTAACAACTTAACAAACGTTGCTGGTGACTACCAATACGTCACAGCACTTGGCGAAATCGCAACACACACAAATTACAACTTACTCCACATTGTTTGTGGTTTAGTCGCTTTATTCGGTACAGCATTAGCATCTCACTATGGTAAGGGTAAGATGCCAAGCTTAATCCCATTCGTTATCGGTATGGGTGCTGGTTATGTTGTCGCAACATTAATCACAGCTATCGGTTACTACGGTTGTGGTAGTGCATACTGCCAAATCGTTAACTACGGTCCATTCGAGGCAATCTTCGGTAAGGGCAATGTTGGTGTTGCTTCATTCTTCAACTACAACATGCTTGTTCCAAATACATCTGAATCATTCATGTTCTTAAGATTCGAAGAACTCAAACAATTTAATTGGGCTGATATCGGTCAAGTTGCATTATTATTCGCTCCAGTCGCATTAGTCACAGTCTGTGAACACATTGGCGACCACGAAAACCTTGGTAACATCATTGGTAGAGATCTCTTAAATGAAGAACCAGGTATGGCAAGAACACTCTCAGGCGACGGACTTGCAACAGCAGTTTCAGGCGTCCTTTGTGGTGCTGCTAATACAACATACGGTGAAAACGTTGCTGTTATCGGTACAACAGGTATTGCATCAGTCAAGGTTGTCTTCCTTGCAGCTCTCATGGCTATCGGAGTTGGTTTCGTTACTCCATTCACAGCTTTACTTTCTACAATCCCAGGATGTGTCACTGGTGGTGTTTCATTAGTTCTTTATGGATTTATCGCATCATCTGGTGTTAAAATGCTTATTGCAGAGAAAGTCGATTTTGGAAAAGCAAAGAATATCTTTGTTGCTTCAGCTATTTTAGTTGCTGGTATCGGTGGATTAGCATTCAAGTTTGGTGATCCATTAAACCCAACAATTCAAATTACATCAGTTGCAGTTGCAATGATTCTTGGTATTGTTCTCAATGTCTGCCTCCGCGAAAAGAAAGCAGATTCTTCTACAGAAGATAAAGCAGAATAATTTAAGGATAAATTAATATGAACAAGGCAAAGTACGAAAACTCTATTGTTAATGTCCCAGATTTCCCAATCAAGGGCATTCAATTTAAGGACATCACAACATTATTTGAAAATCCAGAAGCATTCAAATATGCGATGGAAGATTTAATTGAGGCAGTCGATACTTTGCCTAGTTTTAACAAAATTATCGCATTAGACGCAAGGGGCTTCCTTTTAGGCGGCCCTCTTGCGCTTCATTACAATATCCCATTGGTACTCGCTAGAAAGCCTGGCAAGTTACCAAGGCCAGGTGTTAGTGTTTCTTATGAACTCGAATATGGTAAAAATGCTATGTCGATTTCAGAAGGATCATTAAAAGCTGGTGATCGCGCCCTTGTTGTTGATGATTTACTCGCAACAGGCGGAACTATTGACTGCATTAGACAAATTGCAAAGCAAACAGGTGCTGAAGTAGTCGGTGCAGCAGTAATCATTGAATTAGATGATTTAGGTGGACGTAAAAAACTCGAAGGAATCGATGTCGTTAGCCTACTTCACTATGAAGGTGAATAAAATAGTTCAAAACTGATAAAAAAAGACATAAAGTAAAATTGTGTCTTCCCAAAATAGGTTTTAAAATTAAAACAAATAAATACTTACACAGAGGTAATTAAAAATGTCACAAATTCACAATCAAGATGTCCGCATCTACTCTTTAAGCTCTAATCGCTCACTCGCATTAGAAATTGCAAAATATCTCAAGGTTGAATTAGACGAATGCAATGTTGTTAGATTCGCTGATGGAGAAGTTAACTTAAACTTAAAAGATACTGCTCGTGGACACCATTGTTTCATCGTTCAATCAACATCTAATCCAGTAAATGAAAATTACATGGAATTATTCATTATGATTGATGCTCTTAAGAGAGCTTCAGCAAGAACTATCAACATCATCATGCCTTACTATGGTTATGCAAGACAAGATAGAAAAGCTTTAGCAAGACAACCAATCTCTGCTAAATTAATGGCAGATTTAATTACTGTTGCTGGTGCAACACGTGTTCTCGCTATGGATTTACACGCTGCTCAAATTCAAGGTTTCTTCAATATCCCAATTGATAACCTTGTTGCTTTACCAGTATTTACTTCATATTTCAAAAAGAGAAATATCCCAGATTTAACAATTGTTTCACCAGACCATGGTGGTGCAACTCGTGCAAGAAACTTCGCTGTTAACTTTGACAATGCTCCATTAGCAATTATTGATAAGAGAAGATCTAGACCAAATGTTGTCGAATCAATGACAGTTATTGGTGATGTTAAAGATAGAAACGTCATTATCGTTGATGACTTAGTTGATACAGCAGGTACATTAGTAAGTGCTATCAACGTCTTAAAAGAAGCAGGCGCTAAGGATATCTACATGTGTGCTACACACGCAGTATTATCAGGACCAGCTATTGAAAGACTTCAAAACGCACCTTTAAAAGAATTAGTTGTTACAAACACAATTGAACTTGCAGAATCAAAGAAGATTGCAAAAATTAAACAAATATCTGTTTCAAAGATTTTTGGTGATGCAATCCTTAACATCTTAGATAACAAGGCTATTAGTGATTTATTCGTATATAGACCTGAAACTGACGAAGAAGAATAAGGAGAAAAACATGCTTACAGTTGTCGAACACCCATTAATTAAAACAAAACTCTCAATTATGAGAGATGAAACAACAAAGGCTAAAGAATTCCGTGAATCACTTGATGAAATTGCTTCACTTATGACATTCGAGGTCTTTAAAGACTTACAAGTCTATGATTCTGAAGAAACAATCAACACTCCAACAGGCGTAACTCTTCCTAAAAAGAAATTATGCAACAAGATTATTGTTGCTCCAATCTTAAGAGCAGGTCTTGGAATGGTTGATGGTGTCAAGAAGATGATCCCAACTGCACGTATCGGTCATATTGGTATGTACCGTAACGAAGAAACACTTGAACCAGTTGAATACTACTTCAAGTTGCCAGTAGTTGAAAATCCATTAGTATTAATCGTTGACCCAATGCTCGCTACAGGTGGTAGTGCAGTTGCAGCTATTTCAGCTGTTAAGAAGAGAGGATACACAAATATTCGCTTAATGTGCTTAGTTGGTGTTCCAGAAGGTATTAAAACTGTTCAAGACGCTCACCCAGATGTAAATATCTATATTGCAGCTGTTGATGAAAGATTAAATGAAGTCGGTTACATTCTCCCAGGACTTGGAGATGCTGGCGATAGAATCTTCGGTACAAAATAATGCTTGAAAAAGATATTGATAGAGTCTTATATTCACACGAAGTAATTGAAGCTAGATGTAAAGAACTTGGTGAACAAATCACTAAGGACTATGAAGGAAAAGAACCAGTAGTTATTGGCGTCCTTCGTGGTGCTGTTCCATTTATGGAACATCTTCTTGAAAACATTGATTTAAAGTTAAAAGTTGATTATATCAAAGTATCTTCATATGAAGGCACTCAATCAACTGGAACATTGATTATTAAACAAGATATTTCAACTAATCTTACTGGTAGGGATGTCCTTATTGTTGAAGATATTGTTGATACTGGTTTAACAATTAAGAAACTTGTACCTTTACTTCAAGATAGAGGCGCAACAAGCGTCAAAGTTTGTACATTACTTCACAAGACTGCTCGCGAAGAATATCATAACAATCTTGATTATGTTGGATTTGTTTGTGATAACTTCTTCGTTGTTGGATTTGGTCTTGATTACAATGAATATTACCGTAACCTCCCATACATTGGAGTGTTAAAGAAAGAGATTTACTCAGAATAATTTAAGAAGTGTGGTCGTTGACTACACTTTTTATTTTAATAAAAACTCACCTATGCTATTATTCTTATGCTATGGATACAAAACCATCTATTATTTTTATTCCGAGTTATCAACCAGAAAATACTTTAGTAGTGCTTGCAAAAGCATTAAACGAAAGAGGATATAAAGTTTTAATTGTTGATGATGGAAGTGGTGAAAAGTTTTTACCTATTTTTGATGAGGCTAGTAAGTACGCTGAAGTTCTTCACTATATGCCAAATCATGGTAAAGGATATGCCTTAAAGTATGGTTATGACTATATCTATAAAAACTACCACGAATATGAATGTGTCATCACTGCTGATGGTGATGGACAACATCATATCTTAGATATTAATAAAGTTAGTGATGCTTGTTTAAATGAAAAACGCATCATTATTGGCGATCGTACATTTGATGTAAAAGTACCTTTACGTAGTAAAGTTGGTAATGATATGTCAAAATTCACCCAATCACTTGCTACATATAGATTCCTTCATGATAACCAATGTGGATTAAGAGCTTTCCCGATGGAAACATTACCACAAATGTGTAAGATTGGTGGAAATAGATACGAATACGAAATGAATGTTATGAACTACATTTTAAATAAGGAACTCCCTTTTAGAATGCTTAAAGTTCAAACAATTTATGAAGAAGGAAATAAATCATCTCACTTTAGACCAATTAGAGATACCATCCTTATTCAAAGCGTCTTACTTAAAAACTTATTAGTGTCTTTAATTTGCTTCTTAGTTCAAGTTGTTGGAGTAGAGTTATTCTATAGATTCTTATTCAATAACATTGATGGTAAGTTTGGAGTAATTTTCGATTATGAATTAAGCGTTTTATCAGTAATTATCATCGGTTTAATTCTTAATATCGTTTTAAGTTTAATTGTCTTTAGACCAAAAAGACCTAGTAGAACAATGTTTAGAGTGCTCCTATATCAATTAATCCTTTCGATCGGATATATCGTTGGAGTCTTATTCTTCTCAAGAGTATTAACACTTGATATTGCTCTTGCGTACTTCCTTTCAGGAGTCCTTTCCATCTTCCCTTTGTATTACTTAATCAAAGGTGTTGGTTTGGTATACGATTACCAAAACTATTAGTTTTTGTTACTTTTGACCCTTATTTTCACAACTAGAGGTTAATATCTTGATTTTAAATGTTACAAAACTTATACTTTTGTTACACTCATAAAGGAGAGTTTTATTATGAGAAATTATGAAATCGTTATTGATAGCAGCGCTGATTTAAACGCTGAATTACGTGCTAGATTCGGAATTTATGAAGACTATATCCGTGGCATCATTTATATGCCAGGTGATAAAGAACAATTAGCAGATCTTGAATGGAAGAACCAATCTTCTGAAGAATACTTTAAGATTGTTAAGGCTAAACCAGGTGTAGTTCACACAGCTTTCGCAACTACAGAAGAATTTAACCGCGTTGTTGAACCAATCTTAAAAGAAGGTAAAGATGTTATCGTCTTTACAATGAGTAGTGGTATGTCAGGTACCGCTAACGCATTCAGATTAAATGCTGAAATGCTTTGTGATGACTACCCAGATAGAAAAGTTGCAGTCATTGATACATTAAAGTATTCATCAGCTGTTGGTATGCTTGCTGTTAGAGCAGCTGAACTCCGTGATGCTGGTAAGTCATTTGATGAAGTAGTTGCTGATGCAAATGAAGTTAAGTTTAACTTACATGAAGCAGGCGCTATGGATGATCTCCGCTTCTTAGCAGCTTCTGGTAGACTTTCAGCAGGTAAAGCATTCTTTGGTCAAATGGTTGGTGTTCAACCATTCTCAGACTTTACTGTTGATGGTAAGAATGTACCTTTAGGTACACTTAAAGGTGCTAAACTTATTGATGAATGTTCATTAGTCTACTTAGAAAAGATTGGTGAAGATTTATCTAATCAAATTATCTTTATTACTCACTCAGCTAGAAAAGAACGTGCTGAACAATATAAGAAAGCAGTCATTGAAAGATTTAATCCAAAAGAAGTAATTGTTACTGAAGTTGGTGAATCTTGTGGCGCTAATATTGGTCCAGGACTTTGTTGCTTCTTCTTCTATGGTAAGAAGATGGAAGCTGATCGTGCTTTAGAAACAGCTGTATTTACAGAATATAAAGGAAAATAATGTCAGAACCATTAAAAATCACTCTTATTGTTGTTGGTGCAATATTAGGATTCTTCCTTATTGTTGTTTTACCTATGCTTTTAGCAACAATGCCAATTGCAAAGAAACTCTATAAGAAGGATTGGGTTCGTAGCGATGAGGGTACTCAATTCCCTCGTGGCTGTAGTGCTCCAGAAATTGATTGGCATTTAGATATGTTTAATCAAGGCATGAAATGGAGAGAAGAAAACCTTGAGTTTATGAAAGAAGTTCAAATTACTTCTCTTGGAGACAAACTCTTTGGTGAATACTACGACTTTGGATTTGAAAAAACCATTATTTTGCTCCCTGGGAGAGCCGAAACTTGTTGGTATGCTTCATATTATGGTGAACCATTTAAAAAAGCCGGATATAACCTATTATCAATCGATCCAAGAGCACACGGTTTATCAGAAGGTGATTTAATTACTTTTGGTGTTTATGAAGCTAAAGACACTCTTGAATGGGCAAAGTTCTTACATGATGAATGTGGAGTTAAACATATTTGTTTATATGGACTTTGTGGTGGTGGAACATCCGCTTGCTTAGCGTTAACTGATAAAAATTGCCCTTCATATATTGATTTATTTATGAATGATGGAATGCCATATTCATTCTTAAGAGTATTTAAACTTAGAACTAAACATGGTGGTCACCCAACATTCCCAGTAACACAAGAATTTGCATTCTTAATGAAAAAGAACGCGGGTGTTAATGCTTATAAGCTTAACAACGCTAAGTTAGTAAAGAAGATTAAAATTCCAACCTTATGTATGGGTGGAACTCTTGACTTCTCAGCTCCTCCTGGAGATTTAAAGAAAATCTATGATAATTCAGCAGCAGAAGACAAGGAGATTCATGTCTTTGATAACTGCCGTCACTCACATCTTAGATATGATTCAAAAGAAGAATACGATACTCTTGTTATCGACTTCTTAAAGAGACACTAAAAAATAAACTTGATAAGATATAAAGACTTTAATATAATCTTATCTTGCTAGGAGCATCGTACAACGGCAGTACTCCGGTCTCCAAAACCGTCAATGAGGGTTCGATTCCTTCTGCTCCTGCCATTAATTGATTCATAGAGATTTTCTCTTTGATAGTAGGACTCCTATTTAGTTCCTGCAAAATGCAAGAAGTCTTCGTGCTCTGCTAACTTTTTAGGAAAAGTGTCTTCTTGTAAAAAACTCTCGTAAGTCGAGAGTTTTTTGTTACTTATTTTTTGCTTCTAGATCATCAATTAACTTTTCGTCTATTTTGGATAAATGCCATGATGAATATGGTTTTGAGAATCTACTTGAAGGTATATTTCGAATTTTGTGTCTATTAATAAAACACGTTCTATCATCTTTTGAGTTAGGATTTGTATGAAGTTGTATATAGACATTTGGCTTATCTAAAAATCTTTCAAAAGAATGAGTAATCAAGTAACCATCTAGGTATATCTTGCCATCCAATTTTTCTTCTTTTACCGCAACAATTAGACACGGATGACCGATTGATACTTTGTATACTCTAAAATGGTACTTATCTGGTCCATTATATTTTTTAAATCTTGCCACATTTTTCTCCTTTCAAATTAAGTATAAATAACCTAATTGAAAGCTATTCCCAAACTTGCGCATTCAAGAAGTACAAGAAAACGAACTTAAAAAAGGACATATAGAAATCTAGTGATGTTATGTATTATATTTTTAAGAACGCGAAATTAGTGAGCACTAGATTCGTTTATTGAAAGAGATCGAAACAAAGGTGGTTAACGCATAATGGAAAATGAAAAGAAGTATATATTTACAAAACAAACAAATGAAGATGATATGAAATACTTTCATGTTCACATAGACAAATATCAAGATCCTAATTTCAATATCGAAGAATATCTAGATAATTATGTAAAAGAAAATAAAGAAAAATTGGAAGCGTTTCTTAATTCTGAAACAACAAAATAAATATCTTTTTAAATAAAAAAGTGTCCCATTCCTTTTTAAGGAACGAGACACTAGTAACGAGGTAATTATGCTACGTGTTCAAGAGCGAAGAAGAGGAAGTTGAATACGATGAACACGTATGGCTTGTTCAATGCAATCATTCCTTATTTTCCCAGCAATCTTGTGCTTTGGTGCAGCGGTAATGCATAGTTTGTTTAATAATACTTTGAATGTCAAAAAACCAGTAGAAAATAAACAACCATCATCAAAAACAATCAAATTCAGATAATCGTATTAGCAAAAAATTTAAAACTCTCGCACAACGAGAGTTTTTTGTTATTCATTATATATTTCAATAGCCTTAGCAATTCCTTCTAAGGTCTTTTTATATCTATCAGGTCTTTTCCAAAGATATAAATTTACAATATCTTCAGTAATTACTTTTTGCATTTCTTTTAAGATATCTAACATGTTTTGTGCTTCATTAAATTTAAATAAATTTGGTAATGCAGAATTTAATTTGATATCGAGTTCGTAATTGAATTCATTTTTATATCTTTGACCATATAGTTTAGTAGTGGTGTCATCAAAAGTATCTATACATCTACCATTAACAATATTTTTACATGGTTTACAGATATCATCGATATATGGAGTGAATTTAATCCTTTTTATTAAACCTTGAAAAAATGCCTGGCAAAGCACTCCGTTGTAACTACCATAAACATTTACTTCACCTTCATGATCATAATCTATCGCTAAATCGTATAGGTAATCTAAAAGATGGTGAGGCTTAATTAAAATAAATTCATTATTCAATATATCTAGATTCATACAATAATTTTATTTAACTTATAACTCGTTGTCTATATATGGAGATTAATAAAAAAGCTTCATTGAAAAAGCATTCATTTGATAATATTAGTATTATGGAAATGAGAAGAAATAATCCATTTGGATTAATATCATTAATTCTAATCTCTATACTTAACGTAGTGTGGACACTTCCTTTATTTGGTTCAATGCTTGCTGAACAAGTAAAGATTGGAGCGGGAACTAATTTAGATATCGCAGCAATAGCTGTCTGGATTATTGAGGGAATATGTATTGTCCCACTTGCTATTTGTGTAGTGTTTACAATAGTCTCGATTACTAAAAAAGATAAACAAGCAAAGATAATAATTAATATTGTTCAAATTGCGTTATATATAATCCTTCACGTATTAGCGAATCTATTTATGTTTATATAATAAAAATCCAACTGTGTGAGTTGGATTTTTTAATAGAATAATTTCCTTTTCGCGTATTGTCTCCAGGCACTTGGTGTAATTCCAACAGCCTTTTTAAACATTAATGAGAAATATTGAACATTAATAAACGATAACTGACTTGAAATAGAGGAGATACTATCATTTGTGTTTGATAATAGTTTTTTAGCCTCATTAATCTTTAAAGTGTAGAAATATTGGCTAATCGTGCTTCCAGTATCTTTCTTAAAGTGACCACATAAATAATTCTTTGAATAATTTAATTGTTCGGCAATGTTATCAAGAGAGAACTTGTCAGCCTTCATCTCATTAAGGATTCTAATGATTTCGTTAGTTAAACGATCTTCACTGATTGCGATATCTTCGTTGCGGTTATTGCTTCCGTTGATTGAAATTAAATTGATGAACAATAATTCAAGTTTATTTTTCATTATTTGGAATACTCCATAAGGAACATCTTTATGATTAATTGGAGTCTTTCCAGAATAGTAGGTACTAGCTTGGTCAATATTTAAGTACTTCGCGGCAAATTCAAATACTTCATTAATAATGAATTTGTCTTCCTTATTAAAGTCAATTACCTTATCAAAAAGAATAGATATATCATCGCTGATGCAACTAAAGCTAATAATATAGACTTTTGAGTTTTCTTTAGTAGCCTTATCTATATGTACTGAATAAGGGGAGTGTAAAAACGCTTGCCCTCTTTTTAAGATATATTCTTTATTGTTGTTAATAACAATGTGTTCGCCTTCCGCGACATAAATTAATTCAAATTGTTTATGTGATTCAAAATGTCCTTTATATGATGGGACAAAGTTATAGATAAAAAATGTTGAAAAGGAAATGATTTCAACAGACTTATCAATCTCAATTTCAGGAAGGGTAATCTTGTTTTCTTTGTCCATATAAAGATTATAATTAAAATTATAAAAATAGTAAATTTCTATAATTTATTCAAATTTTATAGAATATTAATGTTTAAAATCATATTGGCTTTATATAAATATAAATATCTATAAATTAATGAATTTTTATTAATAAGAAGTGTGCTATAATTATTTCAACTGGGTTTAATAATAATCTGTCTAAAAACAAGTTTATAGACTTTTTATAAGAATGGAGATATCAAAATGAATATCGAAGAAAAATATTTAAAGACTCACAACTTCATTAAAAATAGATGGGATGATGCGCTTATTAAAGAAAGTAATAAAGACTATCCTTTACCATACCCATTCGTTCCACCATGCACCAATGGCTTGTTTAAAGTCTTATTCTATTGGGATACTTTCTACACTAATAGAGGGATGATTTTGGATAATAAAGTTCAATATGCATTAGATAATGTTAATAACTTACTTTATCTCTTGGATAAATATGGTTATGTCCCTAATTCAAATTCATATCCAGGACTTAAAAATTCTCAACCTCCATATCTTCACTTTATGATTGAAGATGTTTATAACGCGACTAAAGATGATGAATGGCTTAAAAAAGCTTATTTCACTTTAAAGAAAGAACATGCTTTCTGGATGAAAGATAGAATTACTCCAATCGGACTTAATAGATACTATCACGTTGTAGATACAGATGATGAAAACGTAATGTTTTATGACTATGTCACAACAAGACTTGATCTCGATAAAAATGTATCTAGAGAAGATAAAATTCGTATTGGTTCATCTTTGTGGTGCGATGGTGAAAGCGGTCTTGATTTCTCGCCTAGATTCGCTCTTGAAGGAGCTAATGTAGTGGAAGTTGATTTAAATTCAATTCTTTATGCAATGGAACTCAATCTTGCAAAATGGGCAAAGATGTTCGAACCAGAAATGGAAAACATTTATTTAACAGCCGCCAAGAATCGTAAAGATTTAATGAATAAATATTTATTTAATAAAGAAGATGGCTTATATTACGACTATAACTATGTAAGAAATGAGATCCAAGATAAGAGCCTTCGTTATACCGCTCAATTGTTCCCTTACATTGTTGGAATATCTACTGATAAAGAAACTTGTAAAAGAGTGCTAGAATTTGTTGAATTTGAGTACGGTATTGCCTCATCAACACCATACGAAAGCAATTTATCTTATCAAGCCGCATATCCATATTCTTGGCCATATGATAATGGAATTGCTTTCTGGGCATTAACAAAGTTAGGTTTAGAAGAAGACGCTAAGCGTGTTGGCGTTAAGTATTTAAATCAATGCGCTGATTCGTATATGGAAAGCGGACACCTATGGGAAACATATAACGCAATAGAACATGGTGTTGCAAATAAGAAAGAATACGCAAATGGTGAGATGCTTGGCTGGACTGCTGGCGTTTACCAATGGGTCTATTATTACTTATTTAAGTAAAAGTTATGATTAACAAAAAAATCCTTATCATCGCGATAAGGATTTTTGTTTGTTAAGTTACATTAAATTATGCGTTGAAATCGATATATCCAGCTGTGGCATCGCCATTACCATAATTTAAAATTTGAATAGCGTGAACTTTTTCAAGTTTTCCATCTCCGGCTTTAATTAATGAATTGACATTAACTTCAAATCTTTCGTAACTACCAATTGTCTTAGCGTGAGTAACTCCAGCAGGGTTTGCAGTCCATGTATTGGCATTATAAATTGAGTTATTTCCTTCGATTTCATATGGCACAGAATATGTTCCACCTTCATCCCAATCATAGAAGACAATTAAGAAACGCGAATTCCATGATCTTTCAGATGTGAAATTAATATCCATGTTGAATTTACCGGTTTTTGCTTGGTCCATTGTGTAGACTTTGCCAATCTCAATAGCTTCACCGCGTGTATTAGAATAGACATTTAAATTATCTAAATATAAGACATCGCTTGCTGAAGCACATTGATATGAAATGACGACATATCTAACATCAGTCGCAGTTGATGTGACAGTTGCTGACGACCATTCGTTTTGTCTAGCGTTAAGGTTAATTTCAGAAGCATTGACTTTGTTACCATTTGAATCGAGTAACGCATAGATAGATGCATAAGGTCCAGCTTGCGCTGTTACTAACTTGGTGTCAAGTGTCATAGTGGAATTAGAGAGGTTATATGATTTTCCTAAGTCTAATGTGAATCGTGGCCATTCATAATGATTACTTTCTACTTCAACTTTTAATACACTATCTCTTCCATCAGGTGCTTGGTTAGCATAAAGCATTTCACTCTTTAAGTTACTGTATTTAGAATTAACAAGATTACTTAATAAATCTTTTTCTGAGTTAACTTTATTAGCATAAGCATTAAATGCAGAAACATCAGCAGGTGTGCATGAATATGTTATTTCAATAGAGTAAATCCACGCTGAATTAGCTTTGAATGTAAAGTAATTAGCGTTAACTGGCAAATCAAAGACTTTTGTATGGCTATCAACCCATGTATCAGATGGATCGGAAATATTTTTTTCTGCATATTTGATTTTTGGACCAGTTGATTCAGCGGCTATTTCAATTTCATATCCACCATAAGCGGCAGTAAATGCTGTAGTAACAGCAATTCTGCTAATTCCTGAAATAGCAGTAGTATTTGAAATTACATTTGAACCAGTGTCAGGGGCTTTTGCAAAAACTCCCCACATTTCTTCCATGCCTGAAACGGAGAAAGTAACATCATTTCCGTTCATTGTTTGACGTGTGAATGATCCGGCACCAATTTCCCAGTTTGCAAGATATTTATATGTTCCTGAATTTTCAAATTCTAAAGCCATTGTGTACGATGTGCCCTGAGCAATAGCATTAAAATTTAAATCTTTTCCACCGGTTGCAAGAATGGCAGCAGCGACTGTACCAAGAACGACGGTTGTAAGTAAAATTTTCTTTTTCATAGTTTGCCTCCCAATAAGAGAATAAATTCTGTCACCATGACTATACTATAAAAAATCTCGGCTTTTTCGTGCATTATACACATATGGTAAAATCTTATATCATTAGATTAATAAAATATAAAAAGTTGAGTTATTATTTAAATATTACTATAAAAAGAAACTATCTTTATTAAGTGCTTAAGTGGTTATTTAAAGCCTTTTTTACAAATTTTAGGCAAAAATAAAAGGTGGAGGTCACATCCTCCACCTAGTGATAAACTGCGATTATTTCTTTGGAATATAGATTTTAAATGCTCTTTGCGCAGCAGCGTAATCGCTGCTCAAACTCGTTCCATCAACACGTGAAATGTTGAATCCAACATAGTTAAAGTCATCCCACCAGCTATTGTTAATAGTTACATATTGCTCAGTAACATTGTTTCTTCTTGCACCAGTGTATGGGACAGTGCTATCAGTCCACCCATCCGCTCTATATTGATAACCATTTTCAATATAAATAACTGAACCATTTGGTAAATCAGATTTTTGGAACAATTCGGTACAAATGAAGTTGCCCCAAGTAAGTAGTGTTGTGGCTGGATTTTCTTTATTAAAGTAATATTTACCATTATTGAATGTGATTTCTTTTAATGTGTAATTGTCAGGATTAAATTCTCCAGGTTCTTCTTCCTCTTCTGGAGTGAATGTACAAGGAGTAACTTCATATGGCTTATTAAAAGCGTTATTTGAAGATTCAACTGCAATTATTTTGGTTGGATCAGAAGTAGGTGTTACTAATGAATCAACACTGATTCCTGACAAAGCTTTAACTGTGTTAACCCCTAATAAATATTGACCATGATTATTATATAAATGGAATCCATCGGAAGTAATTGTATCACCCATATATGAATTTCTCATGTTTTGGACAGCAGTGCCATTAGGAATAACAATATCAAAGACATCTCTATTGAGCTTTTTAGCGCAGCTTACAATCGAGTTATACATAAATGTTTGATCGCTGTGATAGTTATTTTCAAAAATTGGACCATAACTTGGAGTCAATTCTCCGACGTTATGTTGATATGCCCAAGTCATATTGAAAACAAATTGAGTGTAATCTTTAGCATCATTATTAAGCTTATCTTTGACTAAATTAACAAGGTTATAAAGATTAGAATATGATGATTCGATACCGCTATAATTTGAAGCTTGTTGAAATGAAATGTAATCCCATTTTTCACTAGCAATAACGTCTGCTAATTTATATTCAGATTCATATTTCCAAGAATTATTAACATATGTTTCTTTTCTATATGCAGCAGTGTTGTTTCTTAAGTTTGAGTAGTGAGTATCAATAGTGCACCCTGCTACATACATATTGACTGCTTCAACATTCATGCCGAGTGTTTTTGAAACATTTGGCATTTGATTAACGGTGTTTTGACTAAATGAGTTTCCAATGAAAAGAATTTTAAAATTCTTTCTAGGGACAACATCATAGTTAAGAGTAGTAGTGATGCTTTCATTAGTTGCAAACTTAATGGTAGTAGAGTAATGACCAATGTTTTTAAAAGCAAGATTATCTTCAATCACATATCTATCTGGAGACAATTCCATCATCATTCCGTTATCATAATTTGCAAATACTTTAATACCAAGTCTTTCATTTGGAACATAATATTCGAAAGATGAATTAGTTGTTTGGACGCTTATTGATGAGATTTTTGCTGTTGATCCAGCTGGAACACCTGTATCGATATCGCCAATCCACCAGTTACCGTTTTCGCCGATGTATGGAGTCTTACCATCATTACCATCTTCTCCATCATCACCTTTATCACCTTTGTCTCCCTTGTCACCTTTATCTCCCTTATCTCCATCATCGCCCTTATCGCCTTTGACAGTGCCAACATTTTTTTCGGTGCCATCGCTATAGACTAGCACTAATTCATTGGCGTCGTTGACATATGCATCAATAATACTTACAGGATTTTTAGAACACCCTGAAAGAGACATTAATAATGAAATAAATAATAATGATTTAACGGTTTTATTCATAAGTTAAATCCCCCAAAAATCTTTAAGACATTATATTACAATAAAAAGAAAATAAATAATTTCTTCAAAACATTACCAAATAATGATAAATTATTGTCTCATTTTGTTATAATTTCGAAGTATGCCAAAAGTATTAAATAAAGTTCATCTTCAGATCATTGCCGCTATAGCGATGCTAGTGGACCATCTGACTTGGATCATTTTTCCGGGTTATCCAACCGAACCTCTTCCTATTATTTTACATGTAATTGGAAGACTTGCTTTTCCTATCTTTGCTTATTTTATTGCAGAAGGATATCATTACACCCATGATAAGAAAAAATACGCTTTACGTATCTTAATCTTTGCTTTGATATCACATGTCCCGTATATGATGGCGTCAATAACATTCCAAAAACATGGTTGGTTAAGCTTGATTCCATTTGCAACTGGAACAGGAATTACAAGGTTCTTAAATCAAGGAAGTGTTTTATTTGCCTACTTCATTGGTCTTATAATGCTCTTTGTTAATGATTCAACAAAACTTAAGGAATGGCAAAAGGTATTAATTATTCTTTTGCTTTGTGTTGCGTCATTCCCTTGTGATTGGAGCTGCATAGGCTCGTTAGTGGTACTTTCAATTGGTAGCAATAGAGGTAAGCCATTAAAACAAATCATTTGGTCTTTGGTTTGGGTTAGCTGTTATGCAGTTGTATATATCTTTGCTTTTGATATGGTTTATGGCTGTATTCAATTTGGTGTTGTCTTAGCTATTCCATTCATAGCTTTATATAATGGAATGAAGAGCAAATATCCAACGGTAAATAAAGTTATGAGATATTTCTTTTATATCTTCTATCCGCTCCATCTATTAGTGTTAGGAATCATTGGTTTATTTTTATAAAATAAAAGATCCAACTTCTTTCGTTGGATCTTTTTTCATCATTCTTTAATGAATTATAATTAGTCAATTACGTTTTCGAGAGTGAAGAAGTAATTTCCGAATGGGTTATCAACGAATGCCCAGTATTCATCTTGGCTCCAGTACCAGTGGCTTTCAGAATATGTTGCATAAGCTGCAACTTTCTTTTCAGTCATGATTTGACCTGTAATAGCATCGATATATGTTGTTTCAGCAACCTTACCATTCCAGCAATCTGAATCGTGAGCGCTCTTATATGTACCTGTCCATTTGTTGTTGAAGTAATCGCCTTTTGGGTTACCTTTATCAGCATATGATAATTGGAACTTATCACCGCTGTTCATACCTCTAGTTGTTAAGCCAGTGAAGAAGCGGAGACCATCTTCTGAAACACATTTATCAGCGTGGAGTCTTTCATAAGCCTTGTAAGCCTTTTCTGGCATAACCTTAGCATCGAGAAGGTATTTGATATAGTTTTCTGATTTAACGATACCATTTTGTCTCATAAGACCGAATCTTGTAGCGATTCTTACGTGGTCAAGATCATTGAGGAAGCTCTTCTTTGTGATATCAACTTCCTTGTATTCGTTAACTCTTGTGTCATTAACTTCGTCAAGCTTGAAGTCAGCGTGGAATGTTGGGTGGTTACCTCTATCTGTATAGTTAACTTTGAACATTGCTCTATAGAAACCACCAGTAAGGTTTGTGTTTGTTAAGAAGCAGTAGTTATCATTGAAAGCCTTAATGCTATCGTAATATGTTTTGATATTTTCTCTAGCAGCAAGGAATTCTGTTCTAATTTCATCTTGGCTTGTACCTGCGATTAAGCAAGCTTGAGCTGCCATTGCTGTACTGACATCAAGTTGGTGAGCAAGGTTTGCAAGTGATCCAATAGCGAATGCCTTCATTTCACCAGCGAAGTTGAACATATATTTCATTCTATTGAAGTATCTATCAAGAATACTCTTTGTTGACTTACCGCTGATTTGCTTAGCAGTGTTGATTGTAAGGTTACGGATTTCTAATACCTTATCATGGTTATCTTCATAATATTTCTTTGTGAAGTTATCAATGATGTGAGCACCAACGAAGTCTCTGAGTGTATCTTGCTTCATGCCACTTGGAAGTGCAACATTTTTAATGTTAGATTCGATATCAGTAGCGAATTCATCCATGAAACCAGTTGTAACTGTGTTGTAATTCTTATCAAGGAATGTCTTTGAGTTATTGAAGTCATCAAGTTTGATTTGAACTTCCCTACCTGGAGTGTGGCCTTCTTCCATAACTGGAATTAAGTGCCATTCGTTATTTTCCTTATTTACATATAGGTTAAATGATTGTTCATCTTTAACGAATGCTTTGTAAGATTGTTCCATGTAATCAGCATAGTTTCTTTGGAAATCTTGGACCTTTTCAACATATTGAGTATTGAAGTTAGAGATTGCTTTTTCTTGTTCTTCTAATAAGACTTGATCAACCATTGCTTGAGTTCTGATTGTTTCAGTAGCGAGTTGGCTATAGTTCTTATCTAACTTTTCATTGATAGCATCGAGCTTGCCATCCATTTCTGCTAACTTATTCATAACGTTAGCGATTGTTGGTCCCTTATTACCTGCAAAGTTATCTCCAAATGTATTTAAGAGTGAGAAGATACCTCCAACAACTGATGTAGGTGAATCAAATGCAACACCAGCAGCGATTGTACCAAGGTTTGTGATCACTGAGACCGCGAACTTTCCACCTTCTGCATAACTATACTTACCTGAGATGTATTTTTCTTCAAAGTGAAGTTGTTCAGCCTTATCGTCAGTTACAAGGGCGATGCCTTTGTTATTGTTGTTTTTGCCACATGCAACTAATGAACACATTGCAGCGACACATGTTAAGACTTTTGTAAATTTTTTCATATTTTGTTACCTCTTTTTCTGTCACCTTCTCTTGATGACGACAATATAGTAGTAGTTAAGATCGAACTTTCCATCACCCATATAAATAGTAAAATAGGTAAATTTATAATTATTTTTCTATTATTTTTTAGAACATTATTACCTATTTAGCGAGAAATGTTCATTATTTGTGTATATATACACAATTTATAAAAGAACAAATGTTCTATTAAAAAAATAAATTTTGAAAATTAATAAATAAAATCAAATTTAAGATTTATGCTTTATACATGTATGCGTAAACACATCCATATATACGTAACGAACACATGTATTATCTATAAAAGAATAAATACACAAATTTTTTGAGTGAATCCG
>JAKSVY010000025.1 GCA_024413875.1 Bacilli bacterium
CTTACAATTGGAGCAGGTGCTGGTGTTGCAAGTGCAGTTATTGCTTCAAAGAATGCTGTTGCACCTAGTCAACTTGATGACTTAATTAAAGATGTTTATAAGTTCAACGATACTTTGGAAATCCCAAGTGTTGCAATCGATGGTGCTACTGATGTTTCAACTACATTGATTTATCCAAATGGTGTTGCTAAAAAGAGCTCAAAAGTAAAACTCGATCAAGCTGGTAAATATAAACTTAGATACACATACACCAAAGATGGTGAAACCAAGTTTGTAGATAAATATTTTGATGTTAAATACGGATTATATTATTTTGCTAGTGATGGTGAATCGCAATCAAGAGCAGAATATACATCTTTCAGTGAATATGGCGAAGGTACTGACTTTACATATCCAGGATCTAATGGTTCAAAAAATCCATTAACAATTAAATTAAGCAATACATCAATTTATCCAAATACTGGATTATTAGTTGATCTTGCAAAAGGAGAAAAGATTGTTTTCAGTGAACCAATTAACGTAAATAATCTTACAGGTGAAGAATTCCTTTCTCTTTTTGCTGTCCCATACAGCCAATTAACAAACGATTTCTCAACATTTTATATCAATTTAACTGATGCTGAAGATCCAAATACTTACATTAGTTTTAAAATGCATAAAATTGTTTTCTCAGTTGGTAACTATGAAGCTATCAGTGCATTAAATGTTGCTGGTCAAAACCAAATTTATGCTGGCACTGAAATTAAATCATCTGGCAATAAGATTCACAAAAACGATGCATGGGGATGTTTAGTTGATCACTCATTCCAAGCATCTAGTAACTATAACAACGGATGGCCTGATTACCAAGGCACTATTTGTGGTATTCCATCAAATATTCTTCAACTTTCATTAGGCTGTGATGTAAAGACAATGAATTGTTTTACTAACCTTACTTCATCTTGGTATAGAGTAGCTTTCCCTGAAAACAAGATGACTTCTTTTGCGGATCTTGATTCACCAGCGTTATATGATGATGCATGGACTGGTTTTAAATCAGATAAAGCATATCTTTCTATCTCTCTTGATGGATACACTGGTACATCTGGAAGATTCATGATTTCTAATTATGCTTTCAATGATTTATCAGCTGAATATATCGAAGATGTTGAAGCTCCAAAATTAGTTGTTAACACTCCATACACTCCATCAAATATGCCAAAGGCATATGTTGGAAAAGAATATCCTGTTCCAACTGCAGATGCTTATGATGCATTATGTGGTAAAACAGATGTTAAGGTTACAGTGGACTATAACCATATCAGCGGTAATCCAACTAATGTAAAAATTAATAATGGTAAATTCTTACCAGATAAAGCAGGCGCATATCGTATTAACTATGTCGCTAAAGATCCATTTGGTAACGAAACCAAAGTATCTTATTTCGTTGAAACAAGTGATGAAATTGAACCAATTTCTGTTGTTGTTAACGATAGACACTCAAAAATTGATTTAGGTGATACATTTACATACGATACACCAGTTCTTAGTGGCGGTTCAGGATCGCTAGAATATCGTGTTGTTTTAGAAAACGACGGAAATGAATACGACATCACAGAAAATCGCTCAATGGTTATTAACAATTCAAAAGATTGGTTAGTTAAATATATTGTTAATGATTACGCTGGTGGTGAAAAAATCTTCTCTTATTTCTTAAATGTAACTGCAACAAACAAGGCATTTATGTATGAAGAGCCAATTTTTGACCCATATTTATTCAATAATGTCCCAACATTACTTCCAAACATCAAAGCTTATGTTTATTCAAGTGGAGTTCAAGAAGAAGTAACTCCTAATGTTGAAATTTCTTATAAAGGAAACACTAAAACATATTCAGCAGGTGAAAACTTCTTACCACAAGTTGAAAACACCCAAGATGAAATCGGAATTACTTATTTTGTTGGTGAAACACGCTTTAATACCATCTATAAATCAGTAATTGATATTGGTGATGCTAATTACTTAAAGATCCAAAACTATTTCTTAGGCGCTGAATCTAACGCTGAATTAGATGATAAGGGTGTTCAATTTGTTAACACTGGTTCTAATAGTGAAATTTCATGGACTTTTGCTAATAAGTTCTTAGTAAATAACACTGGTATTAACCTAGGTAATATCTATGCAAAGAACACAGGATCTAGAAGTAATCTTGCCGAATTTGATTTCACATACGTTGATTCAATCAACTCAAATTTAAAGGTTACTGTTAAAGCTAGTGTTGGTGTAGATAGCATTGCTTTTGAAATTAATGGCAATACCTACAATGTTGCAACTAAATTAAACGCTGCAAAATCAACAAACTTCACAGTAAGTTATAGCGATGGCAGCATTGTCTTTGAAGAAGGTAAGACAAAACTTGTAATGCCTATTAATACTTATGATAATGGTGATTTCTTCACAAAATTCCCATCATCAAGTGTTTCAATTTCTTTAACTGCAAAAGGAATTAAAGAAAATAATGGTTATTACTTATATAAGATTGGTGGATGTCCAGTCTCCGAATACACAACAGATGACTCAATTGCACCATATGTTTACACAACATCATCTCCATTCGGTTCATATAAGAAAGGATATGTCTATACAGTTAACAAATGTTTAGGCAGTGACGTTTTAGCACCAAGAGTTAACACTAAATTATCAGTAGTTGGTCCTGATGGAAATTATGTTACATCAGTTGCTGGTGTTGAACTTAATAAGGTCGAATGTGATGTCCCGCATCAATTTGTATTAGAGAAAATTGGTATGTACCAAATCGTTTTCGAAGTAGTTGAAAAAGATTGGCACTGGTCAAACCCATCTTCTTCTATGATTAACGCTGACTGTGTTGATACAGTTGCACCTACAATTGAAATCTTAGAAGAAGTTCCAACTGAAGTTCGTGTTGGTGATATCGTCTATATCCCAGCCTTCAGAGTATCTGATGATGAAACACCTGTTGAAAAATTAACAGTTTCTGCAACAGTTATTTTCCCTAACATGAGAGACTATGAAGTTGATATCAATGGTGGTTTCAAGGCAACATTACCTGGAACATATACACTTATGATTTCAGCTCGTGATGAGTCAAATAGATTTACAGTGGTCCAATTCGTGATCAACTGTGTTGAATAATAGGAGGGTGAAACAATGAAAACAAATAAATTTCTTGCTTTATTATCTATGTTCACTGTTATTCCTGCTTTAGTAGGTTGTACAAATAGCAGTGGTAACAGCAATCACAATCACGGTAACACTGATATTGAATCTTATAACGACCCTCACTCAGGTACAATTTTAGATGAAAAATTTGACCACCAAGTTGAAGGCACAACACACTCATTCAAATCAAAACAGAATTCAACAGTCTTTGGTAAAGTTAATGAATTTGTTAACTACAAGGTTGTCTATAACGCAAGTGATGATAATACTAGAACAACATCTATTTATCTTAGAAAGCACCTTGTTGGAGCGTTTAACACAGAAATAGCCTCAGCCGCACCTCTTCAAAATAGTTATACTTTCAATGAAAACGATAAAATCATTTTTGTTGGATGCTATGACACATTTAGACAAGCTGGTTTAGTTGAAGAAATTGATGTCGGAAAAAACGGCTACACATTAAAGAGTAAAGGAAACGCTATCTTTATATTAGCAAAAGATATTTATGCATATTATTTAGGTATTAATCGTCTCCTTGAATTAGTTGTTGGATATGATTATTACATGGATAGTGTTTTCACATATGAAAAGACTGAAAATCAATCAACAATTTATTCATATGATTTTAATGATGCTGAAATTCCAGATTATCAATATCGTCTCCCAGCAGGTTGGGGTAATTCAGAATATGTTATTTCATCAGGCTGTACATCTAATCCAATTATTAATACCAGTGATTACAACTGGATTCATAATGCTTTCGCTTTATTAGGAGAACATTATTATGATCACCCAGAATGGTTCGATGAAACAGTTGGTTATCGTCCAAACCATCCTGATACACCAATTCACCAATTATGTTATACAGCTCATGGTGATAGTGAATCTCTTCAACTTATGGTTGAAGCAGGCGCTGATAAGATTATTTCTCTTTTAACTTCACATCCTGGTAAAAATATTGTTTCTATTACTGCAGAAGATACATCTGCTTACTGTAAGTGTCCTACTTGTATGACTTCTATTAATAAATATAAAACTGAAGCAGGTAGTATTATTCAATACGTTAATAGAGTAGATAAGATTGTTTCATCATATTTTAGAAATGACGGCACATACAAAGGTTCAGTTCCAAGAGCAGATTTAACTACTTTCCCAACTGATTTTGACTTTACGATCTTCTTATTTGCTTACCATAACACAGTTACTGCTCCTACAAACGAAATCAATGGTGAATATGTCCCAATTGATGATAGCGTTATTTGCGGTGAACACGTTGGTGTTATGATGGCACCTTCAAATGGTAGATATATTTATTCATTCTATGATGAAAGAAACGCTGCTGTTGCTAGCCAAATTAAAGCTTGGTCAAAATGTACAAAGCGTTTCTTAGCATACCTTTATTCAGATAACTGGAGAGGTTATACATATCCTTATAACTCATTTGATACTGACGTTGAAAATATGAAATTCTTCAAAGAACTCAACGCAATTTGGATGTTTGACTCATGTGGTGGTGAAAACCCATGGCTCCCTGGTTTCCAAGAATTAAAGAAATACATTGTTAACAAAGCAATGGTTAATGTTAACTGCAATGTCAGTGAATTAACACAAAAATTCTTCCGTAACGTTTATAAAGATGCTGCCCCACGAATGATGAAGATGTATCAATCTGAAAGAGCATATTGTTTAAGTATTGCTGATGTTTATGTTGGTAATATTAACGATGATAATATGTTTAGTGGTGATACCGCTAGAGCAAGATGGCCAAGAGGCTTACTTCTCGAATGGTGGCAAATGTGCGATGACGCAATGCAAGATTTATCAGTTCTTGAATACACAAACCCAGATAAATTTAAAATAGCTAGATTAGGTGTTCTTATTGAATCTATTTTCCCTAGATTTGCAATGCTTGATTTACATCAAGATTATTTCGAAGAAAATGAATTCAAAGTTTTAGCAAAGCAACTTAAAGATGATATGCTTGAATTACGCTTTACGCATGTTAAAGAACACGATACTGGTATCTTACAACAATGGTTTGACCGTTGGGGTGTTTAATTAAGGAGGCAAAGAAAATGAAAAAGATTAGAAAAATTGGATTTGCTTGCCTTGGCTTATCTTTAGCTCTTACTGGAATAAGTGCATGTACATCCTCAAACACAAACACAAACACAAATACTGGTTCATCTCAACAAACAGATGATACTTACGAATTAACATTATCCCAAACAGTTGCTTCAATTGAATGGTATAGCGAAATTCGTCTTAATTGTTCTGTTAAAGGCGCAACTGAATACAAAATCGGTTGGTCAAGTAGTGATGATAGCATTGCTACTGTTGATGAGACTGGACTTGTAAAAAGTTTAAACAAATCAGGCACAGTTCAAATTACAGCTACTGTTGGATCATCAAGCGCATCATGTACAGTTGTTGTTGTTGAAAGTGCGTTAGCACCAACAATTCAATTAGAGACTACTTCATTAAGTCTCAGCATTGGTGATGCCTATCCTGTTGTTCCTTCTATTTTATGGGGAACAAATGATATCACTGACGAATGCTCATTAGATTGCAAAGTTGATAACAATTGCGTCGAAGTAGAGAAAAAAGGTGATACATTCACATTTAAAGGTATTAAAACTGGCCACGCTACTGCAATGTTCTCGTCTACAGTTAGAGGATTTGTTGTTGCAGAATCACTTGAAATTCAAGTCATTGATAACAGTGTTGTTTTTATGATTCCTTCTTCAAGTGAATTAAAAGTCACTAATGATGGATTTGAAGCTGAAATTACCTGTGCTGCATATACTGGATTTACTAATAGTATTGAACTTGATGTTATCGCCTATGTTAATGGGGTTAAATCAGATTCTCCAATTACATATGCTTATGAAAATGCTACTGATGTAAATTACGCTGCTCTTTCAAAGAGAAGTGGAAAAGATAGAATCACTGGTAAAAAGTTTGGAAAGATTTATCTTCAAGGTTCTTTTGATGATGGCGAACATGTATCAAGTTTTAGAGTCGCTGTTAATATCACAAGACCTATTGTAAAGATTTCTACTTCATCAGTAATCGAAGTTGAAAACTTACAAAAAGAATATGATATTTCATCTTTATTACTTGCTGATGGCGGAGCAACTGGTGAAGTTAATTATTTAGGTAAATCTATTGGCACTTTAACTAACGGAAAATTATCTTTAGTTAAGAACAAATTACCAAAGAATGCTTCAGATTTAGGCGATGTCAAATTATCAGTTGTTGTTGATAGATATGAATATGAACTCAGTGTTAAGTTAGTTACTCTTCTTATTAATGATAAGGCTGAATTAGACTCTATGAACAAACTCGCTATCGCAAATGATTCAAGAGCACAATTTGCCGATGGATATTTTGCTTTAGGAAATAACATTGACTATGGAGGAGTATTTACTCCAATGTTCAATGAATCTAGCTTTGCTGATATTGGTGCAGTTGGTCAAAACTGGATCGACGGCATGCTTTGTGGTTTCAAAGGAGTCTTTGATGGCCAAGGTTTTAACATCGAGGGACTTGAAATTGAACCAACTATTAGAAAAGATGTCTATTCAGGTGGTATTTTCGGTGTCTTAGCAACCGGAAGTATTATTAAAGATGTTTCCTTTAGTAATGCAGTTGTTGCGGCTGAAACAGCTTATATTGCAACTGCTGGTGATGGGAAGATTGAAAACGTTTATATTCAATATAAATCAATGGGTTATAACAAAGACGATAGATGGTCACAAAATGTCAATGATCCAATGAAACGTAACTATAGTGGTTCATTCTTCACAAGCGCTAACCCAGTCGCTATGGGTAAGAATGCAAGTATTGAAAATTGCGTTATTGATGCTTCATCTGCTCGTATTTACGATAACGAAAAATTGGATGCAAATAATAACAAGATTCCTGGTGTATATTTTGTCTCTAATCCAACACTTAACAACCGTGTAAATGCTCTTGGTATTTATAATGGCGATTATAATGAAGATAATTCAAGCGCTAAATACAGCGGTGCTTCATTTGCAAAAGCAACAGCGTCAGTTGAAGCTAAATCTTTTGTAAATAATTTAGATACAAGAATTTGGAAAACAAGTGATGATTTCGCTATCTTCAAATCATTATATACTCAATTAAGTAGTGCAATTACTGTATCTCTTGATAAGGAAGTTATCCATGCTGGTGATGAACTTAGAATTGATGTTAACTATCCAACATCATTAGTGGATTATGAAATTTCTGATCCAACTTATGGTGAATTTAAGTACGGTTATTTCTTCGCAAATTCTTCTTTTGCAGGAGCAAGTAAAACTCTTACATTAACTGTTACTTCAAAACTTAACCGTTCTAACAAGAAATCAGTAACATTTGATATTTATAAAGATGCAAATCTTGGAAATATCGGTAAAAACTATTTAAATGAAGATATTGCTTCATTAACTGCAACATCTATCACTTATGAAAAGGATAATTATGATTTTGATTTAACTAATGTTTCAAGATCATTAAGCGGAACATTTGAAGGTATTGTTGTCAACAATAAATTCTATAATTCAGGTGTTTCATATAATAGCTCTACTAAGAAGTTAACAATTTCAAAGACTATTCTTGGACTTAACTATGGTGAAACAACTATGTACGCAAGATTTAGTGGTGTTGACTATAAATTCAATGTCACTCTTGTTACTAAAGTATTAAAGAATTCAAATGATATCAAATCATTCTTGAGAATCGGTAAGATTCTTGAACCAACAAGTGCCTTCTTGTATGGTGGTTATTTCGAACTTGGAAATGATATTGATTACGATTATCGAAACGTAGTATTTGATATTGGCTCAGGCTCTACACCTAGAGATGGTATGGGTGATGTGTTCCACTGGGTTTCTGGTATTGGAAATATTCTCGACTATAGAACTGATGGTACTGATGGATTTAAAGGTGTCTTTGATGGATGTGGATATTCAATCAAAAACCTTGAACTCGTCAATAAGTGGGCTTTTGGTGGGTTTATTTCTGTTATGCATAATGAAGGTGTATTACGCAATACAGCATTCATTGATATTAGATTAGGTACAGACGGACCAACTAAAGTTAAAGGTTACGATGGCGATACAAGTATCGTTATGGCAGGGGCAGGTTTAGTTGAAAACGTCTATGTAACTCAAGAATGGGTTAACGTTACAAGACCTGCAGAAGGTTTATTCTACAATAAGAACTTTATCGCATACGCTGCTAAACCAGTTATGAGAAACGTTGTTATCGATCTTGCAAAATTCGATGGAAAGAGTGATGCTGAACTCAACCTTCGTAACGCAAAACTAGATGCATCTGGAAACTATGTTGTTTCAATCAATGGTAGTGTTTGTACAGGTATTGGTACATGTAAATTAACTGCAATTAATGTTGGCTTAGTTTCATCTCACCAAACAATTATCAATTCATTCACAACTTCAGGTGATAAAGAATGGACAGGCAAGGGTCTTAACCAAAGCTTACATAATGAATATGTAACTATTAAGTCAGACCTCCAAAGCTTATATTCATCATTTGGTAGTTCATTCAAAACCGAATGGAACAATGTTTGGAAAAACAATGCAGCTGTAGCAAAAGTAAGATAATATGCCAAATATTGAGGTTAAGAATTTAACTCATATTTACAACAACAGAAGAGACAAACAAACATCATTAAACGATATTTCTGTTTCTTTTAAATCATCTAAAATTAACGTGATTTTAGGCGAAAGCGGTGGTGGAAAGACCACCCTTTTGCGTTGTTTAATGGGTCTTGAAAAGTATAAAGGTACCATCCTTTTTGACGGAAGTGATGTTTCTTTATTTCAAACAAACGAAAGAAATATTTCTTATGTAAATCAAAACATATCTTTATATCCTCATATGACAATATTTAATAATATTGCCTATCCATTAACTTTAAAGAATATCGATAAAGATGAAATTAGAGAAAGAGTGTTTGATATCGCTAAAGAATTTGGTATCGAAGAACTCTTATTTAGAAAACCAAGAGAACTCTCTTTAGGCCAATGCCAAAGAGTCGCAATTGCAAGAGCGATTATCAAAAGACCTAGTTTATTACTTTTAGATGAGCCATTCTCAAATCTTGATGAAACTAATTCAACAAATATTGGTTCGTTTGTGAGGGAATTTGTTACAAAACTTGGTCTTACAACTATTTTTGTTACACATAATCAAAGTGAAGCTTTACGTTTAGGCTCTAGCATTACTATTATTGAACAAGGTAAAATATTAACTAGTGGTGAATCTTTCGAAGTCTTTAAAGATCCTCGACCTGAGATTCATAAATATTTCATAAAATAATTATGTTTACATTAGAAGAATTAAATGAGTATAGAAAGAATCTAAAAATAAGTAGAATTGTTACTTATTCTCTTTTAGGTGCTTTTATTATTTTCTTAACTCTTTCTTTTATCTTTGTGAGTAGAGAAAATAGAAACTTCATGCTTCCAATTATGATAGTCGTGTCCTCATTACTTCTTATTGGATTTATTTTTGGTTTGTTTTATCTTCTTTTCTATAAAGAACAAGTCAAGTTTTTCAAGTTTGTTTTAACAGGTGAAGAAACTGAAATCATTAGTGAAGTAACATACATAGATCAAAAAGCATATAGCCTTGATTTTAATAAAAAAGTTTATCAAATTAATATTATTAAAGATGAAGAAACTTATGTGGTTTATTTATATTCAGTTTACCATAATGCATTAGTGGAATCTAAAACATATAAGTTTGTTTTAAGGGGAAATTTTATTATTAGTTATGAAGAATACGTTAGTTAAAATCCCATTAAAACAATATATTGTTAAATATTTATATTTGTTCTTGATTCCGTTAGTAGTCGTACCTTTTGCGGTGTCATATGGAGTTAATCAAAAACTTAAAACAAAGTCTTTTGAGCAACTCAATGTTTTCATTTCTTCACCTGTTAAAGAAAACAAAGAAGAAGAACTTGCAAAAAAATTATTCACTGGACTAAGTGAACAAATTTTAAGTGTTAATATCTATACTTTTGATAAGGATAACGTTAATGGACAAGAATCTTTATATTCATATTATCTTTCCATTTCCGATGTCATCATTCTTGATTCAGTAATTTTAGAAGGTTCCACTATGAGTGTTTTCTCATCCCTTCCTGATGAATATAAAAATGAATCAACATACAAAGAAAAATATGGTTATAAAGTTTATGATAAAGAATCAAAAACAGGTTATTGTGTAGATTATTTATCTTATAAAGAGTATGACTACTATATGTTTATTAATAAAAGTAGTGAACATCAAAAAGCAATCGATGAACAATCAGTTAGTAATGATGCATTCACTGTATTTAATAATTTTATAAGTTAATTATGTTTGGTAGATATAAAGCAAAAGAAAAAGACTTTTCGAAAGAAAGCCTTCCAACAACAAGAAGACAACAATTTAAAGCTTTTCTTAAAAATGAAAAGATGACCATTTTTAAAATAAGCCTTATTCTCTTTTTATTTTCTATTCCATTTCTTGCAACTATAACTTATCAAAACATCGTTTTGGTTGCGTTACAAAATGAAGTTGAAGCCGGTTCAATGACTCAAACAGATATGTTCTATACATATGCGTTTGAAGATTTGATCTTTAATGCGATTAAATTAGCAACACTTATTATCTTTGGTATTGGACTTTCTGGTGCGCTTAGAATCATTCGCAATCTTTGTTGGAATGAGGGCGTTTTCTTTGGTGATGATTTTAAAAAAGGAATCAAACAAAATTTTAAACAAGTTCTTTTGCCTAGTGTTTTAATTGGTCTTGCTATTTACCTTATCGCAGTCTTTAAAGATTTCTATAATTTAACCGGTTCTTTAATCCTTGAAATTGGATACATTTTAAGTATCGCGATTACATTTATTTTAATAATTCCATTCATTTTATTTTTGATTTCGCAAATCACATTTTATGAGGGAAAGTTGTTTACACTTGTCTCAAATGCCTTCACTTTAATGCTTTCAAAATATTTAATAGTGATATTATTTTCTACTTTTGTCGGAATTATCTGGTTTGTTTCAAGTTTATTCGGATTATTGTTCTATTCCCTTGTAGTTGGCGTGTTTATCGCGTTATTTTCCGGTATTTTCTTGGTTATTTTCCATCTTTATTCACTTTCTGTGTTTGATAAAGTTATCAACTTTGATGACAAAAAACACTATCGTAAAGGCCTATATTAATATAGGTTTTTTATTTTGATGCTCCAAACTATTTTTTTTGAATTATAATTGAGTCATAAAAGGAGATTTTAAAACTATGAAAAAATTAACTTTAATTTCGATTGGTTTAATGTCTTTAAGCGTACTTGCTGGATGTGGCAAGAAGCATGAACATGAATTTGTAGATTTAATTCCTGAAGTTCTTGCAACTTGCACAAGCACAGGTATGGCTGCTCACTATGTTTGTTCATGTGGCAAATATTTTGATGAAAACAAGGCAGAAACAACTGAAGGACAATTAGTTTTACCAGTATTAACAAGTCATAACTGGGAAACAAATTGGTCAAGTGATGACACATATCACTGGCACAAATGCTCAAATCCTGAATGTGGGGAAACAAACGATAAAGGTGAACACTCGTGGGTAGAGGAACCTGATAAATACGTTGAACCAACATGTACAGAAACAGGTACACAATGGTTTAAGTGTTCAACATGTGGTAAAGAAAAAGCAGTTCCAGTAGTGGAAGCTGGTCACGACTATGATTACGAACACGCTGTCGCATCATTAAGTGCAGATAAGACAAGCGCTACATTAGTAGCTAAATGTAAAAATAATTCAGATCACACAGTTGAAGCAACAAATGTTACACTCACTAAAGGCGCATATTCTGCTCCAGCATGTGAAACAGCTGGTAAACAAGTTTATTCAGTTACAGGTTATTTTGGAGAAAACAAAGTAACAGTTTCTCTTGAAGATCCTATTAGAGCACTTGGACATAACTTTGATTATGATAATCCAGTAGTTCATCAACACGGAAACTGTGAAGATGATGAAGTAATCTGGTACTACTGTACAAATGACGGATGTGATAAATATGATGAAGAAATCGTTACTCATCCAGGACACTCAGCAGCTAGCGAATGGTCAACAGGTGATGTTAATGGTGTTCAAAGCCACTGGCATGATTGTTTAAATGATGGCTGTGATGCAAAACTTGAACTCGGAACATGTGTAGCAGGTACAGAATACGGATCAGATGAAGAATATCACTGGCTTAAATGTTCTGTTTGTGGTGGAGGCGAACTTCAAAAAGCACCACACAACGTTACAAGCTGGACAATTGATAAGGATTCTACATGGAGAGAAACTGGTTTAAAACACGGTACATGTACATGTGGTAAAGAAGTTGAAGAAATCATTCCTAAGAAGGAAATGACTCCAGAAGAACTTGCAAGCGAAATTGCAAACTTAAAGATTAAACTCGATGAAATCTCAACAGTTAATGTTGATGGTGATTATGAATCTGAAATGAGAATGGAAGAAGTTGAAAAATACTTAGAAGAAACTCCACAAGTAGTTACAGGTCTTGAAACTGACACAACTGGATGTAAAGAAGTTCTTGCTGCTAAGAGACATTATGTTTCAGGTTATGCAAGCGGTGAAACAGCTTATGATTTGGATAAGGATCACTGGTTCTTCAATATTGATAAGCTTATCCCTGAAGGTGGAACAAAAGCTGATCACTATGAATTCAGCAATGATTCAGTAATTGGTGATACTATCAAATTACATGTTGGCAAGAATGTTGATCCATGGGCTGGATTTATGGTTATCAACAATGAAATCGGTTCTGCTGAAAAAGGAAACTTAAAGAATCAAAATCTTCTTAACGATGATGCATTAACAATGTACTTCGCTATCAAGTCATCTACATCATTTAAGTTCTTAGTCCAAGCATTAGCAGGTTTTGCAGGAAGTGACTACAACGTTACAGTTCCAGCAAACAAATGGACAACAATCGTTATTCCTAGATGGAACTTCTTAAGCTATCAAGCAGCTTGGAAGGCAAATCCAGGAGCAGGCTTACAACTTAAAGTTGGAAATGGTTCAGTCCTCCCAGCAGGCGCAGAAGTTGAAATGTCTGATATTAGATTCATTAAGAATCCATATGAAGGATATGATGGCCAAGTTGAATGGTCTAACTCATTCTCACAATGTAGTGGTCAACCATTAGACATTACTGATCAAGCCTCATTCGATGCAGCTCTTGCTCAATATGGTATGCTCTTTACAGGAACATGGTGTAATAGAGGTACAAACACAACTACATATACACCTGGTACAAAATACTACGCATGTAAGTCACCATTTGTTTATAAAGAATACAACCAATATAAACATAACATTAACGCAACTCAATTCTTCACAGGTGCACAATTTGTTCAAAACCATGCATTCTTAACAGATGAAGATTCAACAAAATCACCTGCAGTATATTCTGGTTATGAATACTGGAACCCATTCGGTTATCCAGCTGGTGGTGCTTATACACCATTTGAAATCATCTTCCCAGATATTGAATGTTCAGAAGTCACAATTCCAGTATTTGTTAATAAGGCATTAACATTTAAGCCTGGCAATGTTGATGGACTTAGATTTATGCCAAAAGTTAATGGCGCAGCAGTTTACGACCTTAACTATGCAGGTGCTGGTGAAACATTACTTCCAGGATGGAACTTCATCACAACAAGTGATGCAAAAGTTATGACACAACTCAAAGCTGGTGCAGGCACTAAGTTCTCAATTGGACTTTATTACTCATCTGCTATTGAAGCTGGCACAGGTATCTATGTTGGTTCTGTAATGTATAAGTTAGCTCAATAATCTTTAATTAACATTTATTAAAACCTCTCGCACGCAAATGTGGGAGGTTTTATATATTAATAAGCCCCTTTAAAGACGATAAAATGGTTAATGGTAAATAATTCATTAATGTAGAAAACGCGCCTTAAATTGAATGTTTTAATACAAACATAATCTATATATGCTATACTTTCGACGTATGAATTTAGAAGTATTAGGTTGGATTGCCTTAATTACATTCATTGCTGGTTTCGCTGGAACTGGTATTGGTGGACTCATAGGCGTTATTCTTAAAAAAGATTCAAGTAAGATTGTTTCTTTATTACTTAGCTTTGCAGCAGGTATGATGCTTGCTGTTGTTTGCTTTGACTTAATGCAGGAAGCATTAAATCCTACAGTAGAAGATCATCCTGTTCATTTCCTTTTCGTTATCTTATTTACCGCGATTGGTTATGGGCTTGTTTGGCTTCTTAACTACTTTATTGATAAACACTCAAACAAAGAGGTTCCTCATATTGATGAAACTCACCCTAAAACACACGATGATCTTAATGAAATGATTCACGCTGACCATTTAGAACACCATAGAGGAAATAAAAAGCAATTATTTATTGCTGGGTTAATTATGGCGATCGTTATTGCTTTACATAATTTACCTGAAGGTATGGTTATTGGTGCTAGCTATGCGACTGATGGGGCAAAGATTATTGGTGGTAGCGGATTCCTTATTGCTATTGTCATTGGATTACACAATATTCCAGAAGGTATGGCAGTTTCTGTTCCTTTAGTATCTGGTGGAATGAAAAAGTGGAAAGCATTACTTGTAACTGCGTGTTCAGGAATTCCAACTGTTATTGGTGCGGTTCTTGGCTATGCCTTAGGCTTAATTAATCCATTTGTATTATCAGTTTGTTTAAGTCTTGCATCAGGTGCGATGCTTTATGTTATCTTTGGTGAACTACTCCCAGAATCAATCCTTATGTGGAGATCAAAAATCCCGGCCTTATTCCTTCTTATTGGTTTATTGATAGGATTTGCTCTAGTTCTCATTTAAAAGTGTTAAAAGTATAAATGATTAGGCATAGCAATATGCCTTTTTGTTTTGGAGAAATTTCAATAAAAATGCTGAAAATATGTAATAAAATACAAAAAGCGTTGAAAATTTGCGAATATTTAATAAAATATAGTCATGGAAAGAATCGTTATTTATCACGGAAGTGAAACAATTATTGAAAAACCAATTTACGGATATGGTAAAACCTCTAATGACTATGGATTAGCATTCTATTGCACAACCTCTTTAGAAATGGCAAAAGAGTGGGCAAGTAGAACCAATGCATCAGGATTTGCAAATAAATATTCTTTTAATGTAACTGGTTTGAATGTCTTAGATTTAACCGATCCTTCTTTTAATGTTCTTAATTGGATTGCAATATTAATGCACTTTAGAGAATTATCTCTGTCACAAAAAACTCTCTATAAAAGGCGCTTGGAATTTTTAGAAAAGAACTTTTACGTTGATGTTACAAAGTATGATGTTGTTATAGGGTATCGTGCGGATGATGCGTATTTTAAATTTCCATTATTTTTCTTGCAAAATGAGCTATCCATTGAAAGTCTTGAAAATATTTATAAAGCTGGCGATTTAGGTAAACAAATAGCTTTAATAAGCGAAAAGGCTTTTGCTAGATTATCTTTTATAAAAGCAATTAAAGTTGAACGTGTCTATAAAGAAAAATACTACACAAAAAAAAGTCTTGCTGATTCAAGATTTGAAGAAATTAGAATTAATGATGTAAACAATACCAATGACAAATTGGAGGATCTGATGAAGAATTATGATAAACGTTAATGATATTAATAGTATTTCCTTGCTTCTTTCTTCCACATTTTTCTATGGGTTTGATAGACAAATTTCGGAAGATGTAATCGAAGCAAGAATTATAAATAATAAATATATTGGTTATCTTGAGAATGGTGATTCTTCATTTTTAATATACACAAAACAAGAAACAATAATTGAATCAATTTTTGAAAGAAACATTGATCCAGAGGTTATTTTAAAAACGAATCCTTTATCATTATGGCTAGGGGATATTTATACAAAATTATTTTTCACTTTTAACAAATCTTTTTCGTTTTTGTTTTTGTATCTTCCTATTAAGAAAGCAATTGAATTGTTTTCTGTCTATCATGAGATGGATAACTCTCAATTAATTGATTTATTCGAAAAAATGGTAAAAGCAAAAACTGTTATCTCTCTTTTGCTGGAAAGGGAACAATTAACAATAGGCGAACTAAGTTCACTAACTGGCGTAAACTATAACACTATTGTTAGTTATACTAGGGATAATGAATTTATCTACAATGCTAAGCTGGATTCAATTTATAAAATCAGCCAAGTTTTAGATGTGAACATCAATTTGTTTGTCAGAAAAATCAATAATCTTACAAATAGTAGTTTTTATGAATTTGATAAAACTAATTATAGATACCGTCTGTATTTGGCGTTCTATCTTGCTTCGTATATTGATAAAGAATTAAGAAACTCATCTTTCGAATTAAATGATGAAAAACTCCGCGACGCTAAGAATGTTTTTGATGTTTTATGGACTGATTCAAACAATGAAGATGTCTTGCTATTAGCACAAGAATATAAAAAGAATAAAGATGTTACAAATACAATATTGTCAATTTTTGATTATAAGAAGACGGTATCTAAAGAAAGTTTGGATAGATTTGAGACATTAGGATATAAAAAAATATTCATCATCAGTGCAACAAATATATACAAAATCACAAAAGACTCAAAAGTTAGCAAAGAGATTACTTCGACAATTAATGATTCAATGATTAGACAAGCCAAATTAAAAGGTAATAGTGATTTTGCAATCTAGATAAATAATTATTCACAAGATGATTGATAGACTATATTATTTATAATATGAAAAAGGTTTCTCATGCATTAATATCTTTATCACTCTTAGGAGCATCCTTACTTTGCCTTTCAAGAGGAAATTTTTCTAACAAGAAAATTAATGTAGTGGATGCGGCAGAAGTTGATGCAGTATCAATGAAAGAAATAAGTGATTATCTTTCAACTAAAAAAGAACACTATCCATTATCAGATGAATTTATTGAAAGATATCAACAAACTAGTGGTGGATACATTCAATACGCTAAACAATTAGGATTAACAGTGGATAAAGAACTTCATCTTCCAGATCAAAAGTGGCATTTTTTCACTTCTTGGATTGGACAAAGTTTAACTGAAGGAACTTTATCTTATGAAGATGACGCTAAAACACGTGTATATAATGGGCTTCTTTGTCCTGAACTTTTACTTTGGATTTACGAGGCATCAAGTGTAGATCCTAACAAGGTTAGAGAAGCTAAGATTGTAGCGGAACAAGGAAAAGTAGCAGGTACTAATGTATCAACTATCGCTAAAAACATGAGAGCGTGTGTTCCTTGGGAAGATATCAAGGCTAATATTAGAAGTGGTAAATAATTATGAAGTTTAGTAAAGCTGTTTTATTATTTGTTATTCCTTCTTTCTTAGTAGGATGTTCTTCACAAGAAACAAGTTATGTTCCTGAAACTTTAACAATTAGCGAAGAATCAATTGATTTAATTATTGGTAGTGTTAGAGATTTAAATGATATTGTTACTTTAAATTTCTCACCAAACTATCAATATGATAGAAGTGTTACTTGGACCACTAATGAAACAAGTGTTTTTACATTAACTGGTTCAACAATAACCGCTAATAAAGTTGGTAGTGGCGTTGTCACTGCAACTAGCACTCTTAATCCAGAATTAAGTGCTAACGTAACAATTAACGTCTATGATCCAATTCATGAAAAATATAGTGTCACTATTGAAGGTGAAGGCTTTACCTGTGTTGGACTTGAAAATGAATATTATGAAGAAAGTGAAGTAACATTCACTATTTCAGTAACAGAAGAAAACAAAGAAGTTAAAGAAGTTTTAATGAATGGAACTATATTAACTCCTAATGAAGATACATATCGTTTTATTATGCCAAGTCGTAATGTAAAAATTAGTGTATCTTTAAAAAAGATATCTACTGGTATTGACTATGTTACAAGTTATTCAATTAGCTATGATTTAGGCACAAGAAAAACCGCGAAAGCAATTGAAAGCAATGAAGAATTATTCAATACGTTTGTGCCAACTGAAGAAGGAGACGGAATCTTAGATTCAGTATCATCTTTTGAACTTATGTATGGTGGTGCAAATGGTGGACGTAATGAAACAGCCTGGTATCGTGGAGATATCTTAAAGATTGGTTCAACATCCGTTAATGGTTATTTTGCTGTGACATTAAATGAAGCTATTTCAAAAGTTAGAATTACTGGTTATGCATATGCAACCGCCACAAAGATCCAAGTAGGTGATGCCTCGTCTACTGATTGGAGTGAAGACACTAATGATAATAAAACAACACTCTACACATGTGATGGTTTAACAGTAGCGGGTTTAGAAACTGTTTCTGCTAACCAAGAAACAACTATTGAAGTTAGTTTTGAACCTACTCAAGAATTAAAGATTGCTACCACTAATAAGAAACCAATCTTTATTACTGGAATTGAATTTGTATTAGAAGAATAGTTATGAAAAAGTTAGGATTATTGTTTATCTCTATCCTTGGATTAACCGCTTGTAGTGGAAATACAACAGGTGTTCTTTTTGAACAAACATTTACAGTCATTTGGCAAAACTTTGATGGAACTATCCTTGAAAAGGATGTTGATGTTAAATTAGGCTCTTTACCTTCTTATGATGGAGCAACTCCAGTAAGAGAAGGAAAAGCAAATTATACCTATGAATTTAAAGGTTGGAGTCCTGAACTTATAGAGGTAACACATAACGTAACTTATACTGCTACATATAATAAAGTCACTTCAACAGATGATGAAGCATATAACCCTGTTTTATCTAGTGATGGAAAAACAATTACCTATGGTTTATATCCTCAATCAGTGGTGAAGGATGAAACTTTATTAAGTAATCTTGAATCACTTTCACCAACTGAAATTAATGATTGGTGTTTCTTTGAAGATAACTACTACGTTAAGAAAACATCCAATGTTTATAACAATGAGTCATATACATTTAATGATGGAAGTGCGGTTGAACAAAATAAAGAATATTGGTTTAAATGTGAACCAATCTCATGGAATGTTTTATCTAATGATAACGGTAAATATTATGCTATCTCATCAACCTTATTAGATGTTCATAATTTCTATAGCGATTATCAAACAAGAACTCTTAATGGTGAAACCATCCTTCCAAATAACTATTTATATAGTGATGTTAGAGAATATCTAAATAATGAATTCCTTGAAACTGCATTTACATTAAGTAATTCATTCTTAAAATCAAATTCTGATAAAGATAAAGTATCTCTTCCAAGTAAAGAAGATATGCTTAATACTCAATATAGCTTTGAAAATAACGAAGACGCAAAATCAAAAACAAGGGAATGCAAGAGTAGTGAATATACTCGTTCAATGGGTTCATGGGTTTCTAAAGAAACAGCCTATAAAAACAATGGAACATATTGGACAAAATCATCTTCTGGTGAATTTGACTATGCATCAATAGTTGTTAATGCGGGTGGATACTTATCTAACTATGCAGTTGATGGAACAAGTCACTCTATAAGACCTTGTATTACAATTGAATTATAATAAACTCCAGTAAGGAGTTTTTTATTAATTTTTAGCCTAGATTAAAAAAATATTAATTTTTTCTTTATGTGTACGCGTATTTGGAGCATAATTTATATGCCTATTTTTTAAAAAAGGAGAAAAAAATGAAAAAATCAAGCATTTTTGCTCTTTTGATGTCTTGCGCATTAATCGCAGGATGTAAGAGCACCGGCGGTGGTTATAGTACTAATACTGGTTCATCTGCAACAGATACAGGTACTACAGACACTGGAACAACTGACACAGGCACAGATACTACAGACACTGGTACTGACACAACTGATACTACACCTCCTCATACACACGCAGCAACAGGTGGATATCAATACACAGATTCAGAACACTGGCAATTATGTGAATGTGGTGAAAGAGTTGGACAAACATCTCACGCTTATGATCAAAAAGTCGCAACTGAAACTTATTTCAAGTCAGGCGCAACATGTGAAGTAAAAGCACAATACTTCTATTCATGTGTTTGTGGTAAAGCAGGAACTACAACATTTGAAACTGGTGAACTTGGACCTCACACTCCATCATCAACATGGGGCTATCATGAAAGCAAACACTGGCATCCATGTGAAGTCTGTGGACAAGCAGTAGGTACTGCAGACCACGTATGGCAAAATGTTGAAAAAGCTTCATGCTTAAAGTCTAAAGGTGACTGTGTTACTCCAACTGTCTACTACAAGTCATGTGAATGTGGAAGAAAGAGTACTGAAACATTCGAAGTTACTGCACCAGGACACAAACAAGTTGGAGATTTCCAATCTAACAATTTAACACACTGGAGACTATGTGAAAACTGTGATAAACATCTTAATGAAAACCCTCACAAATTAACTAATGTTTCAACTCATAGTGGCTCTGGAACATATAGCGATGTTAGTGGTAAATGTTCTGTATGTAATAAGACAGTTCGATATACTGCAGATGAAAGCTATACATACGAAATGTTTGTTAACGTTATTCCAACATACAAAGATGGCGGTAAATTAACAATCACAGCAACTAAAGATTCTACTGTATCAACATTTGTATACAATTTGCCTTCACTCAAAGATGATTTGGCAAAAGAAGAAGCTGATAGAGTTTATAGTGCTTACCAAGTATACGCTGCAAGCGAACTCGCTAATACTACTTATCAATTCGGTATTCATTTTGATGTTAACAATATTATTAGACTTTTACTTAGCGAAGACGCTGAAATTACAAATCCTAATAATATTGATTTAGGTGGACTTATCCCAGTTGTTCGTAAATTTAGAACTAATTGTGATGACTATCTTGCAGAAATTCCATATACACAAACAGTTGCAAACTTCTTTGTTGAAGAAATATATACAATTACTGGTCAAGGCACAGTAGTTACTGGAACTCTTAATGGTGCTAGTGTAGAAATTGGTGACTCAGCTAAAATTTATAATCCAGGTTCATCTACACCTATTTCAACAATTATCACTGGTATCGAATATGCAAAAAAACTCTTAGATTCTGCTGAAGCGGGTTATGAATACGGATTCCGCGTAAGAGGTGTTAACGCTTCTGACGTTGAAAGAGGAGCAAGAGTTGTTGTTGGAGGTACTGAAGTTACACCTATTACAAAAGGTACTGCATCTATTAGACTTTTCTCTAAAGTTGAAGGTGGTAGACACACACCTATTGCGACTAAATATAGACCACAACTTTATATCGGAAACACCGATGTTACTGCTCAACTTACATTTGATGTAGATATGATTTCACCAGGTGGTTATGAAGATTTAATTAACTTTGAATTAATAACATCTATGGCAATCACAAAAGGCCAATTCATTTATGTTAGAGAAGGTGGAAAAACAATTGGTGAAATGATTGTTTCAAGCACAATCTTAGCAGGTTCTACAAAACTTCAATTAGAAAACAGTTCTGATTATCACAACGGTGATTATGGCGAAGGATATATTCTTAACTTTGATGACGATGCAAATCTTACAAGCATCATGGTTGCACCAGGTGATATGAACATTACATTAACAGAATCTGACGGTGACTCTGGTAGCTACCTTCCTTCATATGTTGCCTACAAGGTATTAACAGAACACGAAGAAGACCTTGAAATCACTTTCCAAGTTGAGCTTCCAAACGGCACAGTCCGCACTCCATTTAGATATAGCAACTACAATAACATTGGTAGCATTTCTAAAGTAGGTTATGAAAGTACATTAGTCCTTGCTGGTCAACCAGAAGACTGCCCAGAATTATTCGATGCTTCTGGCAAATGGAATTACTCAGACTCAGAAACTCTTAAACTTATTGTTTATATCGAACTCGGCACAAACGCAATGTAATTAATTACTCAATAAAGTTAGGCGTAAAAACCTAACTTTTTTGTTTGCAAAAAATGATATAATTAAGTTATCTGTTTAACAAATAAGCTAATCTAATCATGTACTGGTTAGATTTTCTTTTTATCTAATCAAGTATAATTAATTTATGCCGTTATCCTGCTTAATTGAAATACAGCATTGACTGTCGGACTTCATACTCAGGCATACGGCTTTTCTTTTATTCGCTAATAGGTTGTTTAACGCTCTGACGTTCCTTAACAGATAGTTCGATAAGATAAGCCGATATGAATATAAAACGGCAAGAAAGGAGACCGACATGGAGTTTTATGTTGGAATCGATATTGCTAAGTATAAACATACAGTTGCAATTATCGATAATGATGGAGTTGTTAGAAAAGAAAACTTTAATATTTCTAACAATTTAGAAGGGTTTAATTCTCTCTTAAATGAATTAGGCTTGCTCGGCCAAAAAGAGCAAATAAAAATAGGGATGGAGGCAACAGGTCACTACATGACTTGTTTAGCAAAGTTTCTCAATCGAAACGGGTACAGAGTCCAAATATATAATCCGTTTCTGATTCACAGATTCAAAGAGTCCGAAACTTGTAATGGAGCTAAAACAGATAAATTAGATTCATTACTAATTGCTAGGTATGTATCTTTCCATACCTTTACCTCATCCCCACAATTATCTTACAACATTGAACAAGTTCGTAAAATCGAAAGAGCAAAGTATTTTTTATTCGCTGATAAAATAAGAGCTTACAATCATTTGCTAAGATATCTAGACGAAGTTTTTCCTGAATTCTGCAAATTTTTTGAAAAAAATGAAGATGGAACTAGGAAAAATATAGGTCGACATATATTTGAATCACCCACAATTAGATGGATATTAAAAACTTATCCATCCCCTCAAAAAATAGCTAATTTAAGAGTTGAAACTGGAGAAAAATTAAGAAAGATGTCAAGAGGCTCTATTAGTTTTAATAGATTTCAACAATTAAGAACATTGGCTAAAAATTCAATTGGTTTTGCAACCGAATCCGATGAACGAATTATCGTTTCATTAGTTAAACAAATCGAAACAATTGATAATCAAATTGATGAACTTTCTAAATCGTTGATCCCATTAATGAATGAGATTGATTCACCTATTGTTACTATTCCTGGTATGGGGATAAATTTAGCCGCGATGATTATTGGAGAGATAGGTGATATTGCTAGATTTGATTCACCTGAAAAACTAATTAAATTCGCTGGTCTTGATATCTCTGTTTATCAATCTGGAACAATGTGTTCAAGAGGTAGAATTACTCGTCGTGGATCACCAATATTAAGGTATGCTCTTTCACTATGTGTTCAGAAACTGAGAATCCATTCGCCTGTATTTTCGGAATATTATTATTCAAAACTTGCTCAAGGAAAATGCACAAACGTTGCCATCATTGCAACAACAAGAAAATTGATTAGAGTCATTTGGAAGATGATGATTTCTAATAAAAAATTTGAAAACATTAATAAGTAAAAATTAACTATTTCACAAAATTTTAAAAAAAGCATAGCTTTAAGATGTTTTTGTTATACACTTTTTAAAAATTTTATAAGATAATAGTTGTATGATTAAAGTAGTGCTTTGGGATATTGATGGAACAGTTCTTGATTTTATAGCAGCGGAACACGCGGCAATCAAGAAATGTTTTGAAGTCGTTAATTTAGGTGAATGCACAGATGAAATGATTCATAATTACTCAATCATTAATGTAAAGTGGTGGGAACGACTTGAACGTAATGAAATTACTAAGAAAGAAGTTCTTGTTGGACGCTTTGTGGAATTCTTCTCTAAGTATGGTTTAAACACCTCAAAAGCTGAAGTTTTTAACAGTGAATATCAGGTTCGTTTAGGTGACTTTATCTACTATCAAGAACATGCTAGAGAAGTATTAAATTACCTTAAAGGTA